>CAUJHO010000006.1 GCA_963205025.1 Pseudomonadota bacterium | reverse complement strand
GACGCCTACTCAGCGGTCGTTGCCGTTCTGGTGGAAGCTCGAAAAACCGCAGGCCTGTCCCAGGGCGACTTAGCCGAGCGTCTTCGCAAGCCGCGATCCTACATCTCGAAGATCGAAACCACGGAGCGCCGCGTGGATGTGTCGGAGTTCATCGAACTCGCTGAAGCGCTGGATGTCCGCCCGGACGCCCTTTTCGACCGCGTAATTAGCGCGCTTCGCAAGTAAGCCTTTACTTAGACCAACCTTGCAGCCGCTGACCGTTTCCGAAGCGTTCCACAAGCAGCGGGAACCGACTTTGGCTCGCGTCCGTCATGCGGGTCGTCCACGGTCATGTTCCGGCGCGGTCGGCTCATATGAAGCGCGAGGTCATCTGACTTCGGGAACGCCGCCCCCAGCGGCGTCAGAGCCGCCCGCCAGATGCGTTCTTCGTTTGTCGGGTCAGCATCAATCTGCCATCCGAACGTCAGCGTCACCGGATCGGTATCGAGCGCTCTGGCTACGGCTCCAAGCTGCTCGACCCGAGGCACGGACCAGCCATTCAGCCAGGATCGAACTTCGGTCGTGTCAGCGTGGGCTAGCTTGTCGGCAAGGTCTTCGGGAGTTTGACGACGCTGCCAGAGCAGGTCGTTCAGGTAGGTGCAGAACAGGGTGTGGTCGCGCATGGGCTTCTCCTAATCGGAAGCCTGTTACGCGGCTCAGACTCTGGGGTCTCTTGGGAAATGCAGCCGTGTGCACCCCTTATAGGGAAGTGTCGCTTGCAGCCCCTCCGCTAGGACGACGGCGACCTTCGCGCTTAGCCCGATAGGCCCGCTTCGAAGACCCGCGAAGGTGTGAGGATCAGTAAGGATCAAGCCGCGATGGCTCGTCTCATCTCAAGCTCAGAGCCTTACACGGGAGTCGTTCGCCATACCCAACGGAGCGATGTAAGGGCGACGACCAAATGCCCGCCGCGATCTCATACAGGTTGCGTCATGCTCTTAGGGTGTAAGGGCTCCCAGTCTCGAAGACCTTATACGCTGGAGGTCAGGGTCAAGAGAGCCGGAAAATCCCTAGGGCTTTCGGATTGGCGGCCCATCTGAAACTAGGGCAGTAAGACGATCCTGATTGATATCAGGCGATTAGAGCCAGATTTTTCCCACACCAAATCGCGCTGCGATCCTATAGATGGATAGACCGCGTTGGCGTGCGGTCATTCCGACGGTGCGGGCGCGGGAGAACTCGTTTTGCCCTGTCGTTCATCCAAACTACTGCAAACTCGAGACGTCGCTGACCGCTTCGGCGTCTCCGATAGAACCGTCCAGGGCTGGAGACAGCGTGGAGAGGGACCGGCCTATCTCAAGTTGGCGGGAGGGTGCGTTCGATATGACCCTGAAGATGTCGCCGAATGGGAGGCTCGAAGCCGCCGGAAGGCATCTGGCTAGCACAGCAAGTGGTCCGGCAGCTTTACGCGGGTCAGATCGAGGCCTTCGTATTCGACCTTCTCTATCGCTCGCTTCAGCGCATCGAGAGCAACCTGCCCGTAGCCGGAGTGGGTGTCTCCATCCTCATGACCAACGACCTGCTTTGAAACGTCCGGTCTCACGTCAGCGGACCTCATGCGCCCGATCACCGTGTGTCGAAGCGAATGGAACGTCAGCTTGCCGGGGATATCCGGGTCAGGATCGACGATCCGGGCGATCTGACGGCTGAAGAACTTCGATGGGATGTCCGACAGATGATTAAATCGATCCGGCTTCAGGTCCGGGAACAGCCTCACGGCATTGGCGCGACGTTGACGTTCCACGAAACCTAGCAGACCCAGTTCGATCAGTGCGCTATGGACAGGCACCTTCCTCCAAGAGCTGTCCGTCTTGATCTTCTGTTCTTCAAGCGAAGCCCGGATCAGGAAGAAGTCGATACCGTCTTCACGACGAAAGTCCGCGACGGCCAAGCCGCACACCTCATTCAACCTCGCGCCGGAGAAGGCACCAATGAGGGGCACCCAATAGCGCCAATCGGAGACTCTCTGGTCTCCAGTTTGGTAAAGGCCCGCGCCGGAAAGGGCAGCCGCACCGGTGTGGAGCGGTTGGTCAAAAAGGCGCTGCATTTCCGAGACCATAAAATCACGCCGCCTTTCGTCGCGCCTGCTCTTGCGAGAAGACTTGGCTGAAATCCCCACAAAGGGATTTGCGGGTAGCGCGTCCGCGTATCCCGTCCTTCGATGGTGGTCGAATAGGAGCTTCAACGGGGTCAGGTATTTCCCGTTGATCGTGGTTGGGTGAAGCGTGTCCTTGTCGCCGGATCGCGTGACCTCCTCCACTCGCTCGGCGAAGCTCAAATCGCGGTAGCGCGCCTTCTTCGATGCGTTAACGGGGTAACGAAGCAGGTCCGCCATGTAGCGACCGGCAACGGATGCGCTGATCGCCGCGATGTCGATGTCCCCTCCCCAAGCTTCGAATGCATCGATGGCCTTCTGGCAGTCCTGCATCCGCTTGCGACCTACCTCGCCAGCTGCCTGAAGATGAAGAATGTAGAGTCGGCCCGCTTTCGAGACCGTGAGACCGCTTTCCGCTACAGGCAGTGAAGGTTCCGCCCGTCTGTGCGAACCAAGGTTGGCGCTCGGAGGCTTTCCCCCGAACATGCCGGAAAGGTCGGCGCGCAGCCGTTCGTAGTTCCTGATCTCTGCGGCCAGGCATTCCTTCACGATCTGGTTCGCGTCTTGCATCGTCATGTCGGGCTGCAATCGCACCCAGAGATGCTGGATCAACACCGACTGCGCAGCCGCGCGTAGGCGTGCGTCGAAAATGTCGTTCGTGCGCAAACTCTTCCACAGCTCGGAACGACCGAGAAGCGGCACGAGCGCCTTCGGAACACGGGTCCGGAAATAGTAGGAACCACCGCGACGAACGACGTTGGTAGCGAGCGACATGGGGCCTCTGCGGGGCAACTGTGCGTAACAGCGCCGCCTCGCCCGAGGTAAGTCGTTGATCTGAAGGTCTTGGTGGAGCCGAGGGGAGTCGAACCCCTGACCTCGTCATTGCGAACGACGCGCTCTACCAACTGAGCTACGGCCCCAACGGAGCGGGGCTAATGCTGCCAGCGGCCGATGAAGTCAAGCGCGGGCTTTGCGCTTAAGGCACGAACCGCTAGAAGCGGCCTCCACATCGACCAGGCAGGGTCGAACAAGCGCGAGGACGTCTCCATGGCAGCAGCCATTATCTGGCTGGTCGATACCATCATCGGGCTGATGATTCTGTGCATCATCATCTCGGCCATCGCCAGCTGGCTGGTCGCCTTCGATGTGATCAACACCCGCAATCGGGCGGTTTATTCGATCCTCAGCTTCCTCGATTCGGTGACGCGCCCCCTGATGGAACCGTTCCGCCGCATCATTCCGCCGCTGGGCGGCATCGACATCACCCCGATCATCGTGCTGCTGGGGCTTCAGTTCGTCCGCATGGTCTTCCACAATACGGCGGCTCCGGCCCTGTACCAGCTGCTCGGGTGAGCGGCTGCCGGCTGCGGGTGCGGGTCACGCCGCGCGGTGGAGCCGACCGGATCGACGCCATCCAGACCGATGAGGCCGGCCACAGCCTTGTGCGCGTGCGCGTGCGCGCCGCCCCGGCTGACGGCGAGGCCAATGCCGCCGTGATCAAGCTTCTGGCCAGGGCGCTGGGGTTGCCACGATCGCGGCTGGACCTGGTGGCAGGCGCGACGTCACGAACCAAGACCCTCTGGGTGGACGGGCTCGATGAGGTTCAGGTTCTCGACCGTCTGGTCGCCTAACCGCGTTTTCACTTGGCCCTGCCCGTCGCAGTCGCTTTATTGCGCCGACAGACATGCGTGGGGGGGACCATGAAACGCCTGATGATCGCCGTAGCGGCCCTGGCCCTGACGGGGGGCGGCTGCGCCACCGCCATCGGCAGCGGCGACAGCGGCCGTTCGACATCCCCGGAACCGCAGCCCGGTGCGCGCGCCTCCGGTGATCTGTTGCCGGGCCTCAGGGGCCTGAGCGATCCCTTCCCCTCGACCTATCGACCCCTGCCGACCGAGGACCTCGCCATCGTCGGGGCGACGGTCCTTACCGGCTCCGGCCAGAGAATCGAGAACGGCGTCGTGGTCCTGACCGGCGGGCGGATTTCCGCCGTCGGCGGCCCCGACACCCCGATCCCGGCCGGCGTTCGCCGCATCGACGCGGCCGGTCGGTTCGTGACCCCCGGCATCATCGACGCCCACAGCCACCTGGGCGTCTATCCCTCTCCTTCCGTCCAGGCGACCTCGGACGGCAATGAGGCGACCAGTCCCAATACCGGCCAGGTCTGGTCCGAACATTCGGTCTGGCCCCAGGACCCCGGCTTCAACCGCGCCCGCGAGGGTGGGGTGACGACGCTTCAGATCCTGCCCGGCTCGGCCAATCTGTTCGGCGGCCGGTCGGTGACCCTCAGGAACGTGCCCTCAGTCTCGATGCAGGGGATGAAATTCCCCGAGGCCCCCTATGGGCTGAAAATGGCCTGCGGCGAGAACCCCAGCCGCGTCTATGGCGGTCGCAACCAGAGCCCGGCGACGGGCATGGGCAACATGGCCGGCTATCGCGCCGCCTGGATCGAGGCCCAGAACTATCGTCGTCGCTGGGAAGCCTATGAGCGCACCGGCGAGGGCGACCCGCCGACCCGCGACCTGCGGCTCGAGACCCTGGCGGGCGTGCTGTCGGGCGACATCCTGGTGCAGAACCACTGCTACCGCGCCGACGAGATGATGCTGATGATCGATCTGGCACGCGAGTTCGGCTACCGGATCACGACCTTCCATCATGCCTCCGAAGGCTACAAGATCGCCGACGTCCTGGCAGCTGAGGGGATCTGTTCGGCCACCTGGGCCGGCTGGTGGGGCTTCAAGATGGAGAGCCTGGACGGCATCGAGGAAAATGCCGCCCTGCTGGAAGCGGCCGGGGCCTGTGCCGTCATCCATTCCGACGACGAGACCCTGACCCAACGGCTCAATCAGGAGGCGGCGGCGGCCCTGTCGGCCGGACGCCGCGCCGGGCTGGATATCGCCGAAGAGACCGCCATCGCCTGGATCACCCTGAACGCGGCCCGCGCCATCGGCATCGAGGACCAGACCGGCAGCCTGGAGGTCGGCAAGCGCGCCGATGTGGTGATCTGGTCGGCCAATCCCTTCTCGATCTATGCCCGCGCCGATCAGGTCTTCATCGACGGAGCCCGCGTCCACGACCGGTTCGACCCGACCTATCAACCACGATCCGATTTCGAGCTCGGCCAACCCGGTCAGGAGGGCCTGTGATGACGACCTTGAAGACGATTGCGGCCGCCGCGGCCGCCCTGGCCCTGTCGGCCACCGCAACCCTGGCCCAGACCTATGCCATCACCAATGGCCGGATCCTGACCGGAACCAGCACCCTCGAGCGGGGAACCGTCCTCATCCGTGACGGACGGATCACGGCGGTCGGGGCGACGGTCGCCGTTCCGACCGGGGCCGAGGTCATCGACGCCCGGGGCGGGGTCATCGCGCCCGGCTTCGTCGTGGTCGATTCCGGCCTTGGGGGGGTCGAGGTCTCGGCCCTAAATGACACCAATGACCTGCGCCAGGCGTCCAATTCGCTGAGCGCGGCCTTCGACCTGTCGTGGGGTCTGGACCCCGACAGCTTCACCCTGCCGGTCGCGCGACTGGGCGGCATCACCCGTGCCATCGTCGTGCCCCAGCACCCCGGCTCGGGTGGCAGCCACGCCCATGAGGTGGAAACCGCCGGCGTCGGCGAAGGCGGCCTGCAGTCACCCGGCCTGTTTGCCGGCCAGGCCGCAGCCATCCACCTGGCCGAGGGCACCGACATCCTGGTTCAGCCGCGTATCGCCATGGTCGCCCCCTTTGGCGATGCCGGGGCCGACGTCGCCGGCGGTGCCCGCGGGGCCGAATACACGCTGTTCCGCGAAATCCTGCGAGAGGTCCGGCTCTATGCCGCCAATCGCGCCGCCTATGACCGGGGCAATCTGCGGGACCTGTCGCTGTCGCGGGCCGACCTCGAGGCCCTGATCCCCGTCGTCCAGGGCCGGATGCCACTGATCATCACGGTCCACCGGGCCGCCGACATTCGCAATGTCCTGCGTCTGGCCCAGGAGGAGAACCTCGACATCATCCTGGACGGGGCCGAGGAGGGCTGGCGCGTCGCCGACGAAATCGCTGCCGCCGGCGTGCCGGTGCTGCTCAATGCCCTGGCCAACCTGCCCCAGTCGTTCGAGGTTCGCGGTGCCACGATGGAAAATGCCGCACGCCTGCACGCCGCCGGCGTCGTCATCGCCATCAAGGGCAGCGAGGGCTCGGTCCATCGGGCCCGCGAGGCCCGCTACAACGCCGGCAATGCGGTCGCCCACGGCCTGCCCTACGAGGCTGCCATGGCTGCGATCACGGTCAATCCGGCCCGGATCTTCGGGCTGGATTCGCAGTTTGGAGGTCTGAGGCCTGGTGTCGCAGCCGATGTGGTCGTCTGGACGGGCGATCCGCTGGAGCCGCTGAGCCAGCCGACGGCAATTCTCATCAATGGCAGGCCTCAGCCGCTGGAGTCGCGCGCCCTGGAGCTGCGGGACCGCTATCGGCAGAGAACCAGCCTGCCGCCGGCCTATCGGAATTGATCATCGACAGCGGCCGATAGTCCTGTCTAACCTGCGTCAGGTGAACGCGGTTCATCCATGGGAGAGGTCGGACTATGCTTTTGAGAACCCAATTGACGGCTGGCGCAGCCCTTATGAGCGTCCTTGCCCTGGGTGCCTGCGGCCTGATCGGCGGCGGCGACAGCGATGAGAAGGGCGGCGACTCGTCAAGCACCGCCAGCAGCGGCAGCCAGGCGAGCGGCGGCACCACCGCCTCGGGCGGAACCGGCGGGGCCAAGCCCGAAGACGAAGGGGCCGGTGGCGGATCGTCGGGCGGCTCCACGACCTCAGGCGGCGGCGATCAGGCCGGCGGTAGCGGCTCGGGCGGCGGTGACATGCAGGAAGTCGGCACCATCATGGACGGTTTCTCGGGTCAGCTTGACGGCTATCTCGACAACTATCAGCAGAACCTGGCGGCGGGCTTCGGCTCGGCGGGCGTTCGCGACGTCATCACCGGCCTGCAGGCCGGCAATGAATACCGCTGGAACCTGGGCACCCTGCGCGGCGGCCAGACCTATCGCATTCTGGGAGCCTGCGATCAGGATTGCACCGATGTGGACCTCTTCCTTGAGGATTCCCGCGGCCAGCAGATCGGCCAGGACATCGCCCTGGACGATCATCCCTTCATCGAGCTGACGCCCGGTCGTGACGAGCAGTTCACCGTGCGGATCCACCTGGTCAACTGCGAGGTCGAGCCCTGCTACGTCGCCGGGCGCGTGCTTCAGCAGGGTCGGTGACGACCTCCCGTCAGGCCATCCCGGAAGAGGCGCTCGAGTTTCGTTTCTTCCGCGCCGGCGGCCCTGGCGGGCAGAACGTCAACAAGGTCGACACGGCGGTCCAGCTGCGTTTCGACGCAGCTGGATCGTCGCTTTTTGACGACGAGGTGCGCGCGCGCCTGATCCGTCTGGCAGGCCAGCGCGCCACCAAGGACGGCGTGATCGTCATCACCGCCCAGCGCTATCGTACCCAGGATCGCAACCGCCAGGACGCCGTCGAGCGGCTGAACGACCTGGTTGATCGCGCCCACCATCGGCCCAAGCCGCGCAAGCCGACGAAACCGACCAAGGCCTCCAGGGAGCGCCGCCTTGTCGGCAAGGCCGTTCGGGCAGGGGTCAAGAAGGGTCGCGGTCGCGTCCGCATGGATGACTGATCGATCCAACTGGGCCATAAGCCGCCCATGAAGTTTCTGGACCAGGCCAAGATCTACATTCGCTCCGGCAATGGCGGCGGCGGTGCCGTGTCGTTCCGGCGCGAGAAATATATCGAATATGGCGGCCCCGACGGCGGCGACGGCGGTCGTGGCGGCGATGTCTGGATCGAGGCGGTCGAGGGGCTGAACACCCTGATCGACTATCGCTATCAGCAGCATTTCAAGGCCGGCACCGGCGAGCACGGTCGCGGTCGCAACATGCACGGCGGAGCCGGCAAGGACGTCGTGCTCAAGGTTCCGGTCGGCACTCAGGTTCTGGACGAGGACAAGGAAACCCTGATCGCGGACATGGATCACGCCGGCAAGCGCGTGCGCCTGGCCGAAGGCGGCAACGGCGGCTGGGGCAATGACCGCTTCAAGGGGCCGATCAATCGCGCGCCCAAGCACGCCAACCCCGGCCAGGAAGGCCACGAGGCCTGGATCTGGCTCCGACTGAAGCTCATCGCCGATGTCGGCCTGGTCGGCCTGCCCAATGCCGGCAAGTCCACCTTCCTGGCGGCGGTATCCGCGGCCCGGCCCAAGATCGCCGACTATCCATTCACGACCCTGGCCCCGAACCTGGGCGTGGTTGATCTCAGCCCTAACGAACGGTTCGTCATCGCCGACATCCCCGGCCTGATCGAAGGCGCATCCGAGGGGGCGGGCCTCGGCACCCGCTTCCTGGGCCATGTCGAACGCTCGGGGGTGCTGATCCATCTGGTCGACGCCACCCAGGACGATGTCGTGGCCGCCTATCGCACCATCCGCGAAGAGCTGGCCGCCTATGGCGAGGGCCTGGCCGACAAGGCCGAGATCCTGGCCCTGAACAAGGTTGATGCCCTCACCGACGAGGATCGGGCCCTCAAGGCCGAGGAACTGGCCGAGGCCGCCGGCCACGCCCCCATGCTGGTCTCGGGCGTCTCGGGCGAAGGCGTGCGCGAGTTGCTGCGAGCCGCCTGGCGTGAAGTCAGGATCAGCCGCGGCGAGTTGTCAGACGACGATCTTTCCAATGAGGAAGACTCCGGCTGGACCCCGTGATCGAGACAATGAGACGCTGAGGGATGGCAGCGGATGCTCGTCGAACTTGCGCTCGGTCTCATCCTGCAGGAGCCTTCGGACCGTCCCGTTCGGGGCGACGGCCCCACGCCAAGGCGAAGCGGCGATGCCGCCCTCCTCTCGCCCGAAAGGACTGAGGGGCTTGGCCTTGAGCCGGTTTGTCAGCCGGTGGCTGCCGCGCTGCTGGAACCCGCTCTGACCGCAGGATCCACCGCCCTGAGTGATCGCATCGGTCCTCCAGATCGGATCCTGCCGGCCTCCAACGGAACCGTGCATCGCTGGTAAGTTGCCGAGCCTCTGTTTGCCGGTCTTGAGATGCTGGGCGGGAGCGCAGGCTCTGTAACCGGCTCCCACAGAAGCACCAATTCGACCCTGCATTGCGTTCTTGTGGTCGCCTGGGATCACAACGACAGGCCCCTCGGCTGGCGTATCGAAGGTAACGCAGGTGCCTGCAAACAGATCCTTCGATGGCTTCGATAGCCGGCTAGCCCCCGAATGTACGGCGAGCACGATGACGAAGGCGACACGGGCCGGACGCCGTGATAGGGCGCGGGTGAGCATAAGGTCTCTCGGATGTTCCAGGCCGGCCCCGCGCCTTTCAAACCTGCCGTCGCCCACGGTGCGCTCAGGGACGGCCTGAGCCTGTCACCGGGGATGCGCGTCGGCCTGTTCGGCGGTTCGTTCAATCCGCCGCATTCGGGGCATCTGCATGTCGCCGAAACTGCCCGCATCCGTCTGGGTCTGGACAAGGTGGTCTGGCTGGTCTCGCCCCAGAACCCCCTGAAATCATCAGGTGAAACCGCCGGCCTAGAGCAACGCATGGCCTGGGTCCGCGACCTGGCGCGCGGGCCGGACATGATCGTGTCGGACGTCGAGACCCGCATCGACACCCAATGGACCATCGACACCCTGCGCCTGCTCAAGGCCCGTCATCCGGGCGTGAAGTTCGTCTGGGTCATGGGGTCTGACAATCTGATGGGCTTTCACCACTGGAAAGGCTGGACCGACATTGCCCGGCTGATGCCCATGGCGGTGGTGGCGCGGCCCGGATCCATTCTGGGCAGCCGCTTTGCCCCGACCTCGACCTTTTTCGCCGACCGCAGGGTGCCCGCCTCGCGCGCGCCGATCCTGGCCGAGATGCAGGCCCCGGCCTGGGTCTATCTGACGGCCCCTCTGAACCCTCAGTCCTCGACGGCCATCCGCAAGGCCCGAACCACGCCATGATCCTTCTCTCCCTCGCGCTCTCGCTCTGGGGGCAGGAGCCGCGCTTCGTCCGCACCGAGACAGGGGGCGCGATGCTGCACGCCGAAGCCTACGCGCGCGACGCGCGCGAGCCCGGCGACCAGGCACGGGCGCTGCTGGGTCGAGAGCCGAGCCGGATCGACCGGGTCGAATACCCTGGTCAAGGTCACATCATCATCATGGCGACGGCGGCCCCAGGAGCTTCCGACCCGCGCAGGGTCCTCTATGCCGACGAAGGTGGCCGAGAGGAATTGATGTGCCTGCTGTCGACCCGACAGCCGGACGGGCGTGACAACCGCCAGGAAGCGACGCGCTGGTGTCTCAGCTTCCTTGTCACACCCCAGACCGAGATCCCCCTTCCGCCGCTCTGGCCGTCGTCCGCTCCCGAGGGATGACCGCGCCGGCGATCCGTGCTAGGCTTGCTCCTTGAGTTTACCTTCTGGAGCACTCCGCTGACTTCCCCATCCGCGCAGGATGCGCACGCCCCCGCCGTTTCCAACGCCGCGCGGGAGGACCAGTCGATCCCCGCCGTTCGTACCGAAGACGGCCCGCTGGAAGACATCGTTCTCAAGAAGCTCGAAGACGACAAGGCCCAGGACATCGTTGTGATCGACCTGAAGGGCAAGAGCTCCATGGCCGACACCATGATCGTCGCCTCGGGCCGCAGCCATCGTCACGTCGGGGCCATCGCCGACCATGTTCTGCGCGCCCTCAAGGACGCCGGTGAAGGCCGTGCGCGCGTCGAGGGCCTGCCGCATTGCGACTGGGTGCTGATCGACGCCGGCGACCTGATCATCCACCTGTTCCGCCCCGAAGTCCGGGCCTTCTACAATATCGAGAAGATCTGGGCCGTCGACGCCTCGGGCCACCGCGCGGGCGCGGCGGGCTAAGGCCCCATGCGGGTCAGTATCGCCGCTGTCGGGCGGCTGTCGCGTTCGCCTGAAACCGAGCTGGTCGGGGACTACCTCAAGCGCGCCGGCGCGTCGGGCAAGGCGCTGGGCCTCACGCCCGTCGATCTGATCGAGGTCGAGGCCCGCAAACCCGGAAAACCCGCCGAGGCCGAGGCCCTCGCCGCCGCCATCGGCGATGGGGCCTTCATCATCGCCTGCGACGAGCGCGGCAAGGCCCTGACCTCGCGGGCGCTGGCCGACAGGATGGCGACCCTCAGGGATCGCGGCGAGCGCCGGCTGGTCTTCGTCATCGGCGGGGCTGACGGCCTGGACCCGGCCTTCGTGGATCGCGCCCATGACACCCTGGCCTTCGGGCCCCAGACCTGGCCGCATGCGCTGGTGCGCGCCATGCTGGCCGAGCAGGTCTATCGGGCCGTGACCATCCTGGCCGGATCACCCTATCATCGCGACTGAATGAAACGCGCCCTCGCCGTCACCCTGATCCTCGCCGCCGTCGCCGGCCCGGCCTCGGGCCAGCGACCGAGTGACGAGCTGTCGCGCGCCCAGGCCCGCTATCAGGACGAGACGCTTAGGGCCCAGCGCCTGCGCGCCGACGCCAATGCCATCGCGCTGGAGATCGAGCAGTTGCGCGTCGAGCTGCGCCGGCTCGGCCAGGATGAGGACGGCGACCTCACCCGCGTTTCAGCCCAGCGGGCGCGGCTGGCGTCGATCAATGATCGCGAGACCGCGCTTCGCGTGCGACTGGGGCGCGAACGCAGCCGTCAGACCCGCCTGCTGGCCGCCTTGCAGCTTTACGGCCGCAATCCGCCCCCCGCCCTGCTGGTCTCGCCCGAGCGCGCCAATGACGCCATCCGCGCCCAGATCCTGATGCGGTCTGTCACGCCGGTGCTCGAGGCGCGCGCACGCCGGCTGGCGACGGATCAGGCCGCCCTGAACCGCCTGCGACGCGAGGCTGTGATCGCCGCCGGCGACCTCCTGACCGCCGAAAGCTCCCTGGCCGACCGCCGGGCCGACATCGATCGTCTGATCACCGAGAAGCGGGCGCTGGAAACCCTGCTGCTGGCCGATGCCACCACCGCCGAAACCGAAGCCCGGGCGGCCGCCCGGCGGGTGCGGGACCTCGGCGGGCTGCTGCGCGAGCTGTCTCCCAGCCGGCGCGACGCCGTCGCCGCCACCCCCCTTCCGGGCGGGCGCGAACGCCTGATCCGCCCGGTTGCCGGTCCGCTCGTCTCTGAGTTCGGGGGCGGCACGCGCGGCCTGACCTTTTCCGGCTCGGCTCAGGGGCTGGTACGGGCACCGGCGGACGGCGTGGTCGAATACGCCGGCCCTCTGGAGGGCTGGAACGAGGTGGTGGTGCTGCGGCTCGGCCCGGGCTGGCGACTGGTCCTGGCTGGACTGGACCGCGCCGCCGTCCAGATCGGGAGCCGGGTCGCCGCCGGTGAGCCGGTCGGCCGCCTGCCCGAGGCTGAGGCCCCCGAGCTCTATTTCGAGCTTCGCCGCGAAGATGAGCCGGTGGACCCCGCCCCATGGCTCGACGCGCGCGCCGGAGCCTGATCATATGTCGCCACAGATTTGTCGCTTCGGCGTCGTTCCACTAGCTCGACTGACGACCTCCCCATGAGTTTCAAAGGCACCCCCATGCGTAAACTGGCCTTGTTCGGCATCTCGGCCCTGGCCATCGGTGCGAGTGCCGTTGCGGTCGGTCAGACCCGGATCGGGGCTCAGGCCGCCGAGACCTACCGGATGCTGGAGCTGTTCGGCGACGTCGTCTCCATCGTCGAGCGTGGCTATGTCGTGGAGACCGACCCCAAGAAGCTGATCGAGGCGGCGCTCGACGGCATGCTGTCGTCCCTGGACCCGCACTCCAACTACCTCAATGCCGAGGACCTCGAGCGCCTGAACGAGCGCAGCTCGGGGGCCTATTCCGGTGTCGGGCTGGAAATCACCTCTGAAAACGGCCTGATCCGCGTCATCACTCCGATGGACGGCGGCCCCGCCCTGCGCGCGGGTGTCGAGGCCGGCGACGTCATCACCGCCATCAACGGCCAGTCGACCGCCGGCCTGACCGTGGCCGAGGTGTCCGAACAGCTGCGCGGCGCGGCGGGCGAATCGGTCGTCGTCACCTTCCTGCGCGACGGCCAGGAGCCGCGTGACGTCACCATCGTGCGCGAGGTCATCCGCACCTTCTCGGTCACCTCGCGGATGGAGGGCGAGTTCGGCTACATCCGCATCTCGACCTTCAACACCAATACCGGCCGCGAGCTGGGCGAGGCGATCCAGACGCTGCGGACCACAAACCCCGGCCTGCGGGGGATCGTGCTGGATCTTCGCAACAACGGCGGCGGCCTTCTGGACGCGGCGATTGCCGTGTCCGACGCCTTCCTCGAACGCGGCGAGATCGTCAGCCAGCGTGGCCGTCGCGCCAATGACATCCGCCGCTACAACGCCACGGCGGGGGACCTGACGGGCGGCCTGCCGGTGGCGGTTCTGATCAACTACGGCTCGGCCTCGGCCTCGGAGATCGTGGCCGGGGCCCTGCGCGACCACGAGCGCGCGACCCTGGTGGGCCTGACCAGCTTCGGCAAGGGTTCGGTCCAGAGCGTCATGCCCCTGCGGGCCGGTCAGGACGGAGCCCTGTCCCTGACCACCGCGCGCTATTTCACGCCGTCGGGCCAGTCGATCCAGCGCATCGGCATCGCCCCGGATCTGGAGGTGGCGCGCAGCCGCCGCGAGGCCGAGATCGTGGCCCGATCTTCCTTCATCTACTCAGAGGCGGCCTATACCAACGCCCTGGACGCCTCGGTCGGGTCCGAGCGGCGCGGACCGCATTCGCCCGAGGAAGCGCCGCCGGAGGATTTCCCCACCGACCAGGACTATCAGCTCCAACGCGCCCTGGATCTGCTGCGTGTGGGGGGCGACCTGAACCTGCTGGAGCGCCGTCCCCTTCAAGTCGCGGCGGCTGCGGACGCGACCGAAGCGACCGAAGCGACCGGGGATTAGGTCGGCCAGGTCTCCGGCGAGGCCCCCAGGACCTCGCCGGCCAGATAGAGCGACCCACAGATCAGCACCCGTCCGGCCCCCTCGGCCAGGGCGGCCTTCAAGGCCGTCTCGACATCGACCATCGGCTCGGCCGCCAGACCGGCCCGGCGTGCCGCCTCGGCCAGGTCCGCCGGCGAGCGGCAGGCCCCTTCGAACGGCACGGTAAGGACGGGGGCCTGAGCCAGGCGGAAGGCGTCAAAGAAACCGTCGGCGTCCTTGTTGGCGAGCATGCCGGTGATCAGGGCCGTCGGGCGCGGCTGTCGGAGATCCAGGGCCGCCAGGGCGTCGGCCAGGGCCCGCGCCGCGTGCGGATTGTGTCCGCCGTCCAGCCACAGCTCGGCTCCGCGGGCGCGCGCGAGATCGGCGTAGGGTCCTGCCGTCAGCGGCTGCATCCGCGCCGGCCAGCGCACACCTCTCAGGCCCCGCGCGATCGCGTCCTCCGGCAAGCCCAGTTCGAGGGCCGCAGCGATCGCGACCCCGGCATTGGCGATCTGGTGGTGCCCGACCAGGGCCGGCGCCGGCAGGTCGAGCAGCCGGTCCTCTGCCTGGAACGTCAGGCCGCCGCGCTCGGCCCAGGCATCGAAATCGCGGCCCAGGACCGTCAAGGGCACCCGAAGACGCCCGGCCTCGGCCTCGATGACCTCAAAGGCGATGTCGGGTTGACGCGCGATGACGGCAGGTACGCCTGGGCGCAGGATTCCCGCCTTCTCGCCGGCGATCCCGGCCAGGTCTGTTCCCAGAAACTCGGCATGGTCATGGTCGACCGGCGTGATCACCGACAGACGGGTTCGGTCGATGACATTGGTGGCGTCCAGCCTGCCGCCCAGACCGACCTCGATGATCGTCAGGTCTGCGGGGGTCTCGGCCATGGCCAGAAAGGCGGCGGCGGTGGTCATCTCGAAGACGGTGGCGGTGATGTCGCCGTCCACCGCTTCCAGCCGGTCCAGAATCGCTTCCAGTTCCGCATCTTCGATCAGCTGACCGGCCAGCCGGATACGTTCGTTGAAACGCACCAGGTGCGGTGATGTATATACACTGACGCTCAGACCTGCCGCCTCGGCCATGGCGCGGATCAGGGCCACGGTCGATCCCTTTCCGTTGGTGCCGGCGACATGAACGACGGGCGCAAGCCGATCCTGCGGATCGCCGACCGCACGCAGCAACCGCCGGATCCGGTCCAGCGACAGGTCGATTTTCTGGGGGTGGCGCGCCCTCAGGCGCTCAGAGACGGGATCCATCCCTGGACGACGGCTAGGCCGCCGCCCGGCGGCCGTCCATCAGCACCGACAGGATCTGGCCCAGCACCTCGGGCAGGTCGGCACGGGCGACGACCCGGTCAACCATGCCCTTTTCCTGAAGATACTCGGCACGCTGGAAGCCTGGCGGCAGTTTCTCGCGGATGGTCTGTTCGATCACCCGCGGCCCGGCAAAGCCGATCAGGGCCCCCGGCTCGGCCAGATGCACATCGCCCAGCATGGCGTAGGAGGCCGTGACCCCGCCGGTCGTCGGATCGGTCAGGACCACGACATAGGGCAGGCCCGCCGCCTTCATTTCGTTGATGGCCAGGGTCGTGCGCGCCATCTGCATCAGGCTGAGCGCCCCTTCCTGCATCCGCGCACCACCGGCGGCGGTGAAACAGACCATGGGACAGCCACGCTCAATGGCGGCATGGGCGGCGGCGATGAAGCCTTCTCCGGCGGCCATGCCCAGCGATCCGCCCATGAAGGCGAAGTTCTGCACCAGCACCACCACCGGCTCGCCCCGGATTTCGCCATAGCCGATCGACATGACGTCGCGGGTCCCGTTGGCCTTGCGGGCCGAAGCCAGGCGCTCGCGGTACGGACGCCCATCCGAGAATTTCAGCGGGTCTTCCGGGGCGTCCGGCGTCGGCAGGGCCTCATACTGGCCGTCATCGAAGGTGACCGACAGCCGCTGCTCTGCGTTGATCCGCATATGCTTGCCCGACGGGGTGACCCACAGGGCCGCCTCCAGCTCGGGGCGATAGATCATCTCGCCGGTATCAGGGTCCTTGACCCACAGGTTCTCGGGCGTGTCGCGCCGCCCCACGATCTTGCGTACGCCCGGCGCAATGCGCGCCAGCCAGCCGCCGCCTCGTTGCCGGCGTTCGGCGGGGGGACGCTGGGGTCCAGTCGGATCGTCGGGATTACCGGCCATAGCCATGATCTAACGCTCTTCACTCTCCGGCGCGAGCCGCGCCCGACGCACCGCGCCGGCCAGGCTGCCCGCCTTGTCCAGAACGCCCGGCACCGCCGGACGGTTCTCGGCCAGGGCTCTGTCCACCTCTTCCACCAGGGCCGATCCGACCACGACCGCGTCGGCGACGCGCGCGATCTCGGCGGCCCGTTCTGGCGTCTTGATGCCGAAGCCGACCGCCACCGGCAAGCCGGAAGCGGTCCTGACGCGCGCGACCGCAGGGGCGACGGCGGCAGCATCGGCCTCTTTCACCCCGGTGACCCCCGCGACAGAAACGTAATAGACAAAACCGCTTGTGCGTTCGGCCACAACCTTCAGTCGCTGATCATCGGTGGTCGGGGTGGCCAGCCGGATCAAGGCAATGTGATGGGCGTCCAGGGCGTCGGTCAGGGGCCCCGCCTCTTCGGGCGGGCAATCCACCACGATCAGGCCGTCGATGCCCGACTCAGCCGCCAGGGCCGCGAAGGCGTCGTAGCCCAGCGTCTCGATGGGGTTCAGATACCCCATCAGGATCAGGGGAGTGTCGGCATCTCCGGCCCGGAAGTCCTTCGCGAGGGCCAGCGTCCCCTTCAGCGTCAGCCCGGCCTTGAGGCCACGTTGCGCCGCCCTCTGGATCGGTGGCCCCTCGGCCATCGGGTCAGAAAAGGGAAAGCCCAGCTCGATGAGGTCGGCCCCCGCCGCCGGCAGGCCACGCAGGATGTCCAGCGCCTCGTCACGCGAGGGATCCCCGGCCATGACATAGGCGACGAAGCCGGCCCGACCCTCGGCCTTCAAGGCAGCAAAGCGGGCGTCGATACGGGCGGTGGTCATGATCCTGTCTCCTCTCCCATCGCGACTGCGATGGGGAGGTGGCGAGCCTTGGCGAGCCGGAGAGGAGTCGCGCCGACGCACCGGCGCCTCTCGGCGACCGACCCCTCCACCACTTCGTGGTCCCCCTCTCCCCTGCTGTGCAGCGGGGAGGAGACGACAACCGCCCTCACAGCTCCACCCCCAAATGCTTGGCCACGGTGAAGATGTCCTTGTCGCCGCGACCGCTCATCAGCACGACGATGTCGCCGTCCTTGCCGACCTCGCGGGCGACCTCGCCGGCGCGGGCCAGGGCGTGGGAGGGCTCCAGCGCCGGAATGATGCCTTCCAGCTTTGAGCACATCTGGAAGGCGTCCAGCGCCTCCTGGTCGGTGGCGGCGCGGTATTCGGCCCGGCCAATGTCATGCAGCCAGGCGTGCTCGGGTCCGATGCCGGGATAATCCAGCCCCGCCGAGATCGAATGACCCTCGATGATCTGGCCGTCGTCGTCTTGCAGCAGATAGGTGCGGTTGCCGTGCAGCACGCCCGGACGCCCGCCCTTGAGACTGGCCGCATGGTCGGGCGTATCGAGGCCATAGCCCGCTGCCTCCACCCCGATCAGGCGCACCTCTTCGTCGGCGATGAAGGGATGGAAGGCCCCGATGGCGTTGGAGCCGCCACCAATACAGGCAATGACCGCCTGGGGCAGATGGCCGATCTGTCTCAGGGACTGGGCCTTGATCTCGCGGCCGATCACTGACTGGAAGTCGCGCACCATGGCCGGATAGGGGGCGGGGCCCGCCGCCGTGCCGATGATGTAATAGGTGTCCCCGACATTGGTGACCCAGTCGCGCATGGCCTCGTTCATGGCGTCCTTCAGCGTCGCCGCACCTGCCGTGACCGGGAACACCTCGGCCCCCAGCAGCTTCATGCGAAAGACGTTGGGCTGCTGCCGCTCGACATCGACCGCGCCCATATAGACCACGCACGGCAGGCCGAAGCGGGCGGCCACCGTGGCGGTGGCCACGCCGTGCTGGCCCGCGCCGGTTTCGGCGATGATGCGGGTCTTGCCCATGCGCCGGGCCAACAGAATCTGGCCCATGCAGTTGTTGATCTTGTGCGCGCCGGTGTGGTTCAGGTCCTCGCGCTTGAGCCAGACGCGGGCACCGCCGAACTGTTCGGTCAGGCGCTCGGCGAAATAGAGCGGGCTGGCGCGCCCGACATAGTGTTCCAGAAACCCGTCCAGCTCGGCCTGAAAGGCCGGGTCGGCCTTGGCCTCGGCCCAGGCGGCGTCCAGCTCGTGGATCGCCGGCATCAGGGTCTCGGACACGAACCGGCCGCCATAGGGGCCGAAGCGCCCCTGGGCATCGGGCCAGGCGTATTCATTGGCGAGCGTCACAGGCTAAGGCTTTCTAACGCGGGGAGGCGTCCCGAACCCGATCCAGAAAGGCCCGGATCAGGCCGGAGTCCTTAACACCGGGGGCGGTTTCAACGCCAGACGACACATCGACCAGCGGCACCCCGGTGATGCGGATAGCCGCGGCCACATTGTCGGGCGTCAGGCCGCCGGCGAGGAACCAGGGCTTTGACGGCTTCAGGTCCGCCAGCAGCGACCAGTCAAAGGCGTGCCCCAGCCCGCCGGGCCGGTCGGCGTCCCTGGGCGGGCGGGCGTCAAACAGCAGGTAGTCGGCGGCGTCCCATTCGCGTGCAGCCTCGACGTCCGCCGCTGTAGAAACCGGCAGGGCCTTGATGATCCCGGCCCCGGTCAGGGCAAGCACCTGTTCGGCCCGCTCGGGTGTCTCGGCTCCGTGCAGTTGGATGAAATCCGGCCGCACCCGCGCGGCGATGTCCGCCAGGAGGCTGTCGTCCGCATCCACCGTCAGGACCACGACCGGGACCGTCCGCTCAACTGCGGCCATCAGGGCCTGCATCTGATCGACCGACAGATGGCGCGGGCTGCGCTCGAACGACACCAGGCCGACGAAGGCCGCGCCGCCGTCGACGGCCGCCGTATAGGCCTCGGGCGTGGTCACGCCACAGATCTTGGCGCGGGTCATGTGTCGATGACCGTCAGGCCCTCGCGGCGCGACACTTCAGCCTGGCGCGCGTCGAAGGTTGCCAATCCGGCGTCCAGTCTCATGGCCGTTGCGATGTGAAGGGCATCCGGGGCGCGCAGTCCAGCATGACGGCGAACGAGTGCGCGCGCTGACACATGATCTTCTGAGAGCACAGGCCGCCGAGCACCGATTTGCTCGAGCCATTCATCAAATCCCGCCTCGACTGCGTCCAGCATGGCGGGCGACAAAATGCCTTGTCGGACCTTCAGACGGATTGCCGTGCTGAACTCAGCCGCCGCCCAGTCACTGACGATGATCGGCCCCAGCCGCGCCAGCAAGGTCCGGGCGAGCGAGGTATGTGCGTCCTTGGCGTAAAGCGCCACCAGGACGCTGGTATCCAGGGAAACGGTCAATAGCGGTAATCGTCGCGCATCTCGCGCACCGTATCGACGGTGGGCTCGACTCCCGTCCAGGCACTCTCGCGCAACCGATCAATCCACTCCAGGTCCACCTTGGTCGGCGCTTTCGGCTTGGGCGGCTCGATCGGGGCCAGACGCGCGACGGGCCGGTTGCGGCGCGTAATGACGACCGCCTCGCCGGCCAGCATCCGGTCGATAAGGCGTGACAGCTGGTCCTTGGTCTCGACGATCGAATATTCGCTCATGGCCATCTATATAGCCATCTAGATGGCCATCTGCAAGATTCAGGTGGCACCGTCAAAGATCGTCGTCACCTCATCCGGTCCCAGCAACCGCCACGACCCCGCAGCCAGATCCGCCGGCAAGGCCAGGCCCCCCAGTCGCTCGCGATGCAGGGCTTCGACATGGTTGCCGGCGGCGGCGAACATCCGCCGCACCATGTGATAGCGGCCTTCGGTCACGGACAGGCGGGCTTCGGTCGGGCTGATGACCTCCAGCTCAGCCGGTTTCAGCGGCTTGTCGTCGCCCTCCAGCATCAGCTGGCCCGAGGCGAACAGCGCGCCTTCCGATCCGTTCAGGGGCCGGGCCAGGGTGGCGCGATAGACCTTGGCGACATGGCGCTTGGGCGAAATGATCCGGTGCAGCAGGTCGCCGTCGTCGGTCATCAGCAACAGGCCGGACGTCTCCTTGTCCAGCCGGCCCACCGTCGAGATGGCCGGGTCGCGCGCCCGCCAGCGCGTTGGCAACAGATCATAGACCAGCGGCCCGGCCTCCTTGTGCGAGCAGGTGACGCCCAGCGGCTTGTTCAGCAGGATGACCACCCCCGGCGGCGGATCGACCGGGGCCCCGTCCACGGTCATGCGTGCGGGCAGGTCGGGCGTCACGGCGATGCGGGCCGAGGCATCGGTCAGTTCGCGCCCGTCCAGCGTAATGGCCCCCAGCCGGGCCAGGGCCGCAATGTCGCGCCGCGAGCCATAGCCCAGCGATCCCAGCAGACGGTCCAGGCGCATCGTCGGCGTCTTCATTTCACCGCCTCGAACAGCTTGTAGCCACCCGCTTCGGTGACCAGCCGCACGCGGGCGAAGGCGGCGTTCAGATCGGCCTCATAGGGCAGGTGCCGGTTGGCCACGATCCAGGCGACGCCGCCGCGCCGCAGCATCGCCGCCGCCTGGCGGACAAAGGCCTGGCCCAGGCTGCGGCTTTCGTCGCCGCCGGCATGGAAGGGCGGATTGCTGACCACGAAATCCAGCGTCCCCGTCGCGGTGACGGCGCGCAGATCGGTCCAGTCGAACCGGGCGCGACCATCCTCGATATTGCGGCGCGCCGCCTCGATCGCGCGCCGGTCGAGGTCGATGAGGGTCAGGGATGTCACCGCCGCCGACCTCAGAACCGCCCGGCTGAGCGCGCCGAAGCCGCAGCCCAGATCCGCCCCCTGCCCGTTCAGCGCCGGCAGATGTTCGATCAAGAGCGCCGACCCCGGATCGATCCGGTCCCAGGCAAAGATCCCCGGCTGGGTCCACGCCTGGAGCGCGGGACTGTACTGCGGTCCGCCGACCTCCAGCGCCGCCTCGATGCCGGTCAGGTCGGCTGGACGAATGGCCTCGATGCGTTTGTGGTGCGCCTTGGAGGTCGCTTCACCCACCACGCCAAAATCCGCCAACTCCTTGACCAGACGGCTGCCGCCCTTGTCCTTGGGAGCCATGACATCGAGCCTGCCACCGGCCTCCAGTGCCTGGAGCGCCAGGGCCAGGACATGGCGTCGCTCGAGGGCTCCAGGCGGGGCCAGGACCGTCACGGAAGTCGCCGCCGCAAACGCAACATCCTCCAGCCGCGCCGATCCGGGGATCAGAGGCGAGGTCTGGATCGCGCCGGACGGCGGATCGAACACCAACGGCGGGCGGCCATAGAGATAGGCGGTCATGCCCGGCCTATAGCGACACTAGCGCCCGCGCCAAAGCCCACCTGACATTGACCCGCCGGGTCCATCCGCCCTAATCCGCAGCCATGGCTTCCTCCTCTCCCTTTACCGGTCTGTCGACCGCGGCCCTGAATGGGCGCGCCTGGCCCTTTGAACAGGCGCGCAATCTCTTGGCGCGCCTACTCAAGAGCCGCCTGGACACGGACGCCGAGCGCGACCTGGCCTCGAGCCTGATCCACACCGGCAAGACCGATGAGGCGCGCGCCGCCCTGGAAGGTCTCCAGCGCGAGGTGATCTTTGAAACCGGCTATGGCCCGTCGGGCCTGCCGCACATCGGCACCTTCAATGAGGTACTGCGCACGACGATGGTGCGGAACGCTTTCCGCGCCCTGACCGGCGACCAGTGGCCGACGCGGCTGTATTGTTTCTCGGACGACATGGACGGCTTCCGCAAGGTGCCCGAGAACGTCCCCAATCGCGACCAGATGGCCGAGGATCTGGGCAAGCCCCTGACCGAGGTGCGCGATCCGTTCGGCGCGGGCGAGAGCTTCGGGCGGGCCAACAATGCGCGCCTGCGCGCCTTTCTGGACCAGTACGGGTTCGACTACGAGTTCCTGTCGGCGACGGACTGTTATCGTTCGGGCCGGTTCGACGAGATCCTGCTGAGGGCTCTGGAGCGGTTCGACGACATCCAGGCGATCATGCTGCCGACGCTGGGGCCGGATCGGCGCGCGACCTATTCGCCCTTCCTGCCGATCAGCCCGACGACGGGCCGGGTGCTGCAGGCGCCGACGCTGGAGCGTAACGTCGAAGCCGGGACCATCGTCTTCGAGGACGAGGACGGAACGCGCGTCGAGACGCCCGTCACCGGCGGGCGCGTCAAGATGCAGTGGAAGCCCGACTGGGCCATGCGCTGGGCCGCGCTGGGCGTCGACTACGAGATGAGCGGCAAGGACCACATCGACAACGTCAAGGTCTCGTCGCGCATCTGCCGTGTGCTGGGCGGGACGCCGCCCGAGGGCTTCAACTACGAACTGTTCCTGGACGGCGAGGGCCGCAAGATCTCCAAGTCGCTGGGCAATGGCCTGTCGATCGAGGAGTGGCTGCGCTACGGCACGCCCGACAGCCTGGCCTTCTACATCTACGCCTCGCCCAAGTCGGCCAAGAAGCTGCACTTCGACGTGATCCCGCGCGCGGTCGACGACTATCTCGGCCAGATCGAGGCCTATCAGGGCCAGGAGCCGGCCCAGCGGATCGAGAACCCGGTCTGGCACGTGCATCAGGGACAGCCGCCGCAGGCCGCCTCGCCGGTGCCGTTCAGCCTGCTGCTGAACCTGGCCTCGGTCGCCAACGCGGCCGACAAGGACGCGCTGTGGGCCTACATCAGCCGCTATCTGCCCAATGCGACGCCCGAGACCGAGCCGACGCTGGACCAGCTGGCCGGCTATGCGCTGAACTACTACGAGGACCGGGTGAAGGCCTCCAAGGCCTTCCGCGCGCCGACCGAACAGGAGGCGGCGGCGTTCCGCGACCTGGCCGGGCGGCTGCGGGCCCTGCCGGCCGATACGACGGACGGCGAGGTGATCCAGAACGAGGTCTATGCGGTCGGCAAGGCGCACGCCTTTGAGCCGCTACGCGCGTGGTTTGCGGGCCTGTACGAAGTCCTGCTGGGGGCGTCCCAGGGACCGCGGTTCGGCTCTTTCGCCGCCATCTACGGGCTGGAACGGACCATCGACTTGCTCGAACGCGGGGCCAACGGCGAGCTGGCGGCCTGAGCGCGTTCCGATAAGTGGGAACCGGATATCGGAACGCGCGTCCTGCTCTCGGCCTACTGGCTGGCCCACAGGATGCGTCCCATCCAGGACACCTCCTTGAGCTCCAGAACCCGGTCGCGGAACTCCGGGTTCAGCGAGATCAGCTCCAGCCGGGTGGCCGTGCGTCGCTTCAGCTCCTTGGCCAGGACCTCGCCGGCGGTGGTTCGCACCACCACCCGGTCGCCGCGCCGATATTCGGTCACGGCCCGGTCAACGACCAGTCGGTCCCCGGCCCGATAGGCCGGCAGCATCGAGTCGCCCGATACCTCCAGCGCAAACAGGCCCTCGCGCGCCCGACCGGGAAAGGCCATCAGATCCCAGCCCTCCCCCACCGGCATCCCCTGATCGTCGAAGAAGCCGTCGTCGCCGGCCTGGGCGAAGCCCAGCAGCGGCACCGGCGCCTCGACCGCACCATCCCCGGCCAGCGCGGCAAACTCGGCCAGGCTGACCCCGCAAACGCCCAGCACCTTGGTCAGGCTTTCGGTGGAGGGCCACCTCGGGCGGTCACCGGACATCCGCTTGGAGGGATTGAAGCTGGTCGGATCCAGATTCGCCCGCCGCGCCAGGGCCGAGGCCGACAGGCCGTGTCGTCGCGCCAGCCGGTCGAGGCCGGTCCAGATCTGGGTATGGGTCAAGGGCAAGGCTTGGGGTCCGAATCCTGTATTAGGAAAATAGACCTATTTTCTCCTGCGCGCCAAGAGCCGGCTTGCGCCTGCCGGCGTGGCTCCTAGCCGGCGGCCTGCCGGGCGCGGAGGCGAAGCGCGCCATAGACCAGGCACGCCATGATCCCGTACGAGGCCGCGCTCTGGGCGACCAGATAGCCGATGGTGAGCACATCAGGATTGAACAGCGAGATCAGCTGGATCATGACGACGGCCGCCAGGCAGGCCGCAGCGGCGGCCATCCACGGACGGCTCAAGTCCCGCGCCAGCACCACAAACAGCAGCAACGTCACCGAATCGGTCGCCACAATGACCGGAGACACCGACGCTCGCGTCAGCGGATCCACAACCTCGTGGGACGACAGGGTAATCAGCCAGCCGATCAGCAACGCGCCGGTGGCGATCCGTTCGGGCCGACCGCCGTACCGCAGCACCAGCCCGGCCAGGATCAGCCAGATGGCACCGCCGACCGCGGTGAATGTCATTGAAAGCATGGTCTGGAGTGGCGTTGCCGTTTCGGCGGCGACCTAGCACATCCGGGCTAGATCGCGGAATCGTCGTCCTCACGCGGCCGAATCGCTTCGCGGATCTGCCAGGCCCAGAAGGTTCCGATCGCCAGACAGACCAGGAGGCCATAGCTGCCGACCGCCTGGGCGCTGAGATAGGCGATGGCCCGAATCTGCAGATCAAACAGGGTGACCACATGAACCAGCACGATGATGGACTGGAAGGCTGAGGCCCAGATCAGCCAACTGCGGTCGGATCGCCAGCTCATGATGATCAGGAAAACCAGCAGCAGGACGTCGATGACCATGACCACGACGGCCGTGCTGTCATAGCCGCTCGGAACAGTTTCGCGGTGAATCGCCAGGGTCGCCAGCCAGGCGGCAACCAGGGCCCCTGCTGTGACCCGCTCGGGCTCGTCCCCCTTCAATAGGGCGAAGGCGCAGACACCGAGCCAGAGAACGGCTCCGATTTGACTGTACAGGGTGTCGAGCAAAACAAATGGCCCCCGCGAGTCCGACTCGCGAGGGCCAATATGTCAGACACAGGGGCGACCCGTAAGCCACCCCACGTTGTCAGATGGGCTCAGGATCCAGCCACCCGCAGACCACGGGGGCGCTGGGGATGAACCGGAACATCCTCGTCCGGCTTGTCGACCGGGCCGACCGCCACATGACCGAGACCGACCAGGCGCTGAACCTTCGACAGCTCGGCGTGGGCGGCGACGACGGCGCTGCGGGCTTCCCCGAGAGCAGCGATCGCTTCGATCATCTTGGCCTGGGCTTCGGCACCCACGACGGCCGAGAGATTCACATCCCGCCGGCTCTGAATCATGGTGGCTACGAAGTCAGTCGATTGGGCGATGGCATCGTCCACCGCGCGTTCCGTCGCGTACAGGTCGTCAACAACCGTCCGCATCACTTCCAACTTGTCCATTAGGGCTCCCCATTACCAAACTGGTAAAAAAATTCTTAACACGCTTTGAGGGAGAGTAAAAGCGCCGTTTCTTCCCCTTTTGAGATACCTGTGATCTCTATCCTGCAAGGCGCTCCAGCTGGATCCCGCCGCCGTCGCGCGGCCCATCTTCATCGGGCTTGTCGACCGGCCCGACCGCCTCGACCGAGACCCGCATGGCCCGGCCCAGCGCCTCGAGCCGCCGATGGGTTTCGACCAGGCGTCCGCGCGCCTGGGCGAGCAGCGCCAGGGTGTCACTCGCCCCTTCGAACACACGCTGGCCCGATACGGCCGACAGCTCTGCCCGGCGCCGGGCCTCCGGCAACAGGGCCGCAAAGGTGGCGATCTCAGCCACGGCGGCGTCAATGGCCAACTCGGCCTTGTCCAGGGCTACGGCCACCTGCCGTCCAACGATTGCTCTAGCCATGATGGTCCTCCTCGATCTGGCGAGGAGGACCATACTACCTTAGGGTGTATTTGCAACCTTGGATTTAGCTCGTCGGCATCGATTCTTCGGCCAACTGGAAATGCACCGACATCTCCGCGATCGGCGCGGCCTCATCGGTCTGCCAGGCCAGGACATGGACATAGGCGATCCGGCGACCGGCCTTGCGGATCTGGGCGCGGGCAAAGGTGTCGACCGGCCGGCCCGAGCGCAGATAGGCGACCGAGACGTCGATCGGCCGGGGCGGGTGCGGGCGCGTCGAGGCCGCCATCAGGGTCGCGATCGCCGTCAGTTCCATGAAGCCGGCCACCGACCCGCCATGCAGCGCCGGCAGCATCGGATTGCCGATCAGGTGGCGGGATGACCGCAGGATCGCCGTATCGTCGGTCCCGGCGACGGCCTCGACTCCCAGGAACCGGGCGTAGGGTATGCCGGCCAGAGCCGCTGCGAGCGCCCCGGTGATCATGGTTGGGCGTCCTTGAGATTGGCCCCGGCGCGCCGGCCGGCATCGGAATCCAGCATGAAGGCCGCCTGGACGGCCGCGACGGGATCCTCGGGATCGCCGTCATGCGCCACCCCCCGGACAAAGGCGATGCTTCGGGTCAGACGGAACACCCCGGCACGGGCAAGGACCGCCTTGCCCGGTTCGGCCGCGCGCAGATAGTCGATCCGCATGTCCAGGGTCGCGATGGGCTGGAAGGTGTCCAGCGCCGTCCAGACCGCCAGGCCGCAGGCATGGTCGAGCAGGGCCGACACCACCCCGCCTGCCAGGACACCCGTTTCGGGATCGCCGACCAGATCTTCGCGCCACGGGACCGCCAGGGTCACGCCGTCGTCATCGACGGCCCCCAACCGGAACCCCAGCGCCGCCGGATGCGGGGGCGCGGAGACCAGTTGCTCAAGGATGGCACGCAGTTGCGGAGACACGATGCCCGGCTAGCAGAAGTCTACGACGTCCAGCCGCAATCCTGTCCACGATTCTGCTCGGTCAGCCAGGTGTTCAGCGGCGCGAAATACTCGGCCACGGCCGAGGCGTCGGTCCGGCTTTCTCCGGTGAACGCCTCCAGCGCTTCCGGCCAGGGGCGGGACTGACCCATCTCCATCATGGCGTTGAAGCGCCGGCCCACCTCCTCATTGCCATAGACCGAGCAGCGATGCAGCGGGCCGGTCCAGCCGGCCATTTCACAGGCCGCCCGGTGGAACTGGAACTGGTAGATGTGGGCCAGGAAATAGCGGGTGTAGGGCACATTGCCGGGCACATGGTACTTGGCCCCCGGATCAAACGCATTGGCCGGGCGCGCGCCGCCCGGCGGCACCAGCCCCTGATAGCGCAGCATATCGGCCGTCCAGGCGGCGTTGTATTCCTGAGGCGTCGTCTCGCCCGACAGCACGTCCCAGCGCCAGCGATCCACCATCAGGCCGAACGGCAAGAAGGCGATCTTGTCCAGCGCCATCCGCAGCAGATACGGAATGTCCTCGTCCGTGCCCGGAACGGTGTCCAGCAGGCCGATCTGGTTCAGATATTCCGGTGTCGCCGCCGACAGGGCCGCGAAGTCGCCGATGGCCTCGTGGAAGCCGTCATTGGCCCCGTTGCGGAACAGGAACGGCTGCTGGTTATAGGCCCGCTGATAGTAGTTGTGGCCCAGCTCGTGGTGGGCGGTCTGGAAGTCTTCGGCATTGACCCGCGTACACATCTTGATGCGCAGGTCATTCACATTGTCGATGTCCCAGGCCGAGGCGTGACAGACCACCTCACGGCCTTCGGGGCGCACGATCTGCGACCGCTCCCAGAAGGTCTCGGGCAGCGGATCCAGACCGACCGAGGTGTAGAACTGTTCCGAGGCGCGGATGACCCGCTCGGGCGTGTAGTCGTGCGCCTCGAGAATTTCGGTCAGGTCGACGCTGGATTCCGGCATGTCGGTCGGGGCGACCACATCATAGATGTTGCCCCACTGCTGGGACCACATATTGCCCAGGAGGTCCGCCCGGATCGGACCGGTCGCCGGCTGCACGGCATCCCCGTAGCGGGCGTTCAGACGCCCCCGGACATAGCAGTGCAGGTTTTCGTAGAAGGGTCGGACCTGGTTCCAAAGCCGGTCGGTTTCGGCGGCGAATTCGTCCGCCGGCATGTCATAGCCGGACCGCCACATGGCACCGGCGTCGCTGTATCCCAGCTCGCTGGCCCCCTCATTGATGATTTCGACCATGCGGGCGTAGTCGGTGGCCATGCCCTGCGCCGAGATGGTGCGCCAGCCGTTGTACACCGCCGCCGTCACTTCGGGGTCGCGCGACTCGGCGATCAGGGCCGAGGCGTCGTCCAGGTTCATTTCCTCGCCGTTGTAGGTGAAACGGCCTGTGGCATAGGTCGAATCCATCCGGGTCACGATCTCGGCCAGCTCGGTGGCGGCACCCGGACGGTTCGGGGCCGGGGCCACCAGCCCCTGCCGCAGCAGGTTCAGCTTGCGGCGGGTTTCCGGGTCGGCATCGACGTCATTGAAACGGGCCGCCGCATTGGCCAGCTCGACCCCCAGCTCGGTGTATTCGGCATTGGCTCGGGCCTCGAGCCACATGGTGTCGAAGGTGATGTAGGTATTGCGGACCCACGAGACCCGCCCGGCGTATTCCGACATCTCCATGAGCCGCGCCTCGGCATCCAGCACGAAGGCCCGCGCCCCCTCCGGCGTGGCGGGGAAGCGTTCCGCCGTCTCGGCGGAACCGGTGGTCGCCGGGGCCGACGGCCCCATGCTGGCACAGGCCGCCAGCGCACAGGCCGCCGCCGCAGACAACAGAACTCGTTTCATGGGTCTCTCCTCCAGCGCCGGCTCTCCGCAGCGACGCTCAACAATTTGCAGCAAAGGACCGTCCCTGACTTCGCGCGTCAAGCGGCGCAGTCCGACAGGCCCTCATTTCTGATGACCGCCATATTGCCCTGGATCGCCCGCGCTCGCCTGCGGACATAGGGGCCCGGATCAGCGGCCCGGTACTCGCGCGGATTGGGCAGAATGGCGGCCAGGCGCGCCGCCTCGGCGCGGGTCAGCTCCGACGCACTCTTGCCGAACCAGTGGCGCGAGGCCGCCTCGGCCCCATAGACGCCCGGCCCCATCTCGGCGACGTTCAGATAGACCTCGACGATGCGGCGCTTGGTCCAGAAGGTCTCGATCAGGGCGGTGTAGCCGGCCTCCAGGCCCTTGCGGATCCAGCTGCGGCCCGGCCACAGGAAGACGTTCTTGGCCGTCTGCTGGCTGATGGTCGACCCGCCACGGATACGCCCGCCCTCGGCGTTGTCCTCCATGGCCTGCTGGATGGCTTCCAGATCAAAGCCGTTGTGTTCGCAAAAGCGCGCGTCCTCGGCGGCGATCACCGCATCGACCAGTTCGGGCGAAATCCGGTTCAGGCTGCGCCAGCGGACATGCAGCCCCTCGCCCTCGAATAGGCGCGTCACCATCAGGATGGTGATCGGCGGCGGCACCACCGAATGCACCAGCACCCCGACGAGGGGGGCCAGAAGGCCGGCCAGCAGGATCGGCAGACAGCCGATCCTGCGCCGGGGAGGTGCGGGCGTGTTCACCCGCCTGAATTACGGCCAAGCCGCAAGCCAGCCAAGCCCCGATAAGCCCCTCAGATCAGAAACGGTATCCGACACCGATCCGAATGACGTCCACGCTTAGATCCTGGGTGAACGTCTCCGTATAGGCCGGCGAGGTGAAGGAGCTGCCAGGACGATAGACCGTCGTAAAGGTCTGGTCGTCGAAATCCGAGTGGGTCCACTGGCCGCTGACAAACCAGTTCGGCGATGTTTGCAGTGCGGCCCCTACGCCATAGGTCACGCCGCTGACCCAATCCGAACTCTCGCCGATCTTGGAGTAGCCGTGGCTGCTCAGCACTTCTGCGCCAACCGTGGCGTCCGCACTGGCGAAGCCGACGGTCCCATAGATCAGCATCCGGTCAAAGGCATAGCCGATGTTGGCGCGGGCCGCGAACATACCGTCCACCTGCACGCTATTGCCGTGATTGTAGCTCACACCCGGAAAAGCGGTCGTCGGCGTCATCCCTGTGGACGCCACCTCTTCAGCATTCAAGAAATCGTAGGAGATCTCGCCGCCGAAGACGAAACCGCCGGCGGTCTGCCAGTTGTAGCCGCCGAAGAGGCCGCCCCCGACACCGTCGGGCTCGAGTTCGTTGGACCAGTCACTGGCAAATTCGTTCCGGAGAGCCGTCGACTCAGTCGACCAAGCGCCACCAAGGGCGACGTTGGCATCTGAGCTGCCCGAACTGAAATTGACCCCGCCTCCGGCGTAGAAGCCGGACCAGTCCTGAGCCGATGCCGGCGCAGAGACAGCGACCGCAGCGAGCGCTACAGAGCTGACAAGAATAGACCTGAGCATCACATAATCTCCAACGAACACCGATGTCCGATAGCGGACGCTCGCACAACTGAGTTCCTCCAACAAGAGCTTCTCTTGTCGCAGATCTAGAGCAACCTGATTTCGCGCAGGCGCTCAAGCAGATAGTCCTGGGCCGTGATCGGCTCGGGGTAACGGTCCGGATTCTCCGGCGTGATCGTCGAGGGCAGCGTCTCGATCAGATAGTCGGGATTGAAATGCAGGAAGAAGGGCGTCGAATAGCGCGCGAAGCCACGGCGCTCGGGCGGCGGATTGACGACCCGGTGGCTGGTCGAGGGCAGTACATGGTTGGTCAGCCGTTGCAGCATGTCCCCGACGTTGATCACCAGCGCCCCCTTCGGCGGATTGACCGGCAGCCAGTCCCCCGTGCGGCGGTCGATGACCTGAAGCCCGCCCTCCTCGGCGCCCAGAAGCAGGGTGATGACGTTGATGTCCTCGTGCGCCCCGGCCCGCACGCCCGGGGCATCGGCGGGGATCGGCGGATAGTGCAGCAGGCGCAGCACCGAATTGCCCATCTCGACCTTGTCGTCGAACCAGTCATCAGCCAGGCCCAGATAGTGGGCGATGGCGGTCAGGAGCCTGGCCCCCATGGCATCCAGGGCGGTGAACAGCCCATAGACGCTGTCGTTGAAGCTCGCCGGCGCGTCCGGCTTGACGTTGTCGCGCATGAAGGCCCGAAACGCATGGCCGGCCGGCAGTTCGCGACCCGTGTGCCAGAACTCCTTCAGATCCACGACATCGGCATCCTTGGCCGCCTCGGTCCCGAACGGCGTATAGCCGCGCGCGCCGCCGGTGCCCGGCTCGTGCCATTGCATCTTGGTTTGCGTATCCTGGGCAAAGAAGGCCTTGGAATCGGCCAGAGCCCGGTCGATGACGCCCTGATCCAGGCCGTGGTCCTCGATGACGGCAAAGCCGTAGCGGGAAAACGAGTCGCCCAGCGCTCGCGAAAAGGCTTCGAAGTCGCTGTCAAAGCGACGCATGGAGACGGGCTCGATGGCAGAGATCGCGGTCATGTTGGTTCAGCTTCCGTTCAACGAGGCTGCTCTAGCGTGAAAGCGTCGCCGGCGGAACCAGTGTGACCTCATCGCCGGCCTGGCTATTTCGTCCGGCCAGGCAGGAACCGCATGGATTTCACGGCGTTAGTGGGCTGAACAAGGAGATTTTCATGACCCTCAAACTCGTTGCCATCGGCGTGTCCGCCACGGCCCTGCTGGTTGCCGGCTGCACCACGACCGATCCGTATCGTTCTACCCCGGTCCGCAACAACACCGGCACCGGGGCCCTGGTCGGGGCCGGCGTGGGGGCCCTGCTCGGCTATCTCACCAACACCTCGGACTCCGAGGAAGGCCGCACCAACGCCATGATCGGCGCGGGGATCGGGGCCCTCGCCGGGGCCGGCATCGGCAACTACATGGACCGCCAGCAGCGTGCCCTGGAACAGGAACTGTCCGGCACCGGCGTCGGCGTCGCCCGCGAGGGTCAGACCCTGATCCTGCGGATGCCGTCGGATGTGACCTTCGGCTACGACAGCGACACCATCGACGGTCGTTTCTACGCCGTGCTGGACGACGTCTCCAATGTGCTGAGCACCTATGACCAGTCGGTCGTGGATGTGATCGGTCACGCCGATGCGCGGGGCTCGGACGAATACAATCAAGGCCTGTCAGAGCGCCGGGCCTCGTCGGTCGCGGGCTATCTGCTGAGCCGCGGGGTCATCCGCCAACGTCTCTATGTCGCGGGCTTGGGTGAACGCTCGCCGGTCGCCTCCAATGACACCGATGCCGGGCGGGCCCAGAACCGCCGCGTCGAGATCGTGATCCGGCCCTTCACCGGCCGCTGACCCCGATCAGCTGACCTGGACACGCCCCGGAGCCCCGGCTCCGGGGCGTTTTCTCATGCGCCACCTTGAAATGGCCGGGGCGGCGGTGTTCCCTGTGCATCCGGGCATGGGGAATGCGCTTGGATCACCGCGAGCCACCGCAGGGACATGAGGGCGACGAGGTCGCCGCCCTGCTGCGTGGCCTGCGCCTGGGCTTCATCGCCCTGATCGCGGCGGTTCTCACCGCCGGCCTGGTCATCGGCCTGGGCCGCGCCCCGTCCGAGGCGGGCAATCCCTACTATGGCGACCTGGTGCGAACCGCCGACCCGGCGGGCTAGGCGCGTCCGATCGAGGTGTACTGGAAGCCGAGGCGCCGCACATCCTCGGGCCGATAGACGTTTCTCAGATCGACGATGACCGGCCGGCGGGCCAGGTCCTTGACCCGCTTCAGATCCAGCGCCCGGAACTGGTCCCATTCCGTCAGGATGACCACCACATCGGCGTCGGTGACGGCCTCGTAGGGGCCGGTCTTGAAGACGACACCCGGCAGCAGCATCTTCGCCTCGTCCATGGCCTCGGGATCGAAGGCCTGAACCGTCGCGCCCGCCGCAATCAGGGCCGGGGCCACATCCAGCGACGGCGCGTCGCGCATGTCGTCGGTATTGGGCTTGAAGGCCACGCCCAGCAGACAGACGGTCTTGCCCGCCGCATCACCGCCCAGGGCCGCAATGACCCGATCCGCCATCGCCCGCTTGCGCGCGGCATTGACCTCAACCGTCGTCTCGACCAGCCGCAGCGGCGCGCCGGCGTCCTCGGCGGTGTGAACCAGTGCCAGGGTGTCCTTGGGGAAGCACGAGCCGCCGTAGCCCGGCCCGGCGTGCAGGAACTTCGATCCGATCCGGTTGTCCAGGCCGATGCCCTTGGCGACCTGCTGGACGTCGGCCCCGACCCGTTCACACAGGTCCGCCATCTCGTTGATGAAGGTGATCTTCATCGCCAGGAAGGCGTTGGCCGCATATTTGATCAGTTCGGAGGTGCGCCGCCCGGTGAACAGGATCGGCGTCTCATTCAGGTTGAGCGGACGGTACAGTTCCGTCATCGGGGCGTGGGCGCGCTCATCCTCGATGCCGACCACGACCCGATCGGGCCGCTTGAAGTCGTTGATGGCCGCCCCTTCACGCAGGAACTCGGGGTTCGACACCACCGCGAACTCGGCGTCGGGACGGGTCTCGCGGATGATGCGCTCGATCTCGTCGCCGGTGCCGACCGGCACGGTCGACTTGGTGACCACGACCGTAAAGCCCTCGATCAGCCCGGCGATCTCGCGCGCAGCCTCATAGACATAGGTGAGGTCGGCATAGCCGTCGCCGCGGCGCGACGGCGTGCCCACGGCGATGAAGACGGCATCGGCCTGGCGGATCGCCTCGGCCCCGTCCAGAGCGAAGAACAGCCGGCCATCACGGACATTGTCCGCCACCAGGCCTTCAAGGCCCGGCTCATAGATCGGCATGATCCCCTGTTCCAGGCGCTCGATTTTGGAGGCGTCCTTGTCGATACAGGTCACAACGTGGCCGAAGTCGGCGAAACAGGCACCGGATACCAGGCCGACATAGCCGGTTCCGATCATGGCGACGCGCATGGGCAGGACTCTCTAGATGACGATGGCGCAGCCTATACCGCTGGACCCCGCGAGCGTCACCCCTGCTCGCGCAGGTGGATCGCCTGTGGCAGGCTGACGGCGACCTTCGTCGGCGCGTCGGCCCTCGGTCCGATCCGGCGGCCCCTGCCCCTGGGAGAGCCCATGCCCCTGGAGACCCTGCGCCTGCGCGTCGCCAGTCTGGAGGACGCCAAACGGCTGTTCGACTGGTCCGGCGCGCTCGGGCCGGATGTGGCCCCTCTGTGGGGTCGACCGGTCTGGCAGGAGCACCTGGCCTGGTTCGAGCTTCTGATCGGCCCCACCGATACCCTGCTGTTCATGGGTGAGGCGGGGCGGACCGACGACATCATCGGAGCGGTCTGTTTGCGGGCCGTCGCCACCGACACCTGGAGCGTGGACATCGTCATCGCCCCGGAGTTCAGGCGGCGCGGCTGGTCGGCCAAGCTGCTGGCGCTGGCCATGGCCCATCTTGAACCCGCCACCTTCGTGGCCCGCATCTCCGGTTCGGATGACCACGCCCGATCTCTCTTTGTCGGGGCCGGCTTCGTCCGGGTCGGTGAGGCTGAAGGATGGGAGCTGTTCCGGCGCGAGGCCGCCGACACCGCCTGAGACGCGACCAAAGCAAAACCCCCGGAGGTTGCCCTCCGGGGGTTGGCTTTAGGCTTGGCTCTTCAGCCGTGCCGGATCAACGGGCCGCTTAGCGGTTGATGTTGATCGTGGCGCGACGGTTGAGCGGCTCGCGGACACCGTCAGCGGTGGCGCGGGCCAGGTCGGTTTCACCGCGGCCTTCGGTCGTGATGGCGCCGCCGCCCACACCCTGAGCGATCAGGGCGTCACGGACGGTCGCGGCACGACGCTGCGACAGACGCACGTTGTAGGCGGCCGAACCGGAGGTGTCGGCGTGGCCCACGACGTGGACGCGGGTGGCGCCGCCGGCGCGGGCATGGGCCGCGGCCTGACGGACGATTTCAGTCGCCTGCGGGGTGAGGTCGTAGCGATCCCAGTCGAACAGGACCACGAACTCACGCGCGTTCCAGGCCGGCGGAGGCGGCGGCGGAGGCGGCGGAGGCGGCGGCGGAGGCGGCGGAGGCGGCGGGGGAGGCGGCGGCGGCGGCGGGGCCGCAATCGCACCGAAGGCGTAACGCAGGCCGATGCTCACCGACGAATCTTCCAGGTCGCCCGAGAAGGTGCCCGGCACCCAGCCGGCCGCCGTGGAGGTCGACGTCGATTCAAACGACACATCGGTGGTCCGCATGTAGCGGGCCGTCATGTCGAGCGAGAGACGATCGCTCATCGACCAGGCGACGCCCGCCAGCACCTGCCAGGCAAAAGCGGTGTCTTCGTCGTCGATCAGCAGGTTCGCCGGCGGCGCGCCGGGCGACGTCGAGAATTGACCCAGAGAATCGACCGAGACGCGGTTGAAGCCGAGGCCGGCACCGACGAACGGGCGCATGGCCCAGTCGTCAGAGCCCATGTCCCAGATCAGGTTGCCCATCAGGCTCCACTGATCGACCGAACCGTTCGGCGAGCCGCAGGCCGTGGCGGCAACGCGCGTCAGGCCCGGCGTACACAGCGCAACCGAGGTCGGCGGGGTCCGGGGCTCGGGGCTGACGGCCGACACCAGGTCGCCCGGGCGATAGCCGCCTTCGATTTCCACACGCCAGTTGGGATTGAAGCGGTAGCCCAGCCGAGCGAAGCCGGCCCAATCGGGGTCGGTCGCGAAGTCGAACTGATAAGGCGCGTTGTCAGGCGCGTTGTTCTCGCTTTCGAGAATGAAATCGCCCTGCCAGTGGTAGCCGAGGTCAACCGCGCCATACCAGCCGTCCGGGTCCGCCATGGCGGGGCCGGCCAGACCGAGAAGCACGACTCCGGCCGTCCCGGCCAGCAAACGTCTGTTCATGTCTAAATCCCTTGTTTCTCATTCGCCGCGCGGCGCATCCGCCACGCGACCTTCAACGTCAAACGACCTGAAGCTGGTCTGGTTCCAGCCACAAAGCGCTTCAATCGCCAGATTGATGCCGATCTTCCAGACGACTTGCGGCCAAGATATGGCAGCCGCGCGCCGCCTCCGCGACCCATTCGGGCCAAGGACGCAGAGCGATACCATGGATATGCTGCAGTCGCAGGACATCCAGGCGGGAATCTCGCGGGCGTTGCGCTTTCGACACATAATCGAATGACGAGATCGGTTGCAGGTCCGCCCCCGGATTCAGGGTGGCGACAACCGCGCGGGCAACGTCGAACCAGGTCGCCTCTGACGGCCCGGCCATGTGCAACAGACCCGGAGCCCCCCGCCCGGCCAGACGATCGGCCGCAACCCGCACCAGCGCCGCCGCCAGGTCCGCGGCCAGGGTCGGATTTCCGCGCTGGTCGTCGACCACTCGCAACGGCTCTCCTGTGGCGGCGCGGCGCGCCATCGTCGCCAGAAAGCCGCTGTCCGCCGACATCAGCCAGGCCGTGCGTACGACCGTGGCGTCCGGGCAGGCCGCCAGGGTCCGCGCCTCGCCCTCGGCCTTGGAGCGGCCATAGACGTTCACCGGATCGGGCCGGGCTGCTTCGTCGTAGGGCCCCTCGTCCGTCCCGCCGAAGACATAGTCGGTCGACAGGTGGATCAGCAGCCGGCCGGCCGCGCGGCAGGCCTGGGCCACGGCCTCCGGCACTTCGGCATTCAGGATGAAGGCCGCTTCGCGATGGTCCTCGGCCGCATCGACGGCGGTATAGGCGACCGTATTGATGACCACATCGGGACGGGTCTGGTTCAGGATCTCCGGTATGGCCTCGATCCCGGCAAGGTCGACATCGTCACGCCCGGCAAATGCGACCCGCCAGCCGACCGGCCAGGGCGTCGACGCCAGGGCCCGGGCCAGCTGCCCTCGGCGGCCGAGGACCAGAACCCGCGTCATCGAGCCTGACCGCGCCGGGCCAGGGCACCGCCTGCCAGCATCGGCTGCCACCAGTCGGCGTGATCCGCGTACCAGCGCACCGTCGCCGCCAGACCCTCTGTCAGCCCCCGACCGGCTCGCCAGCCCAGCTCCGTCTCGATCCGCGTCGGGTCGATGCCATAGCGCCGATCATGCCCCGGCCGGTCCGGGACATGACCGACCAGGCGCAGGTGCGGTGCCCCGGCGGGCGACATCTCGTCCAGCGCCGAACAGATCGCCGCGACCATCTCCAGATTAGTCCTCTCGGCCCGCGCCCCGACCAGATAGGTCCGGCCGGCCACGCCCCGGTCGAGCACGGCCAGCAGGGCCTCGGCATGGTCCTCGACATGGAGCCAGTCCCGGACCTGCAAGCCGTCGCCATAGACCGGCAGACTGTCCCCCGACAGGCCGCGCAGGGCTATCATCGGAATCAGCTTCTCTGGATGCTGATAGGGGCCGTAGTTGTTCGAACAATTGGTCAGGATGACCGGCAGGCCGTAGGTCTCATGCCAGGCCCGCGCCAGATGGTCGGCCCCGGCCTTGGACGCCGCATAGGGTGAGCGCGGCCTGTACGGGCTGGCCTCGGTGAACGGGGCCTCGTCCAGCTCCAGCGCGCCGAACACCTCATCGGTCGAGACATGGACGAACCGGAAGCCTTCCGCCTCGGCAGCCGGCAGGCTTCGCCGGTACTGCTCGGCGACGTCCAGCATCACCTGGGTGCCGCCCAGATTGGTCTCGACGAAAATGCCCGGCCCGTCGATGGACCGGTCGACATGGGTTTCGGCCGCCAGATGCAGCACCGCCTGCGGCCTGAGCGTCTCGAACGCTGCCTGCACGGCAGCCCGGTCGCGCACATCGGCTCGGAAGAACCGAAAGTCGTCGCGGCCCTCAAGGCTCGCCAGGGTCGCCGGATTGGCGGCATAGGTCAGGGCATCCAGAACCCCGACCTGCTCGCTGCCGCGCGCGACCAGGGCGCGCGCCACCGCCGAGCCGATGAAACCTGAGCCGCCGGTGACCAGGACCCTCATGCGCCGTCCCACTCGAAATAGGCCGGCAGCTCAGCCAGCAGTGGAGCCACGGCGTCCTTGTCCGACACCAGGGTGCCGGCGACCCCGGGCCAGTCGATGCCCAGGGCAGGATCATTCCACCTGAGGGTGCGATCATTCGCCAGGTCGAAAAAACCGTCGACCTTGTACATCACCAGGGTGTCGTCCTTGAGCGTGACCAGACCATGGGCCGTGCCGCGCGGGGCCAGCATCATCAGGCCGTTTTCGGCGCTCAGCTCGGCCCGGACGTGGCGACCATAGGTCGGCGAGCCTCTGCGGATATCCACCACCACATCCAGCACCGCGCCGCGCAGGACGGACACCAGCTTGGCCTGGGCCGACGGCGGCGACTGGAAATGCAGCCCCCGCACGGTCCCGGCCTTCTCGGTCCAGGCCAGATTGTCCTGCACCCAGGTGTGGCCCTGCCCGACCGACTCGAAGGTGCGGCGGCTCCAGTGTTCACTGAACCAGCCGCGCGCGTCACGATGCCGTGCTGGCGCTCCGATCAGCCAGCAGCCGGGAATCTCGAGGTCAGTCACCTGCATGGGTCCGTCAAACCATGCCCGCGCCCGTTCGGGAAGCTCTTGCTTGCCACAGGCAAGCACGCCTAAACGGAGGAGAACAGGATTGTCGAACAATTACCGGAGCCGCCATGACCATTCGCTTTGACGACCGGGTCGCCATCGTCACCGGGGCCGGAGGCGGCCTGGGCCGCCAGCATGCGCTGGCGCTGGGCCGGCGCGGCTGCAAGGTCGTCGTCAATGATTTTGGCGGCGGACGCGACGGGACCGGTGGATCGGCCACCCCGGCGGAACAGGTGGCCGCCGAAATTATCGCCGCCGGCGGCGAGGCTATCGCGGCGGCCTGTTCGGTCACCGACGTCGACGGCGTTCAGGCCATGGTCCAGTCGGCGATGGACACCTGGGGCCGGGTCGACATTCTGGTGAACAACGCCGGGGTCCTGCGCGACAAGACCTTTGCCAAGATGGAGCTGGACGACTTCCGCTTCGTGCTCGAGGTCCACCTGATGGGGGCGGTGATCTGCTCCAAGGCGGTCTGGGAGATCATGCGCGCCCAGACCTATGGCCGCATCGCCATGACCACCTCGTCGTCGGGCCTGTACGGCAACTTCGGCCAGTCGAACTATGCTGCGGCCAAGATGGGTCTGGTCGGCCTGATGCAGACCCTGGCCATCGAGGGTGCCAAATACGACATCCGCGTCAACAGCCTGGCCCCGACCGCCGCCACCCGCATGACCGAGGACCTTGGCGGGGCGCTGGACCTGGACGCCATCCGCCCGGATCTGGTGTCGCCGGGCCTGCTGCATCTGGTCAGCGAGAATGCCCCGAGCCGCGCCATCCTGTGCGCCGGGGCGGGTGGCTTCGAGGCCGCCCATGTCACCCTGACGCAAGGGATCTTCGCCGATGGCTCCGACGCCGCTGAACGGGTCGCCGCCGACTGGGCCGAGGTCCAGGATCCCGAAGGCCAGATCGTTCCCGCGAGTGGCGCCGCCCAGGGGATGCTTGAAATGACCAAGGCCGCCAGGGCCAAAGCAGGAGCCTGACCCATGCGTGAAGCCGTTATCGTCTCGACCGCCCGCACCCCGATCGGCAAGGCCTATCGCGGGGCCTTCAACGACACCCAGGCCCAACAGCTCGGGGCCCACGCCGTCAGACACGCCGTCGAGCGCGCCGGGGTCGATCCCGCCGAGATCGAAGATGTGGTCATGGGGGCGGCCCTGCAGCAGGGCTCGACCGGCACCAATGTCGCGCGCCAGATCGCCATGGCCGCCGGCTTCCCCACCGTCGTCTCGGGCATGAGCCTGGACCGCCAGTGCGCCTCGGGCCTGATGGCCATCGCCACGGCGGCCAAACAGGTGATCGTCGACGGCATGCCGATCACCGTCGGTGGCGGTCTGGAGAGCATCTCGCTGGTCCAGAACGGCCACATGAACATGTTCCGGGCCGCCGACGCCGACCTGCTCAAGCTTCAGCCGCACATGTACATGTCCATGCTGGAAACGGCCGAGGTCGTGTCCGCACGCTACGGCATCTCGCGCGACGCCCAGGACGAGTATGCGCTCCAGTCCCAGCAACGCACTGCCGCCGCCCAGGCCGAGGGCCGGTTCGACGCCGAGATCGTGCCCATGACCACGACCATGCAGGTGCTGGACAAGACCACCGGCGAAACCTCGGCCCGCGAGGTCACCCTGTCGAAGGACGAAGGCAACCGCGCCGACACCACCCTCGAGGGTCTGAAGTCGCTCAAGACCGTCTTCCCCGGCGGTCAGGAGATCAAGGAAGGCAAGTTCATCACCGCCGGCAACGCCTCACAGCTGTCGGACGGGGCCTCGGCCTCGGTGATCATGGCGGCGAAAGAGGCCGAAAAGCGTGGCCTGACCCCGCTGGGGGCCTATCGCGGCATGGCCGTGGCTGGCTGTGATCCTGACGAAATGGGGATCGGCCCGGTCTTTGCGGTGCCCAAGCTCTTGAAGGCCCACGGCCTGACGGTGGACGACATCGGCATCTGGGAGCTGAACGAAGCCTTTGCGGTCCAGGTTCTGTATTGCCGCGACAAGCTGGGCATTCCCAATGACCGGCTGAATGTCTCGGGCGGGGCCATTTCCATCGGCCACCCCTACGGCATGTCGGGCGCGCGGATGACCGGCCATGTCCTGATCGAGGGCAAGCGCCGCGGCGCCAGATACGGCGTCGTCACCATGTGTGTCGGCGGGGGTATGGGCGCGGCGGGCCTGTTCGAAATCTATTGATGTGGTCCCTTCTCCCCTCGTGGGAGAAGGTGGCCGGCAGAGCCGGTCGGATGAGGGGGCGATTGCCGCGGCTCAGCCCTCTCGACCCACTAGGTGACGAAACTGAGGGGTCGGCTCGACCCCTCATCCGTCACCCTTCGGGCGACACCTTCTCCCACAGGGGGAGAAGGGCTGCTCCCACCTACTTCCAGGCCCCGTAGGGATCGACCCATTCCATGTTCAGGGCCTCGGCCACCGCCGGATTGGTCAGCTTGCCGCCCATCACGTTCAGGCCGCGCGCCAGGTGCGGATTGGCCTTGAGCGCATCCAGTCCCTTGTCGGCCAGCATCAGGCCGAACGGCAGGGTGGCGTTGTTCAACGCCTCCGACGATGTGCGCGGGGCCGCGCCGGGCATATTGGCCACGCAGTAGTGGACGACGCCGTCGATCACATAGGTCGGGTCTTCGTGGGTGGTCGGATGGCTGGTTTCGAAGCAGCCGCCCTGGTCGATGGCGACGTCCACCAGCACCGAGCCGTTCTTCATCTTCTTGAGGTCGTCGCGGCTGACCAGCTTGGGTGCCGACGCCCCCGGCACCAGCACGGCACCGATCACGACATCGGCCTTGATGATCTCTTCCTCGATGGCGTTGATCGAGGAATAGCGGGTGATGACGCGGCCGCCGGTCACCTCGTCGATATAGGCCATGCGCGGGATCGAGCGTTCCATCACCACGACTTCGGCCCCCAGGCCCAGGGCCATGCGCGCCGCGTTCAGGCCGACGACGCCGCCGCCCAGAACCACGACCCGCGCCGGGGCCACGCCCGGCACGCCACAGAACAGCAGACCCATGCCGCCGTTGTGCTTGAGCAGGGTTTCCGCCGCCGAGAACACCGCGATCCGGCCCGCCACCTCTGACATCGGCGCCAGCAGCGGCAGCCCGCCCTTGGCGTCGGTCACCGTCTCATAGGCGACCGCCGCACAGCCCGAGTTCAACAGGCCGTGGGTCTGATCCGGGTCCGGGGCCAGGTGCAGATAGGTGAACAGGATCTGGTCGGGGCGCAGCATCTCCCACTCGACCTTTTGCGGCTCCTTGACCTTGACGATCATGTCGCTGTTGTCGAACACCGACTGGGCGTCCGGCAGGATGGTGGCCCCCGCCGCCGTATAGTCCTTGTCGGAGAAACCCGCGCCTTCGCCGGCACCCTTCTGGATGGCCACCGTGTGTCCGTGGGCGACGTATTCACGCACCGCCGTCGGCGTCAGACCGATCCGATGTTCGTTCTTCTTGATTTCCTTGGGCACGCCGACGCGCATGATCTCTCTCCCGTTTGAGGCGAGCGGAAAATAGCGGCGAGCGGACCGCAGGTTCCTGTTCTTTTCGACACATAAACGCAGTACACTCGCAGAATCTGCGAGCAAGCGCGCCCATGAAGACGATTTCTGCCACGACCCTCGATGAGACGGATCGGAAGATGCTGCGCGCGCTCCAGCGTGACGGCCGCATGACCAATGCCGAACTGGCCCGCGCCGTGAACCTGTCCGAGAGCGCCTGCCTGCGTCGCCTGCGCGCACTGGAGACCGAAGAGGTCATTAGCCGCTACACCGCCATCATCAACGAGCGCGCCATCGGCCTGCCGATCTCGGTCTTCGTCACCGTCACCCTGTCGTCCCAGGCCGAGGGGGCCCTGACGGCGTTCGAGACCGCCATCGCCACCGTGCCGGAGGTCGTCGAATGCTATCTGATGACCGGCTCGTCGGACTATCTGCTCAGACTGGTCTGTCGCGACGTCGATGACTTGGAGCGCATCCACTCCAAGGAACTGACCCGCATTCCCGGCGTCACCCGCGTCTCCTCCAGCGTCGCCATGCGAACCGTGGTCAAGCGCGGCGCGCTGCCGGTCTAGAGCATCCCAAGGGCCTGGGCCGAGCGGTACAGCATATAGGCCGCCACCACGAAGATCAGACTGGCAAAGACGGTGTTCAGCATCCCCTTGGAGGCCGACAGGCGCTTGGCCAGGCGCGCGCCGACTAGGCCCCCGGCCACCCCACCGGCGATGAAGACGCCCGCCAGCGCCCAGTCAACCCAGCCGGAGACCGCATAGTTGATCGCCGTCGTCAGGCCGAAGGCCGTCACCCCCACCAGGGATGATCCGACCGCCTGGTAGATGGGCATCCGGGTCGAAGCCATCAGGCCGGGTACAATCAGGAAGCCGCCGCCGATCCCGAAGAAGCCGGACAGGAGGCCGGTCGCCCCGCCGGTCGCCAGCAGCTTCGGCGCGTTCTGGCGCGTCAGGACGACATCTGGATCGCCTTCGGTTGAGCGGCCCCTCAGCATCAACGCCCCGACACCCAGCATCAGCAAGGCGAACAGACCCAGCAGCTTTTCACCATCAAATCCCTTGCCCAGGGTCGAGCCGATCAGGGCCCCGACCACCCCGGCGGCCGCGAACAGGCCGGCGATCTTCCACTTTACCGTCCCGTGGCGGGCATGATTCAGCAGGTTGGCACCGGCGTTGGCGGCCACCGCGAAGGCGCTGGTTCCGATGGCCAGGTGCGGATCACGCACCCCGACCAGATAGACGATCAGCGGCACCGCCAGGATCGAGCCTCCGCCTCCAACCAGGCCGAGCGAAAACCCGACCAGGGCCCCGGCACCGGACCCCAGCAAGTACTGCAACAACGACAGGTCGGGCATGGATCAGCCCGTCGCCTCCAGCCGGGCGCGCAGACCGCTCAGATCATAGCCGGCGGTCGCCGCCGTCGCCAGAATGGCGTCCACGGGCTGTTGCCCCGCCTGGGCCAGGGCCCAGAGCGTCGTCGTGCGCGTGCCGGTGCGACAGAAACCGAGGATCGGCCCGGGCAGGTCGTCCAGAGCCTTGCGGAAGGCCGTCACCTCATCGTCTCCGATGGCGCCACCGACGACCGGAATATGGGTAAAGCGCAAGCCGAGCGTCTTGGCCGCATCGGCGATGTCGAGCGCAGGCGGCTGTCCGGGCTCTTCGCCGTCAGGGCGGTTCGAGACCACCGAGCGAAAGCCGAGACGGGCAATCTCGATCATGTCGTCGGCAGCAATCTGCGGCGACGCCGACAGGGTCGCGTCAATCGGGCGAATATCCATGAAGTCCCACTTTCTTTTCTGCTCTCAGGCCGACCGGTCCAGCGTCACACGAAACAGGATCATTCCCGCCAGCATCGCCGCCACGAAAACCAGCGCCGGCCACAGTCCGGTCACCAGCGCCGCCAGGGCCGGCCCCGGACACAGACCCACCAGACCCCAACCGAGCCCGAACAGGATCGCGCCCCCGACCAGCGCGCGGTCGATACGGCGGGTCTCTGGAACGGCAAAGGCCGTCTCGGCCACGGGCGCGTCCATCCGGCGGCGCAACAGATAGGCCACGGACGACGGGATCAAGGCCCCGACCATGACCAGGGCCAGCGACGGATCCCAGGCCCCGGCCACATCCAGGAACGCCAGCACCCGCGCCGGATTGACCATGTCGGAGAGGACCAGACCGGCCCCGAACAACAGGCCACAGACGATGGCGACGACCAGCCGGCTCATCCCGGGCCTCCCATCAGGTGGCGGGTGATGAAGACGGTCAGGGCCGCCACCCCCATGAAGATGCCGGTCGCCGCCAGCGAGCGCGGCGACAGCCGGGCCAGGCCACAGACGCCATGGCCGCTGGTACAGCCGGAACCCCAGCGGGTCCCGAACCCGACCAGCAGCCCGCCCACGATCAACAGCGGCACCGAGGTCGTGATCTCGAACTCGGGACGACGCACAAAGGCCATCGCCAGGGCCGAGCCGCCGAGCAGCCCGGCGATGAAGCCCAGGCCCAGCCGCCGCGAGCTGCCCTTCGTCAGGCCCAGGGCTGCGGCAGCCAGGCCCGAAATGCCGGCGATCCGCCCGTTCATCAACAGATAGCCCGCCGCCGACAGGCCGATCAGCAGGCCACCGCCCAGCGACCACAGGGGATTGAGGGGCTCCAGCATTCAGGTCTCACAGCGCATTCAGCGGGACCTTGAGGTAGCTGACCCCATTGTCCTCGGGCGCGGGCGGCCGCCCGCCGTTCATGTTCACCTGCACCGACGGCAGGATCAGCTTGGGCATCGACAGAGTGGCGTCGCGCTGGGTCCGCATGCTCACGAACTCATCCTCGGTCACCCCCTCGCGGACATGGATATTGCCGGTACGCTCGGCCTCGATGGTCGTTTCCCAGGCATATTCGGTGCGACCGGGCGGGGCCTTGTAGTCATGGCACAGGAACACCCGCGCCGCGTCCGGCAACGACAACAGGCGATGGATCGAGCGATAGAGCGTCCGGGCCGAGCCACCGGGGAAATCGCACCGCGCGGTGCCGAAATCCGGCATGAACAGGGTGTCGCCCGCAAAGACCGCATCGCCGACGACATAGGCCAGGCACGCCGGCGTATGCCCCGGAACGTGCATCACCACCGCCTCCAGATCGCCGATCCCAAAGGCCTCGCCGTCCTCGAACAACCGGTCGAACTGGCTGCCGTCGCGGCGGAACTCCGTGCCTTCGTTGAAGACCTTGCCGAACACCTCCTGGACCACGACGATATGCTGGCCGATGGCCAGCTCACCGCCCAGCCGCTCCTGAAGATAGGGTGCCGCCGACAGATGATCGGCGTGGGCGTGGGTTTCCAGCAGCCACCGAACCGTCAGCCCCTCGGCCTGGACGAAGGCGATGACAGCATCCGCCGAGGCCGTCGAGGTCCGGCCCGACGCCGCGTCATAGTCCAGAACGCTGTCGATGACGGCACAGGTCCGCGTCAGGGGGTCGACCACGACATGGCTAGCCGTGAAGGTGGCCTCGTCGAAGAAGGTCTTGACCTCGGGACGGCGGCGCGCCTCGGCCAGGGCCCTGTCGACGACGGCTGCGGCCTTGTCGCGTGCGGGATCGGGGGCGGATTGGGTCATGGGGTCGATCTCCCTGTTGCCGGCATCAATTATATTGTTACAATATTTATGCAAGTATGTAATTATGAGGGTGTGACACCCTTTGCTGACCGCCCCGAAACGATGGCCGACACTCTGGATAAGATGCGGGCCAAGGCCCCCCAAGCCGCGGAATTTCTGCGCCGGCTGGCCAACGGCAACCGCCTGATGATCCTGTGCAGCCTGGTCGAGCACGAACGCTCGGTCGGCGATCTGGAACAGACGCTGGACCTGCGCCAGCCGGGCCTGTCGCAACAGCTCGCCGAACTGCGCCAGGCCGGGCTGGTCACCACCCGGCGCCAGTCGCGCTCGATCTATTATTCACTGGCCGATGAGCGGACCCGCGCCGTGGTCGCCCTGCTCTATGAGATCTTCTGCAAGGATCCGGGCGACGTCACCCGTCGCCTCCAGGGCCCCACCGACGACACCGCCTAGGCTGTTCGGATCACGGCCCCGTCGACCACCACCGGCCACGGCGTCAGCCGCCCGCCTGCCGGTGGCCCGCCGATGCACTCCCCCGTCAGCGGCCTGAAGACGCCGCCGTGCCAGGCGCACAGGATCAGCTCGCCGTCGTCGGTCAGATAGCGGTCCAGCTCCACCGCCAGCGGATAGCCGGCGTGCGGACAGCGATCGACATAGCCGCGCACCTCGCCATCCTTGCGTACGATAAAGCCGTGGAAGAAGGCCTCGCCGATCTGGACCACCACCGAACGCGCACCCGGCTCGGGGATGTCGGCCAGCACCGCCACGGCCACGCCCGGCGGGGTCTTCCAGACGCGCGGGCGGTCCGAAGGTGGCGGGCCGTCGGTCATCGCTCGGCCTTCAGGGGCCGGTTCAACAGGCCGTCGATGGCCTGGTCGACATCAATCTCTCCAGCCAGAATGGCGGCGACCGCCTCACAGATCGGGGCCTCGACCCCGAGTTTGGCGACCAGCTGGCGAACCGCCGGAGCCGAATCGACGCCCTCGGCCACCGACCGCTTGCCCTCCAGCGCCTGATACAGCGTCTGCCCCTGCCCCAGCGCCAGCCCCACCGACATATTGCGCGATTGCGGGCTGGAGCAGGTCAGCACCAGATCGCCCAGGCCGCACAGGCCCGCCACCGTCTCGGCCTGGCCACCCATCGCCACGCCGATGCGCGTCATCTCGGCAAAGCCACGCGTGATCAGCCCGGCATGGGCCGACTTGCCCAGACCCCGCCCCTCGGAAATGCCACAGGCGATGGCCAGCACATTCTTGATCGCGCCGCCGACCTCGGCCCCGATCAGGTCGTCGGCCAGATAGGGCCGGAAGGCCGGAGCCGCCACGGCCTGGGCCAGGGCCTCGCCAAGGACCGCGTCTTCACAGGCCAGGGTCACCGCCGTCGGCAGGCCGCGCACCACATCGGCAGCAAAACTCGGGCCGGACAGCACCGCGGGCCGGGCCTGCGGCACGGTCTCCTTCAGCACCTCCGTCATCAACTTCAGGGTCCCGCGCTCGACCCCCTTGGAGCACAGCACGATCGGCGTCCCCTCGCGCACCGACGGGGCGAATTCACTCAGCACATGGCGCATGTGCTGGGCCGGCGGCACCGCCAGGACGAAGTCCAGATCGGCCAGCGCGCTCAGCTCGGCCACCGCCACCACACCCGGCTCCAGCTTCACGCCCGGCAGGAAGGCCTCGTTCTCATGGCGCGCATTTATGCTCTCGACGACCTCGGCCTCGCGCGCCTGGATCCGCACCGACAGGCCGCCGCGGGCGCACGACTGCGCCAGGGCCGTGCCCCAGGCCCCGCCGCCGATGACCCCGACCGAGGTAAAATGGGTCATGCCTTGGCTCCCTTGCGGCCGGTTGCATACAGCGGGTCGGACAGGGCCGTGGCCTCATCCAGCGGCCAGCGCGGCCGCGCCTTGGCATCCAGCCCCGAGGTCAGTCCGCGCGCCAGCCGCTCGGCCCCGGCCAGGGCGATCATGGCGGCATTGTCGGTACAGTATTCAAGCGGCGGCGCGGCGAAGGCGAAGCCCTGTCGCTCGCACGCCTGCATCAGATCGCGCCGCACCGTCTGATTGGCGGCCACCCCGCCGGCCACGACGAACAGCCGGTGGCTGTGCCGCTCGGCATAGGCGGCCATGGCCCGCTCGGAGCGTTCGGTCAGCTGGCGCGCAATCGCGGCCTGGACCGAGGCCGCGACATCGGCGCGATCCTGGTCCGTCGCGGCGGTGTCGGCGGCCCGAGCCGCCGCCGTCTTCAGGCCCGAGAACGAAAAGTCGAAGCCCTTGCGCCCCAGCAGAGCGCGCGGCATCGCCACCTTGGTCGCATCCCCCGACGCCGCCAGCCGCTCCAGCGCCGGTCCGCCCGGATAGCCCAGGCCCAGCGCCTTGGCCGTCTTGTCGAAGGCCTCGCCGGCGGCATCGTCGATGGTCGAGCCCAGCCGCGTCATGTCGCCGACCCCGCGCACCTCCAGCAGCTGGCAATGGCCGCCGGACACCAGCAGCAGCAGGAACGGATAGGCGGCCTCCGATCCCAACCGGGCCGACAGGGCATGGCCCTCCAGATGATTGACCGCCACCAGCGGCAGGTTTCGCGCCAGCGCCACCGCCTTGCCGAAGCTCAGCCCCACCATGACCCCGCCGACCAGGCCCGGCCCGGCGGTCGCCGCCACGCCGTCGATCCCCTCGAACCCCAGGCCTGACGCCGCCAGGGCCTCGCGCGCGATGTCATCAATGATGCGGACATGGCCGCGCGCGGCGATCTCGGGCACCACCCCGCCGAAGGGTTTGTGCTCGTCCTGGCTGGCCACGACCGACGACAGGACCTCGATGGATCCATCCGCACGGCGACGCACGACGGCTGCCGCCGTCTCGTCGCAACTGGTCTCCAGACCCAGAACCGTATAGTCGCCACTGGTCATTCGTGGCGACCTAGCCGCACCCCCTGACTGGACGCAAGCGTGAGCCCCACCCCGCCCCTTCGTATCGGCACCCGCAAGTCGCTTCTGGCCCGCACCCAGGCGGGTCACATCCAGGCCGAAATCGCACGCCGGCTGGGTATGGCGGACGCCCCCGACCAGGCCGCGCCCCTGATCTTCATCGTCACCTCGGGTGATCGCATCCAGGACCGCCCCCTGATGGACCTGGGCGGCAAATCCCTCTTCACCAAGGAAATCGAACGCGCCCTGCTGGACGATGAGATCGACCTGGCAGTCCATTCTCTGAAGGACGTTCCGGCTGAGCCGCCCGAGGGGCTGGTCATCGCCGCCCTGCCGCCGCGCGAAGACCCGCGCGATGCCTTTCTCTCGCAGAAATTCGACAGCCTTCAGGCCCTGCCCGAGGGCGCTCGTCTCGGTACGGCGTCCCTGCGGCGCCAGGCCCAGGCCCTGGCGGTTCGCCCCGACCTGACCATCGAATCGCTGCGCGGCAATGTCGATACGCGCCTGCGCCGTCTGGCCGAGGGCGATTTCGACGCCATTCTGCTGGCCGCCGCCGGGCTGAACCGGCTCGGGCTGGGCGATCGGGCGCGCGGCTTCCTCGACCCCTGGGCGGCACCGGTTGCGCCCGGCCAAGGGGCCCTGGCCCTGCAATGCCGCGCCGACAGCCCCTGGGCCGGGTGGATCGCCCGGATCAACGACCCCGCGACCGAGGCCTGCGTCGCGGCTGAGCGCGGGGCCCTGACCGCGCTGGAAGCCAACTGCCGCACCGCCATGGGGGCCTATGCCCGCCTCGACGGCGACCACATCGAGCTGACGGTCGAGGCCCTGACGCCGGACGGCCAGACCCGCTGGCGACGCGAGGGGCGAGCCGGTGCCGACCCCGCCTCGGCCCGCGCCCTGGGCCTGGCGCTGGGTGCCTCCATTCGCGACGAGGCGGGAGATCGACTGATCGCATGAAGGTCTGGATCACCCGCACCCAGCCCGGAGCCGGTCGCACCGCCGCCCGGCTGCAGTCGGTCGGCCTGATCCCTCTGATCGACCCCGTGCTTGAGGTCCGCCCGCTGGATGCCTCAGCCGACACCTCCGGGTTCGACGGCCTGGTCTTCACCAGTCCGAATGCGGTGGCGGGCTTCGCCAGGATCGGTTCCGAACGCTCGCTGCCGGCCCTTGCCGTCGGCGAGGCCACCGCCGAGGCCCTGTCCGACGCAGGTTTCTCCGACATCCACACCGCCGGCGGCGATATTGGGGCCCTGGCAGCCCTGCTCGCCACCCGGCCCGAACGGCGGCTTCTGCACCTGGCCCCGGCCCGACCGGTGGCCGATCTGGCCGCCGTCATGGCCCCGGCCGGGATCGAGGTCGTGGTCCGACCGATCTATGAGACTGTCCCGATCCTCCCCACCGTCGCACGCGCCGCCACCGACCTGGCGGCGGTCCTGGTTCATTCGGCCCGCGCCGCCGGCGTTCTTGCCGAACAGGCCGGGAATCGCCTCCCGCACCTTCATGTCCTGGCGCTGTCACAGGCCTGCGCCGACCCGTTTGACGGCGTTCCAGTCAAATCGCTTGCGGTCGCCCCGTTCCCTGACGACGCATCCTTGGTTAGGCTTGCCCGCGACACCCTGCCCAAGGCCCCCTGATGAGCGACACCCCTGCCGAGGAACGGCCCCGGATCGAGCCTGAGCCGCCGCACCAGGAGCTGGAGCGGCCGAGCATTCCGCCGCGCATCATGGCCCTGATCGCCATCGGCCTGGTTCTGGTCATCGTCGCCGTCGGGGCCGGCGCCTTCCGCGAGCGGCTGGCCCGCGCCATCGGCCCGGCCGCCCCCGTCTCCGAAAGCCAGGAGCGGGTCCAGATGCGCCAGCGCATCGAGCAGCTCGAAAGCGAGCTGGAGCTGGCCCGTCGTCAGGCCGCCACCCGTCCCGAGCCGGTCGCCGTACCGACCGAAGACGGCGAGACCGTCGTGGTCGATCCGCTCCAGCTGGAAGAACGCATCGCCGCCCTCGAGGCTTCGCAGTCGCGGATGTCGCGCGCCGCCGCCGCCGCCGTCGCCGCCGCTTCGCTGGCCGACGCGGCCGAAGGCTCGTCGCCCTTCGCCGGAGAGCTGGCGTCGCTGGAGCGGCTGGCCCCGACCTCGCGCGGCATCCGGGCCCTGCGCGAGCTGGCCGAACAGGGCGCGCCCACCCGCGCCGCCCTCGTGGGCGAGTTTCCCGCCGCCGCCGCGCGCGCGGCCCGCGTCGCCGATGGCCGGGCCCCGCACAGCGGCTTCCTCGATTCGCTGGGGCGGGCTTTCCGTTCGGTCTTCAGCCTGCGCCGCATCGGCGACCTCGAGGGCGAAAGCGCCGACGCCATCCTGGCCCGGGCCGAGCGCCGGGTCCGCGAGGGCGATCTCGAAGGGGCCCTGGCCCAGCTTCAGTCCCTGCCCGAGCCCGCCCGCGTCGCCATGTCGGAATGGACCGCCCGGGCCGAACGCCGGGTCGAGATAGAGCGCCGCATCGACGCCCTGCGCGCCCAGGCGCTGGGCGACCTTTCGGGGGCCACCACCGCCGAGACGGGAGCGCCGCTTTGATTCGGGTCGGCCTGGCGCTTCTGGCCGGCATGGCGCTGGCCCTGCTGGCGGTGGCCGCCTCGGGCGAGCCCGGCATTCTGACGGCCGAATGGCTGGGTTGGCGGCTCGATACCTCGGCCGCCGCCGGCGCGGTCCTGACGGGGATGCTGGCGCTCCTGGCCGTCGGTTTCTGGCGACTGGTGATCTGGATCGGCGAGGCTCCGCATCGCGCCGCCCTCCAGCGTCTGGCGACCCGTCGTCGCGATTCCTACGCCGCCCTGGCGCGCGGCTACCTGGCGCTGGCCTCCGGCGATGCCGAAGAGGCCCGCCGCATGGCCCGCCGCGCCGTCGATGCCGCCGAGGATGCGCCGATCCTGACCGGCCTCCTGGCGGCCCAGTCTGCGGAACTGGCCCAGGAAGGCGCCACCGCCCGCGCCGCCTACGAAGGCCTGCTGGCCTATCCCGACGCCCAGGGTCCGGCCCGCCAGGGCCTGGCCCGCCTGTCCTGGCAGGCCGGCGACCGCGAAGCGGCTCTCGAACAGGCCCGGGCCGGCGAGGTCGCCGGGCGCGGCGGCGGCTGGGCCTGGCGAATGCAGTTCGACGACCGGCTCGAAGCCGGCGACTGGGAGGGGGCCCTGGCCCTGCTGGCCGGGCCGGGGGCCAAGCGCTCGCTGGCCTCAGACAAGGCCGCCCGCGCCCGCGCTGCGCTTCTGACCGTGCGTGCCATGGAAGCCGGAGCCGAGGCCCAGGCCCGCGACGCGGTCAAGGCCGCCGGCCTGTCACCCGATTTCGTACCCGCCGCCGTCCTCGCCGCCCGCCTCGAAGCCGCCGCCGATCGACCGGGTCGCGGCGAGGTCCTGCTGCTCAAGGCCTGGAAGGCCGCACCCCATCCCGCCCTGGCCGTCGCCTATCGCGATCTGCGCCCCGGCGAGACGCCGGAGGAACGCGCCCGCCGCTATGCCCGCCTGATCGCGCGTTCGCCCGACCACCCTGAAAGCCGGGCCCTGGATGTCGAGCGCGCCCTGTTGAGCGGCGACACCGCCGCCATCGACCGGGCCGTGGCCGGCCTCGATCAGGCCCCCGACACCGCCCGCTGGCTCGATCTCAAGGCCCGCGCCGCCTGGGCCAACGGCCGCGTCGCCGAGGCCCGGACCTTTGCCGCCCAGGCCGCCGCCGCGCCCCGCGACACGATCATCGGCACCGAGACCTTCGACTATGATCGGGGCGGCTGGGTCCAGTTGATCACCCGCTGGACCGACGACGCCGAACTGGCCGAGGCCGTGCCCGGATCAACCGCCGCGCCGCGACCGGACCCCGCCGCCTTCCCGCCACAGGACCCGGCCCCCGACCTGGCGGAGGCCACCGAAACGCCCTGGCGCGCGCCCGATGATCCGGGCGACTGGGATGAAGGCGACCCATCGCCCGAACCGCCGACGACTGCGCCGCCGCGCCGCCGCGCCGCGCCGCGGTCGCGCACCAAGCGCTGAGGCCGGATCGGGGTCCTGGACGGGGCCGAGCCGGGGTCCGGGGCATCCGCCGAACGACGACGCGCGCCACCTCGACCGATCAGGCTCTTGGCACCGGCCTCGTCCTTGGGTATCTAGCCCGCCTGCCGGAACGGCCCGCGCCGTTTTCGCCCTGATGGGCCGCCTTAGCTCAGCCGGTAGAGCGGCGCATTCGTAATGCGTAGGTCAGGTGTTCGAGTCACCTAGGCGGCACCATTCCTTTCTCTCCAGACGTCCCCGCGCGGCCGAGGTCCGGCGGGCCAAGCCCGCCGGCGCCCGGCGACCGCGCGTCTATGGCATGTCCGGCCGGCCCTCTGCCTCTTGCCGATCTGGTGCGCCCGACCGCCTCGGCAACAGCGATGCCAATACCGGCAGCACGATCAGGGTCAGCAGGGTGGCCATCGTCAGGCCGCCGATGACGACGGTGGCCAGCGGCTTTTGCACCTCGGAGCCTGGTCCGTAGGCAAAGGCCATCGGCACGAAACCCAGCACCGCGACCAGCGCGGTCGTGAGGACCGCGCGCAGGCGGCTGACGGCACCGTCCAGCGCCGCTGCGGCCGGCACCAGGCCAGCGTCCAGGTTCTGGCGGATGGCCAGCAAAAGGACCAGACCGTTAAGGGTGGCGACGCCCCAGACGGCGAATAATCCGACCCCCGCCCAGATCGACACCGGCAACCCGCCCCGGGCCAGGGTCAGGGCCC
>CAUJHO010000005.1 GCA_963205025.1 Pseudomonadota bacterium | reverse complement strand
ATCTCGGCCTTCATCCTGCAGAAGATGAAAGAGGCCGCCGAGGCCCATCTGGGTGAGACCGTGACCAAGGCGGTCATCACGGTGCCTGCCTATTTCAACGACGCCCAGCGTCAGGCCACCAAGGATGCCGGCAAGATCGCCGGGCTGGAGGTCCTGCGCATCATCAACGAGCCGACCGCGGCGGCCCTGGCCTATGGCCTGGAAAAGAACGACGGCAAGAAGATCGCCGTCTATGACCTGGGTGGCGGCACCTTCGACGTCTCCATCCTCGAAATCGGCGACGGCGTCTTTGAGGTGAAGTCGACCAATGGCGACACCTTCCTGGGCGGTGAGGACTTCGACCTTCGCATCGTCGACTATCTGGCCGACGAGTTCAAAAAAGAACAGGGCGTCGACCTGCGCTCCGACAAGCTGGCGCTTCAGCGCCTGAAGGAAGAGGCCGAAAAGGCCAAGAAGGAGCTGTCGTCCACGACCTCCTACGAGGTCAATCTGCCCTTCATCTCGATGAATGCCTCGGGCCCGCTGCACCTGAACATCAAACTGTCGCGCGCCAAGCTCGAAGCCCTGGTCGAAGACCTGGTCCAGCGTACCGTCGGCCCTTGCGAAAAGGCCCTGAAGGACGCCGGCATGAAGGCCTCGGACATCGACGAGGTGGTTCTGGTCGGCGGCATGACCCGCATGCCGCTGGTTCAGGAGACGGTGAAGAAGTTCTTCGGCACGGAGCCGCACAAGGGCGTCAACCCCGATGAGGTCGTGGCTCTGGGTGCCGCCGTCCAGGCCGGCGTGCTGCAAGGCGACGTCAAGGATGTGCTCCTGCTGGACGTCACCCCGCTGACACTCGGCATCGAGACCCTGGGCGGTGTCTTCACGCCGCTGATCGAGCGCAACACCACCATCCCGACCAAGAAGTCCCAGGTCTTCTCGACCGCCGAGGACAACCAGTCGGCGGTGACCATCCGCGTCTTCCAGGGCGAACGCCCGATGGCGGCCGACAACAAGATGCTGGGGCAGTTCGATCTGATGGGAATTCCGCCGGCTCCGCGCGGCATGCCCCAGGTCGAGGTCACCTTCGACATCGACGCCAACGGCATCGTCAATGTGACGGCCAAGGACAAGGCGACCAACAAGGAACAGTCGATCCGCATCCAGGCCAATGGCGGCCTGTCCGACGACGACATCAACCGGATGGTCAAGGAAGCCGAGGCCAACTCTGTCGCCGACAAGGCCCGCAAGGAACTGGTCGAGGCCAGGAACCAGGCTGACGCGGCGGTCCATTCGACCGAGAAGGCCCTGTCCGAGCACGGCGACAAGATCTCGACCGAAGACAAGGGCGCGATCGAAACCGCCCTGGCCGATCTCAAGACGGCCATGGAAGGCGAAGACGCCGCCGACATCAGTGCCCGGACCAACACCCTGGTCCAGGCCTCGATGAAACTCGGTGAAGCCATGTACCAGGCCCAGCAGGGCGACGCCTCGGCTGAACAGCCGGCCGACGATGGCGTGGTCGATGCGGAGTTCGAGGACGTCACCGACGACGAGGACGCCGACAAGAAGGAACAGGCCTGATCCCCTTCGCCCTCCCGACCCCGGTCGGGAGGGCGAGCTCTTTCTGGCGTAACGGCTTATGACCTCATCGACCGACTATTATGACCTCCTCGGCGTCGGGCGTGACGCCGATACGGCCGCCCTGAAGGCCGCCTTCCGCAAGAAGGCGATGGAGTACCATCCTGACCGCAACGGCGGTTGCGAGGACGCCATGGCCAAGTTCAAGGAGGTCAACCAGGCCTATTCGGTCCTGTCGGATCCCCAGAAACGGGCGGCCTATGATCGCTTCGGCGAGGCGGGCGTCAACGGCATGGGCGGCATGGGCGGCGGCGGCTTCGGCGGCGGCCCCCAGGACATCAACGACATCTTCTCCCAGGTGTTCGGCGATGCCTTCGGCGACATGTTCAACCGCGCCCAGCAGACGCGCCGCACCGGCCCTCAGCGCGGCAGCGACATCCGCCACGACCTCGAAATCACCCTGGAACAGGCCTATCGCGGGGCCGAGGTCGAGATCGATGTCGCCACCGCTGCGGCCTGCGACACCTGTTCAGGCTCCGGGGCCAGGGCGGGGGCCTCACCCCAGACCTGTTCGACCTGCCAGGGCCAGGGCCGTGTGCGTACCGCCAACGGCTTTTTCCAGGTCGAGCGCACCTGTCCGTCCTGTGGCGGCCAGGGCCGGCGTCTGGCCGAGGCCGACGTCTGCACCTCGTGCCGGGGCCAGGGCCAGGTCCGCAAACACCGCACTCTCAGCCTCAAGATCCCGGCCGGCGTCGACGACGGCTCGCGCATTCGCCTGACCGGCGAGGGCGACGTCGGGCGCCACGGTGGTCCGCGCGGCGACCTCTATGTCTTCCTGTCGGTCAAGCCGCACGACCTGTTCGAGCGCGACGGGCTGGACCTGCTGGTTCAGGCCCCGGTGCCCATGGCCCTGGCGGCCCTGGGGGGCGAGATCGAGGCCCCGTGCCTGGCCTCCGAAGCCTGCGACGGCCAGTGCCGCACCACGGTCAAGGTCGATGTCGGCAGCCAGACCGGCAAGACCGTGCGCGTCCGCGGCAAGGGCATGCCCGACCTGCAGGGCCGCCGTCGCGGCGACCTCGTCGTCGAGCTGTTCGTCGAGACGCCGACCAATCTGACCGCGCGCCAGAAGGAACTGATGCGCGAACTGTCCGAAACCTGTGGCGACAAGCAGCAGCCCCGCCACGCCGGCTTCTTCAAGAAGGCCAGGAGCTTCTGGTCCGGCCTGACCGAAGGCAATGCCTAGGCCTTGAGGAGGGCCCCTTGAGCGCAGCGCTTGTGGGCCTTGGCCTCTACGGACTGGGAACGATTGCGACCTGGGCCGGCATCCTCGCCATCGTGGGGCGCGGGACCGATCCCCTGCCCCCTCGTCAGGCCTGGCTCCCCGCCGCCGGCTATGCGCTGGCCTGGCCGATCCTTGGGGCCGGTGCCCTGGCCGTCATGATCGTCGGGCGGCTCCGCAGCTAGAACAGGTCACCCTGGTCAGCCGCCGGCAGGGTTTGCGGTCTTGGCCTGGCCTTCCGGGCCGTCGCCGGCGGCGGCACGCCTGCCTCGACGACCGCCTGGCGTTCGCCGTCGCGGAAGTGCAGCGACACCGCCTCACCCGGCGACAGGGCGGCGGCGGTGCGGACCAGCCGGCCATCGGCGTGATGCACACGCGCAAAACCGCGGTCCAGCGGGCCATCGGGATTGAGCGATCCCAGCAGCCGCCCCAACCGATCCAGCCGCTCCGACTGTTGCGTCAGAACGCGGTCGAGCGAGCGTGAGGCCCGTCCCGACATATCCTCCAGCCGCTCCTGTGCCAGCCGCACCGGCCGCTGCATCGACGGCAGACGCCGCGCCGCGCCCTGAAGCCTGAGATCGCGGTCTCGGATATCGCGCTGCAACGCCTGGATCGCCCGCCGGTCCAGCGCCGCCAGACGCTCGGCCTGCAAGGCGATGGGTCGCATCAGCCCCTGAGGCGTCAGCCGCGCCGCCACCGCCGCCAGCCGCCGGTCGTGGGCGGCGATATGGGCGCGCAATCCCGAGGCCAGCCGCGTCGAGGCCAGGTCCAGCCTCTGATCCCGGCGTCCGAACAGATCCGCCATCGACGGCAGGCGCGCCGCCGCGCCCGTCAGGGCCGCCCGCCGCGTCTCGACCATCCGACCGGCGGCCCGCTGCAGGCGGCGCTCGGCATCGGCGATCTCGGCCTTCAGGTCGCTGAGCACCGGCGTTGCCATTTCGGCGGCCGCCGTCGGGGTCGGTGCCCGGCGATCCGAAACGAAGTCAATCAGGGTGGTGTCGGTCTCATGGCCGACCGCCGAAATCACCGGCAAGGGACAGTCGGCCACCGCGCGCGCCAGCGCCTCGTCGTTGAACGGCCAGAGGTCCTCGATGGAGCCGCCCCCGCGCGCCACGATCAGCACATCCGGGCGCGGAATGTCCCCGCCTTCGGGCAGGGCCGCAAAACCGCGCACGGCCTGGGCCACCTGACGGGCGGCCTGGTCGCCCTGAACGACACAGGGCCAGACCAGAACCCGGCACGGCCAGCGGTCGCGGATGCGGTGCAAAATGTCGCGGATCACCGCCCCGGTCGGAGAGGTGATCACACCGATCACGGTCGGGATCGCCGGGATCGGTTTCTTGCGGGCCGGATCGAACAGACCCTCGCCACGAAGCTGGGCCTTCAGCCGTTCCAGCTGGGCCAGCAGGGCTCCGACCCCCGCCGGCTCCATGCTGTCGATGACGATCTGATAGGACGACCGGGACGGATAGGTGGTGATCTTGCCGGTGACGATCACCTCAAGGCCCTGATCCGGATGGCATTCCAGGCGCGACACCACGCCGCGCCAGATCACCCCGTCGATCGAGGCGTTCTCGTCCTTCAGCGTCAGATAGACATGGCCCGAGGCGTGGCGCGTGACCTTGGAGATCTCTCCGCGCAGGCGGACATAGCCGAACCGCTCCTCGACGGTGCGCTTCAGCGCCGCCGACAATTCCGACACCGAGAACGGCGCGGCATTGTCTCCGGGAGGCGAACTCGCCTCATTCGCCATACGAATCCCTCCGACGCGCCTAAATGCCGCCACCCTTGCATCTATAAGGGCGGTTCGCGCGTTGCTACCCTCAGATTTGGGGCACAACGAGGGATCCGACCATGTCGTCCATGAAGATCATCGCCGCTGCGGCGGCCCTGACGGTATTCGCCGGCACGGCCCTGGCCGATGCGCCCGCGCCTGCGCGCTCGGTCACCCTGTCGGATTTTGACGGCCGCTGGTACGAAATCGCCCGAACCCCCAACCGCAATCAGCCGACCTGCACCCGCCTGCAGATCGACATCGCGCCGGGCAGCAACGGGGCCTATGGCCTGACCTCCACCTGCAACCGTGCCTCGGGGAACCCCCAGGTCTCGCGCTCGAGCGCGACATCGCTCAACAGCGCCAACAACCGGCTGCGCTTCCGGGCCACCTCCGGGGCCGCCGGCTTCGTCGGGGTCGCCCAGGAGTTCTGGGTGCTGGACCGGGCCGACGACTATTCCTGGGCCATCCTGGGGACGCCGGGCGGAAACTATTTCTGGCTGTGGACACGTTCCGCCAATCCGGCCAACCGCGCCGCCCTGCTCGCCCGGGTTCGGGCGCTGGGCTACAACACCTCCAACGCCGTACAGACAGGCGGCTGAGTTCCCATGCAGACACTGAAGTTCATCTGGCTCACCCTGGCCGTCGGCACCTCCTCCTGAGCGCTTGACAGCCAAAACGCAGAGCGAACATCTGCGTCGGCATGGCTCTGCTGAAGGTCGAAACCCTGGTCCTGTCCGGCGTCCGGCCGGTCGTCACCGAGGCGGTGACGCGCGGGGCCGCGCGCGCCATGGCCGATCTGGGCTTTGTCTGTCTGCTTGAGGTCAAGCTGCCGAACGGCCGCCGCGCCGACGTCATGGCCCTGGGGCCACGCGGCGAGATCGCCATCTGTGAGGTCAAATCCTCTCTCGAAGACTTCCGCGCCGACCAGAAGTGGGGCGATTACCTGCCCTATTGCGACGCCTATTATTTCGCGGTCGCGCCAGAGTTTCCGCTGAGCGTCCTGCCCGATGAGCCGGGCCTGATCGTGGCCGACGGCTTCGGTGGCGCGGTGGTCCGGCCGGCGGCTCCGTCCCCGCTCGCGCCGGCACGCCGAAAGGCGCTGACCCTTGCCTTTGCCCGGCTGGCGGCGCTCAGGGCGTCGGCGACCTGACGATTTGTCCCCGTCGGCGGCGGTCGGGTGATACTGCGGGAATGGCGTGTGATCCCGAGCCGTTACTCGATCAATCCAGACGATCTGGACGGTTCAGACGGTGTTTTCGGTCAGTCGAACCGTCTGAACCGTCCGAACCGTCTGGCTCAGCGCGGCGCGCGCTTGGCCAGGATCCGTTGCAGCGTCCGGCGGTGCATGTTCAGCCGCCGCGCCGTCTCCGAGACATTGCCGCCGCACAGGTCATAGACCCGCTGGATATGCTCCCAGCGCACCCGGTCGGCCGACATCGGATTCTCGGGCGGGGCGGCCTTGTCGTCGCCCTGGGCCAGCAAGGCCTTGACCACATCGTCGGCATCGGCGGGCTTGGACAGATAGTCGATGGCCCCGGCCTTGATCGCGGCCACGGCATTGGCGATGGCCCCATAGCCGGTCAACATCACCACCCGCGCGTCGGGCCGGGCTTCGCGCAGTGCCTCGACCACCACCAGTCCGGTTCCATCCTCCAGCCGCATATCGACCACCGCAAAGGCGGGCGGGTTCGATCGGGCGATGCCGGTCGCCTCGGCAACGGACTCAGCCAGGGTCACCTGGAAGCCGCGCGATTCCATGGCCCGGCCCAGGCGCGTCCTGAGCGCAGCATCGTCGTCCAGCACCAGCAGCGTCCGGTCCGCCAGGGTTTCCACCTGGGTCTGAAGATCGAGCGTTTCGGTCATGGATATCTCCTAGCCCTGCCCTGCAGATTCGACCCTGCGTCTCCCTGACGCAAGCCCGTCAGATGGTTGTCGCACCCTGTTGCGGCGCCTCTATGGCCTCGCGCGGCCAGGTCACGGTGACCTGGGCCCCTTCCTTGTTTCTGAGATTGCCGAACGTCAGCGACGCCCCGGTCTTTTCCAGCAAGGTCTTGGCGATGAAGAAGCCCAGGCCCATGCCTTGATGGCCGGTCCGCGAGCCTTCGCCCAGGGGCCGCGAGGTCACATACGGCTCGCCCAGCCGCGCCAGCACATCCGAGGCGAAACCCGGCCCGTCGTCGCGCACCTCGACCCGCACCGTCCGGTCGTCATAGCGCGCCGTCACCCGCACCTCGAAGACGGCGAAGTCGGTGGCGTTTTCGATCAGGGTCGAGATGGCCCGGACCGCCTCGGGCAGGCGCCGCACCTCGGGCTCGGTCGCCCCGATGGCCCCCTCGACGGCGATCTCGATGCGCGGCCCGGCCCCGCGATGCGGCTCGGCGCATTCGTTCAGCAGCAGCTTCAGCGACAGGCGGGCATCGGCCACCTCGCCAGTGTCGGATCGCTGCGACAGCGCCTTGAGAATATCCCGGCACCGTTCGGCCTGCTGCACCAGCAGGGCGGCATCCTCGGCCAGGGCGGCGTCGCCCTTGGCGTTCCGCAGAAGCTCGCGCGCCACGATCTGGATCGTCGCCAGGGGCGTGCCCAGCTCGTGCGCCGCCGCCGCCGCCAGGCCGCCCATGGCCGCCAGCCGCTGTTCGCGCGCCAGAATGGCGTCCGTCGCGGCCAGGGCGAGCGCCATGCGCCGGGCCTCATTGGCGGTGCGCCAGGCATAGCCGGCGGTGAACAGCACCCCGGCCATGACCGCAATCCAGACGCCAAGCCGGTACAGCGGCGGCAGGGCGAAGGTCTCCCCGCCCCTCCAGGGCAGCGGCTCGGGCACGAAAAACAGGATCGAGGCAACCAGCAGGGCCAGGCCGCCGATGGTCATGGTCTGGCGCGTCGGCAGAGCCGCTGCGGCAATGGTGACCGGCGCGATCAGCAGAAGCGAAAACGGATTGTCCAGCCCGCCGGTCAGGCCCAGCAGCGCGCCCAGCTGAATCACATCGAAACTGAGCTGGGCGGCCGCGCCCCAGCCTTCCAGCACCGGTCGCGGGTTGGGCCGCAACATCAGGGCCAGGTTCATCCAGGCCCCGGCCCCGATCACCCCAAGGGCCCAGCCCAGCCGGATCTCGAAATCCAGCATGAAGGCCGTCAGCAGCACCGCCACCAGCTGTCCCGCCAGCCCCAGCCAGCGCAGGGACATGAGCGTCGAGGCGCGCAGCCGCCCGCGTGGGGCCGGCAGGCTGGCCGGATCGCTGAAGATCGATACGTCTTGGGAGTCGGCGGTCACGCCCCTATAAGCCCCGCCCATCGGACTTCGTCGAGAGGATTTCATGCCGCGCAAATCGATCATCATCTTTGCCGCCGCCTGTCTGGGCCTGGCGGTCCTGATCGGCGGGCTGACCCTGTGGCGGTATCAGGCGCGAACGGATACGGCCTCGGCGGGGGCCGGCCAACCGGTGGTGTCCTTTGGCCGGGCCGATATCGGCGGCCCCTTCCAGCTGGTCGACCAGACCGGCCACCCGGTCGATCAGTCGATCCTTCAGGGACGCTGGACGGCCGTCTTCTTCGGCTTCACCCATTGCCCGGACTTCTGCCCCTCGACCCTTCAGGCTCTGGAAGCCGCCCAGGCGCGCATGGGCGAACGGGGCGACGATCTGCAGATCGTCTTCATCTCGATAGACCCCGAGCGCGATACGCCCGACGCCATGGCCGACTATCTTCAGACCGCCAGCTTCCCCGAGGGCGTCGTCGGCCTGACCGGCACGCCCGATCAGATCCGCCAGGCGGCCCAGGCCTATCGTGTGGTCTATACCCGGCGTGACCTGGAAGGCGGCGGCTACACCATGGATCATTCGACCAACATCTATCTGATGAACCCGGCCGGCGAATTCGCCATCCCGCTCAGCGCCAGCCTCGGGCCGGAGCGGCTGGCCAATCTGATCACAAGCCGGATGGATCAAGGCAATTAGGGGCCGCCAAGGATTGCTGCAAAGGCATGGCCCATCAGCCAGAGCACGGCCAGGAAATTGATCACAAAAACCCGGCCGCGCAGCTTCACGTCGTCGCCAGAGCATTGGACCCAACTGTGGATCAGCCGGCCGATCAGGAAGGCCCAGGCGGCCGCGACGTCGAACCAGGTCACATGGTGGCTGAGAATCAGCACCAGGGCCCCGACCCAGGCGAACATCGGCGCTTCAAACTGATTGGCCAGATTGCGCTGGATGCGGGCGGACAGGCGCGGATCCCCGTCGGCCCGGGCGAAATCGGACGAGGACGCCTCGCCGCGTCGCACGACGACCAGCCGCGCCCAGGTAAGGGCCACATAGAGGGCCATAACCACACCGAAATGCAGAAACAGCGGGACCAGCATCTGGACCGCTGCCGGCGTCATGTGAGCACGCCCGTCCGCTCGACCTCGACGGGGCCGGTCATCCAGACATGGCCGTCGTCGCGCCAGTCGATTTCCAGCTCGCCGCCGTCCAGCACCAGGGTCGCGCGCCGCCCGACCAGGCCCTTGCGGCTGGCCGCGACCAGGGCCGCGCAGGCCCCGGTGCCACAGGCCCGGGTCAGACCGGCCCCGCGCTCCCACACCCTCAGGCGGATACGGTCAGGCCCCAGCACGCGCGCAAAGCCAACATTGACGGCTTCGGGAAACAGCGGGTGATGCTCCAGCAACGACCCTGAGGCCGTGACGAAGGCGTCGTCAAATTCTCGGTCGGCAAAGAAGGTGACATGGGGATTGCCCATCGAAACGGCCCCCGGCGTATGCAGGACCGGGTCGTCGATCGGGCCGATCTGAAGCTCGATGCCGCGCGTGTCCATCTCCTCGGCCAACGGGATCCGGGTCCAGTCCAGACCCGGAGCGCCCATATCGACCGAGACCCGGTGATCGCCGCCGGCGTGGGCATGGGCCAGCCCCCCGGCGGTCTGGATGTCGACCTTGTCGTTGCCAGACGCCTGCATCAACAGCCAGCCGACGCAGCGCAGGGCGTTGCCGCAGGTCTCGACCTGGCCCCCGTCGGCGTTCCACACCCGCATGAAGACCGCGCCGTCCGTTCCCGGCTCAATGGAGATCAACTGGTCACAGCCTTCGCCGGTCGCGCGATCACAGATCGCCCTCACCTCGTCCTCGGAGGGCTGAAAGGGTCGGCTGCGCGCCTCGACGACGACGAAGTCGTTGCCCAGGCCATTCATCTTGACGAAGGGTCTTCCCATATTGCGCATATAGGCCTTGCAGGTTTCCCGCGCGAGCCACCCGCGCTATCGAGGGATGATGAGTTCCAAGCCCCGGCGCGCTGGTGCCGCCTCCCACCCCCAGACCGCCGCCGCCGCCGCCCGCCGTCAGGCCCGGATCGCGACCGCTGCCGAGATGCCGCCGCGCAAGGAAGGGCTACGCCTCAAGGCCCGGCTGCGCGCCCTGTATCACGGCGGCTCGCCGACGGCGGTGAAGTTCCGGGTCATCGTTCTGGTCATCGACCTGCTGATCATCGGCTTCTTCATGGTCAGCCCCCTGCTCAAGGAGCAGGGCATCATCTTCTATGCCGTCGACTATGTGATTGCCGCGATCCTGGCGCTGGACCTGGCGGCGCGCGCCTATGCCTTTTCCGATTTCAAGGACTGGCTGAAACGCCCCATCGTCTGGGTCGACCTGTTCATCCTGGCGACGCTGCTGTTTCCGGCCTGGTTCTTCAACCTGGGCTTCCTCAGGGTGCTTCGGCTGTGGACCTTGATCCATTCGGACTTCTTCTGGCGCACGCTGGGCGAGAAGTATGACGACACCCGCACCGAGGAGATCGTCCGGGCCGTCCTGACCCTGGTGACCTTCGTCTTCGTGGCCACGGGCTTCGTCTATACGGCCTTCCTCGGCTCGCACGAAGGTCTGCAGGGCTATATGGATGCGCTGTATTTCACCGTCACCAGCCTGACCACCACCGGCTATGGCGACATCGTTCTGCCGGGCACCTGGGGCCGGCTGGTGTCGATCTGCATCATGCTGGTGGGCGTGACCCTGTTCGTGCGCCTGGGTCAGGCGGTCTTCAGGCCCAACAAGGTCAGCTTTCCATGTCCCACCTGCGGCCTGGGCAAGCACGACCCGGATGCCGTTCACTGCAAGGCCTGCGGCGAGCAGCTGTGTATCCCCAATAACGAATAGCCCGCGTCAGGCGCTTTCGGCGCGGACCTTGATAGCCTCATTGATGGCCTCGAACGCCGCGCGGAAGGGCGCGCGTCGCTTCGCGGCCCAGTCTTCCCCCAGCAGCCCGTCGAAGATCTCGCCATTGGCCAGAAGGGTGCTGTGGTCGGTCAGGGGCTCCAGCTCGAAATAGCGGGTCGAGCGCGACAGGAAGCCGCGCCGGACGTTCCAGACCAGCTGGATCTCCGGCGTCCAGTCCGGGATGGTGGCTTCAAGCCGCCGCACGGCATCTCCGTCCAGGGCCTCGGCCAGTGCGAGTCGACCGCCGATGGCGATGTGACCGCTCGCTTCGGGGTGCAGCGGGTTCCAGTCCCCCCAGCGTTCCAGGTCGGCGATGATACCCCAGATCGTTTCGGCCGAGGCGGCCACGCCGATGCGGTGTTCGATGCGGATGCTCATAGTGGACTTTTGCCATGACACCGCGGCCAGATCGAGGCCCTGAAACCCTTGGCTTGAGCGCGCTCAAACCCCTATATGGCCGGTCTCCCAACCTGGCGCCGACATGACCTCTCTCAAAGACATCCGCTCGACCTACCTCGACTTCTTCGCCAAGGACGGCCACGAGAAGGTGCATTCAGCCCCTCTGGTGCCGCAAAACGACCCGACGCTGCTGTTCGTCAATGCCGGCATGGTGCCGTTCAAAGACTATTTCACCGGTGCGGCGACCCCGCCGTGGCCGCGCGCCACCAGCTCGCAGAAGTGCGTGCGCGCCGGGGGCAAGCACAATGACCTGGACAATGTCGGCTATACCGCCCGCCACCTGACCTTCTTCGAGATGCTGGGGAATTTCTCCTTCGGCGACTATTTCAAGGAGCACGCCATCGAGCAGGCGTGGAAGCTGGTGACCCAGGACTTCGGCCTGGATCCGAACCGGCTGATGGTGACCACCTACATCGACGACGACGAGGCCTGGAACATCTGGAAGAAGGTGACCGGGTTCGCCGATCACAAGATCGTCCGCATCGCCGGCTCCGACAACTTCTGGGCCATGGGCGACAACGGCCCGTGCGGACCCTGTACCGAGATCTTCTGGGACTATGGCGAGCACGTTCCGGGCGGGCCTCCGGGCAGCCCCGATGAAGACGGCGACCGCTTCGTCGAGATCTGGAACAACGTCTTCATGCAGTTCGAGAAGGAGAACGATGTCATCGTTCGCGACCTGCCCAAGCCCTCGGTCGACACCGGCATGGGGCTGGAGCGGATCGCCTCGGTCCTGCAGGGCAAGAACTCGGTGTTCGACACCGATCTGTTCCAGACCCTGATCAAGGCGTCCGAAGAGCTGACGTCCACGCCCTCGGACGAGGTACGCGCGCCCAGCCACCGGGTCATCGCCGACCATCTCAGGTCGTCGTCCTTCCTGATCGCGGACGGGGTCACCCCCTCCAACGAAGGCCGCGGCTATGTCCTGCGCCGGATCATGCGCCGGGCCATGCGCCACGCGCACCTGCTGGGCGCGACCGAGCCTCTGATGTACCGGCTGGTCCCGACCCTGGTGGCCGAGATGGGCGAAGCCTATCCCGAGCTGAAGCGCGCCCAGGCCTTCGTCGAGGACACGCTCAAGCAGGAAGAGCTGCGCTTCCGCTCGACGCTCGGGCGCGGCATGACCCTGTTCGAGACGGCGGTGCAGGGTTTTCGCCCCGGCGACATGCTCGACGGCCAGACCGCGTTTGAGCTGTACGACACCTATGGCTTCCCGCTGGATCTGACCCAGGACGAGGCCCGCCGTCGCGGCTTCTCGGTCAATGTCGATGGCTTCCAGCACGCGATGGCCGAGCAGCGCGCGCGCAGCCGCGAACACTGGAAGGGCTCGGGCCAGAAGGCGTCCCAGGGCGAATGGCTCAAGATCCGCGACCGCCTGGGGGCGACCGTCTTCACCGGCTATGACGCCGTCGACGGCTCGGGCGAAGTCCTGGCCATGATCAAGGACGGCCAGCCCGTCGACCGCGTCTCCGAAGGCGACACCGCCGAAGTCGTCTTCGACCAGACCCCCTTCTATGGCGAAGGCGGCGGCCAGGCCGGCGATCAGGGCGAGATTTCCTGGCCGGGCGGCACCGCCCGCGTCATCGACGTGCAAAAGCCGGGCGGCGACCTCTATGCCCATGCTGTCGAGGTGACATCGGGCACGCTGGAGATCGGCACGCGCGTGGCCCTGTCGGTCGATCCGTCCGAGCGGCTGACGACGCGGGCCAACCATTCGGCCACCCACCTGCTGCACGCGGCGCTGAAGAATGTGCTGGGCGGTCATGTCGCCCAGAAGGGCCAGATGGTCGACCACGAACGCATCCGCTTCGACTTCAGCCACAATGCGCCGGTCACCGACGACGAGATCGCGGCCATGGAGGCCGAGGTCAATGCGGTTATCCGGCAGAACCTGCCGGCGACGACCGAGCTGATGGCACCGGGCCAGGCCATCGAGGCCGGGGCCGTGGCCCTGTTCGGTGAGAAATATGGCGATGAGGTCCGCGTCCTGACGCTCGGCCAGTCGCTGGCCGACGCCCGGACCGCCTATTCGGTCGAACTGTGCGGCGGCACCCATGTGGCACGCACCGGCGACATCGCCCTGTTCAAGATCGTGTCCGAAAGCGGCATCGCCGCCGGCGTGCGCCGGATCGAAGCCCTGACCGGCGAAGCGGCACGGCAGTATCTGGAAGGCCAGGCCCGGGTCGCACGCGGCCTGGCCCGCGACTTCAAGATCCAGCCGGGCGATGTGCCGGGCCGGGTTGAGGGCCTGACCACCTCGGTCAAGGCGCTGGAAAAACAGGTCGCGGACCTGAAGAAACAGCTGGCCCTGGGCGGCGGCTCTGGCGGCAATGCCGCGCCCGAAGAAGTGGGCGGCGTCAAGCTGATCGCGCGCGTGCTCGACGGCGTCGACGGCAAGGCCCTGCGCGGCGTGGCCGAAGACTTCAAGAAACAGGTCGGCTCGGGCGTCGTCGCCCTGGTCGGCGTCACTGACGGCAAGGCCGCCGTCACGGTGGCGATCACCCCGGACCTGACCGGCAAGCTCAACGCCGCCGATCTGGCCCGCGCGGCGGTCCTGGCCATGGGCGGCCAGGGGGCCGGCGGCAAGCCGGACTTCGCGCAAGGCGGGGCACCGGACGGATCGAAGGCTGAGGAGGGTCTGAACGCGGTCAGGGCGGCGTTGGCATAGTTCCGGCACCTCTACCGACGCTCACCGCTCATCCCCGCGAAGGCGGGGATGAGCGGAATGGACAGACGCCCCGCAATCAGCGCGCCGGGTGACGTCGCCGATTCCTATCCCGCCTGGGGGACGCCCTGTTCGGCCTCACCGGCCCCGTCGGGGCTGCCGCCTTCGGGCAGGCCGACATGCGTCAGCTGCCAGGCGAAGACGCCGGTGCGGGTGAAGGTCAGGACCGTCTCCGACCCGCCTTCGTCGCGGATGCGGAAACGGGTGCGGCTGGGCCCCCAGTGCATGAGCCCCGGCCAAGGCTTGTCTTCGGGTTGATGCTGGATGGCCGGAGCCCCGTCGCGCGACCGCTCCGCCGCGAAATGACCTTCGCCGAAGGTGAGGCCGGCCAGGGCTTGGGGCGTCAGATACGGGTCGACGTTGGGCGCGGCACCCGTCGCCTCTTCGGCGGCCTGACCCAGACGGCGCCGGATGGCCTCGATCGGATTCTCCAGCCAGGACGGTTCCGGCTCCTGGGCGCGCGGATCGTCCGACATCTGGCTGCGCAGCGAGGCCCGGACCTCGCCATAGTCGACCAGTTCCGCCAGGGCGGGAACGTCGCCCGACAGGGCCGCCGACCTCAGCGCAAAGAAGGCGTAGGCCGGAGCCAGGAAGAAGGCCAGGCCGGCCGCGATGACGGCCAGTCCCAGAAAGTTGGCGATGGCCCCGCCGAGGGAGGACCGCCGCCCCCCGTCGCGATAGCCGCGCGACTGGTCCCAGGCGTACTGGCGTTCGTGCGACACCGGAGCGGGCGCGGCGACGCCCGGCCGCGACAGGCGCGCGACCTCGCGCCCCTCGCGCCGGATCACCAGCTCGGCAACCGATCCGTCCTCGATATGACGGATGATCTCGTCCAGCGGCGGGCCGATTTCGCCCGCGTCGATGTCGATGCGTCTGCTCATCGGATGCAGTTAAGACCCGACTTTGCGGCCAAGGCTAGACCGCGCACCCCTCACGCGAGGTTTCGTCAGGCCGTCCTCAGGCCGCCATCGCCGCGTCGAGGTTCTCGGCGACCTTGTCCAGGAAGCCCTCGGTCGTCAGCCAGCCCTGCTGATCGCCGACCAGCAGCGCCAGGTCCTTGGTCATGAATCCGGCCTCGACCGTCTCGACGACGACGCGCTCCATCGTCTCGGCGAAGGTGATCAGGGCCTGGTTGCCGTCCAGCTTGCCGCGGTGCTTGAAGCCGCGCGTCCAGGCGTAGATCGAGGCGATCGAGTTGGTCGAGGTGGCCTCGCCCTTCTGGTGCTGGCGATAGTGGCGGGTGACGGTGCCGTGGGCCGCTTCGGATTCCAGGATCTTGCCGTCCGGGGTCATCAGTACCGAGGTCATCAGGCCCAGCGAGCCGAACCCTTGCGCCACGACGTCGGACTGGACGTCACCATCGTAGTTCTTGCAGGCCCAGACGAAGCCGCCCGACCACTTGATGGCGGCGGCCACCATGTCGTCGATCAGACGGTGCTCATAGGTCAGGCCCAGCTTGTCGAACTCGGCCTTGAACTCCTCGTCGAACACCTTCTGGAAGATGTCCTTGAAGCGGCCGTCATAGGCTTTCAGGATGGTGTTCTTGGTCGACAGATAGACCGGATACTTGCGGTTCAAGCCGTAGGCGAAGCTGGCCCGGGCGAACTCGGTGATCGAGTCATCCAGATTGTACATCCCCATGGCCACGCCCGAGGACGGGAAGTTGAACACCTCGTGCTCGATCTCCTGGCCATCGTCACCGACGAACTTGATGGTCAGCTTGCCGGGGCCGGGCACCAGGAAGTCGGTGGCCTTGTACTGATCGCCGAAGGCATGACGACCGACCACGATCGGCTGGGTCCAGCCGGGCACCAGGCGCGGCACGTTCGAACAGATGATCGGCTCGCGGAAAACGACACCGCCCAGGATGTTGCGGATGGTGCCGTTGGGCGACTTCCACATCTTCTTGAGGCTGAATTCCTTCACCCGCGCCTCGTCGGGCGTGATGGTGGCGCACTTCACGCCGACGCCGTGCTTCTGGATGGCGTGGGCCGCGTCGATCGTCACCTGATCGTCGGTGGCGTCACGGTTCTCCATGCCCAGGTCGTAGTAGTCCAGCTCAAGGTCCAGATACGGGAAGACCAGCTTGTCCTTGATCATCTGCCAGATGATGCGGGTCATCTCGTCGCCGTCGATGTCCACAATCGGGTTGTCGACCTTGATCTTGGCCATGGCTTTTCGTCTCTTTCGTCGGATGGGGAGGTTTCGGCGCGCTCTATAGCGGCGGCGGCGCGTCAGCGCAAAGCCGGCGGCGGCCCCTAACGGGCAGTCGGACGGTCGATCGGCACCGGAGCGTCGGGATCGACCGGCGCTTCGTCGTCGGCCGCGTCGGCCCCGGAGCCGTCGCCCCACATCGGAGCCGGGCGTTCAAGATCGCCGCGCAGGCCGCATCCGGCCAGAGCCAGGCCCACGCCGGCCATCAGAACCAGGGTCCGAAGTCTCATCCGATCCGCTCCTTCCAGCGCCTGATCTGATCTCGCACAGCCTCGGGGGCGGTGCCACCCCAGGCTTGGCGGCTGGCGGCTGAGGCCGCCGGGGTCAGGACATCATACACGGCCTGGGTGATTCCGCCGTCCAGCGCCTGAAGCTCCTCCAGCGGCAGATCAACCAGATCCACGCCCAGGGTTTCCGCCCGCTTCACCGCAGCGCCCGTCACATGATGCGCGGTGCGGAACGGCAGACCCAGCTCCCGCACCAGCCAGTCTGCCAGGTCGGTGGCCGTCGAAAAGCCCGCGCCGGCCGCAGCCGCCATGCGCGCCCGGTTCGGCGTCAGGTCAGACACCATGCCCGCCATGGCCGACAGCGCCAGATCCAGGGCATCGAAGGCCTCGAACACGGGCGGCTTGTCCTCCTGCATATCCTTGGAATAGGCCAGCGGCAGGCCCTTCATCACCGTCGTCAGGGCGACCAGCGATCCCATGATCCGCCCGGTCTTGGCCCGCACCAGCTCGGCGGCGTCGGGGTTCTTTTTCTGGGGCATGATCGACGAGCCGGTCGTAAAGGCATCCGACAGGGCGACAAAGCCGAACTGGGGCGTCATCCAGATCACGATCTCCTCGGCTAGGCGCGACAGGTGCCCCGCACAGATCGAGGCCGCCGCCAGGCTTTCCAGCGCAAAGTCGCGGTCCGAGACCCCGTCCAGAGAGTTGGCCATGGGCCGGGCAAACCCCAGGGCCAAGGCCGTCATCTCGCGGTCGATGGGAAACGGCGACCCGGCCAGGGCGGCCGACCCCAGCGGGCTTTCGTTCATGCGCTCACGGGCATCACGGAACCGGCCCGCATCGCGGCCGAACATCTCGACATAGGCCATCAGGTGATGACCGAAGGTCACCGGCTGGGCCGGCTGAAGATGGGTGAAGCCCGGCATCAGGGCGTCGGCGTGGGCTTCGGCCTGGCTCAGCAGCGCCCGTTGCAGCGCCTCGATCTGCCCGACCGCACGGTCACAGCCATCGCGCACCCACAGGCGGAAATCGGTGGCGACCTGATCGTTGCGCGAGCGCGCCGTATGCAGCCGCCCGGCCGGCTCGCCGACCAGTTCCTTGAGCCGCGCCTCCACATTCATGTGGATGTCTTCGTAGTCGTCGCGGAACGGGAAGGTGCCCGCCTCGATCTCGGCCTGGATCTGATCCAGCCCGTTCAGAATGGCCTCGGCATCGGCCGGGTCGATGATTCCCTGATGGGCCAGCATCCGGCAATGGGCGCGCGAGCCGGCCAGATCCTGACGCCACAGACGCTTATCGATGCCGATGGAGACATTGATCGCCTGCATCAGATCGGCCGGCTTTTCCGAGAACCGGCCGCCCCACATCTCTTGACCCGCGCCGGAGGCCGGGGTTTGGGTCGGCGGGTTTTGATGATCGGTAGGTTCGGACATGGACTTGGAGGCTCGGCGGCGGCGGCGGATCTGGATGATAGTCAGCGTGTTGGCTCTGGGCGCGCTTATCATATTCGGCGTGCACGCCTGCGCCATTTATTTGGCTCAGCAGACGCGGATGGAGGTACGGGCACCCGCGCCGGTGGGAAACCTGGCCGTCTTTGCGACCGGACCGCTGGAAGCCCTGTCGGTCCCGGAGGTGCCTCTGCCGGCCCCGACGGAGGGCTTCCTGACCCCGGACGGCGCGCCGACCGACCTGTCGGCCTTTCAGGGCCGGGTCGTGGTCTTGAACGTCTGGGCCATGTGGTGCCGGCCTTGCCGCACGGAGCTGCCGACGCTGGCGGCGCTGGACGAAGCCTATGGCGACGAGGTCGCCGTGGTCGCCGTCAATGTCGACCACACGCCCGAGCAGGTTCAGGACGCGCGGGTCTTTCTGGCCGACCTGGCCCCGCTGACCTTCTATGCCGACCCGACCTTTGAGTTGCCGTTCCGCCTGCCGGGCCGTCAGGCCATGCCCCAGACGATCCTGATCGACCGCGACGGTCGTATTCGCGCCTGGCTGGCCGGCGAGGCCGACTGGTCCAGCCCCGAGGCCCGGGCGCTGGTCGATGCCCTGGTGGCGGAGGCCGGCTGAGGCGCCGCACGGATGCCCCATTCGGCGATCAGGATCTGGCCTCATGCGACCGATCCTGATCCTGATCCTCGCCCCGGCGATTGTCGCCACCCCGGCATGGGCGCAGGATCCACCGCAACCTCCCGCCTGCGCCGGCGAGGTGGCGCGTCTCGGGCCCGCCCCGCACGCGGCCGTCGCGGCCGAGGCGTTTCCGACCTCGACCTTCACCTTGACGCCAGGCCCCGACGCCGGGCTGGACGCGACGATGGCGCGCGCGATCACCGCCATGGGGTCGCGGTCCATCGGCGCGGCGGTGCTGGATGAAGGCGGCCTGTGGACCGGGCGCGTCGGCTCGGATCAGGCCCCGCTGTTCTGGTGGGCCAGCGCCGGCAAGCTGGCGGTAGCAGTCGCCATCCTGCAGCTGGTCGAGGAAGGTCGCATCTCGCTGGACGACCCTGTCTCGACCTGGGTGCCGGAGGTGCCCCTGGGCGAGCGGATCACCGTGCGGATGCTGCTGGATCGCACCTCGGGGCTCTATAGCGCCAATGAGGCCGACGACGTCAGGGCCGATCCGCGCCGACGCGACCTGTCCGAGTTGCTGGCGGTGGCCCGGCGCGAGGGCAGCCTGTTCTGCCCCGGCCAGGCCTGGCGTTACTCCAACACCAACTACTGGGTTCTTGGGGGGGTGCTGGAGCGGATCGAGGGCGAACCGCTGGACGCCATCCTGACCCGGCGCATCATCGAGCGCGGTGGCCTGACCGGTGTGCGTTTCGTCGCGCCGGACGACGGCCTGACCGATCTGGAGCCCCTGGGTCCAGCCAATACCGAGGCGGGGGAAGTTGAGGCCCGCCCCAACTGGGTCGGGGCCGCCGGGCCCATGCTGGCGACGCCCGAAGGTGCGGTCGCCTTGCTTCAGGCCGTGCTGACGAACCGGCTGCTGGAGCCGGACACGATCCGGGCGATGCTGGCCGAGCCCTGGCCGATGTTCAACGAACCGATGTTCTACGGCCGGGGGCTGATGCTCTATGAACCCCCGACGCAAGGGCCACCCATCGTCTGGATCGGTCACTCCGGCGGAGCTCCGGGCGTCAAGGCGGCCATGGTCTGGTCGCCGGGCGATCAGGCCTATGCGGCCGTCGCCCTGACCGGCCCAGGGTCGGCCGAGGCGATCGCCAACGCCCTGCTGAATGCGCGCCGGCGGCCCTAGACGTCGACCTTCTCTTCGGTCCGCTTCTTCATCAGGCTGTCGAACGACGACCAGACCCCGTCCGCCCCATGCCAGGACCCCTTGGTCGCGGCCTTGGAATATTCGGTGGCGCGGGCCTCGAAGAAGTTGGCGTGCTCGACCCCGGACAACAGGCTCTGCAGCCACGGCAGCGGGTTCTCGCGCGCGCCGCCGTACAGTTCCGGCAGCTGCAGCTGGCGCAGCCGCCAGTCAGCGATGAAGCGGATATAAGCCTTGATGTCCTCGGCGGTCATGCCGTTGACCGGGCCCATCTCGAAGGCCAGGTCGATGAATTTGTCTTCCATGTCCACGACGGTGCGGCAGCATTCGACGATGTCGCTCGCCACGCTGGGCGTCACCGCCCCGGTCTCCTTGTTGAAGGCGTGGTACAGCTTGATGATGCCCTCGCAGTGCAGGCTTTCGTCGCGCACCGACCAGCTGACTATCTGGCCCATGCCCTTCATCTTGTTCTGGCGCGGGAAGTTCATCAGCATGGCAAAGCTGGCAAACAGCTGAAGCCCTTCGGCGAAGCCCCCGAACATGGCCAGGGTCCGAGCGATGTCGGCATCGCTGTCGACCCCGAACTGGCCCATGTAGTCGTGCTTGGCGCGCAGGGCGTCATATTCCATGAAGGCCCCGAACTCGGCCTCGGGCATGCCGATGGTCTCGAGCAGCAGGGCGTAAGCCGCAATATGGACCGTCTCCATATTGGCGAAGGCGGCCAGCATCATCTTGATCTCGGTCGGTTTGAACACCCGACCGTAGCGCTCCATGTAGTTGTCCTGGACCTCGATGTCGGCCTGGGTGAAGAAGCGGAAGATCTGGGTCAGCAGGTTGCGCTCACCGTCATTGAGGGCAACCGCCCAGTCCTTGACGTCCTCGCCCAGCGGCACCTCTTCCGGCACCCAGTGGACCTGCTGCTGCTTCTTCCACATATCGAAGGCCCACGGATACCGGAACGGCTTGTAGGCCGCAGACGGCGTCAGAAGGCCGGGCATGGAGGTCGAAAGCGGCGAAGCGGGCGCGGTCATGTCAGTCATCCTGGTCAGCGAATCCAACCTAGCAGCATCCGGCTGGAATCAACCAGTGGGGTATCGCACCCCAGGTGTTCACAAAATGTTGGGGGTTGGGGATAGGATGACCCGGCCTGATGAACTCAGGTTCCGTCGATGCCGCCGATCTGGTCCAGGGATTGTCCCCGGCGAGCCCAGCGACGCTGGGCGGCATAGGTGATCAGCCAGCAGGCCATGGCCCAGGCCGCGCCCAGGGCCCAGCCCGCCAGAACATCCGAGGCCCAGTGCGCCGCCAGATAGACCCGGCTGACGCCGACCAGGGCCGCAATCAGGATGGCGACGCCCATGACATAGATCTTGAGCCGCCGACGCGCGAAGATTCGCTCCAGCATCACCCCCAGCGTCAGATAGAAGACCGTCGACATCAGGGTGTGGCCGGACGGAAAACTGGCGTTGATGGTCTCGACGGCCTGGTAGATGTCCGGCGGGCGACCGCGATCAAAGACCGCCTTCATGCCCTCGCTGAGCAACAGGCCGCCGCCCAGGGCCACCCCCAGCATCAGAGCCGACCACGCCTTTTTCTGCATCAACAGGAAGCCGACTGCGATCAGGGCAAACAGCACCAGCACGGCCAGGCCACCCAGGGAGGTGAAGTCCAGCATGGCCTCGAGAAGCCAGTCCGGCCCGATCACATCATGCGTATCGGCGTAAGGGTGGGTCCAGGCCAGGATGGCTTCGTCAAATGACGGAATCTCGCCCTCGACCAGACCATCGGCCAGTTCGGCGAAGAGATAGAGGCCTCCGGCGACCACCCCCAGGGCGACCACCAGACCCAGTTCCCGGCGGGCAAACGACATCGCCCGTGACAGGGAGCCGTGGAGGCGGCGCGGCAGGTTCGAGAGCATCGACATGACTTGCGAACGGCTACGCTTGCCTGAGGTTCCGTCGCGACCGGGATCACGGATTTGTGATCGCCGTCTCAGCCCCATGTTTGACCGGTCCTGACCCAGGCCGGGGCAACCCTCTGATCACGAATCAATCAAACCCGGCGTCAAGCCGTTGACGGGTCGTTAGGGTTATGTCCCCCTACATATGGACCTTGGGGCACGGGGTCCTACCAGATGCGGTGGTTTTCTCCGGTTCTGGACGATCACAGAGATTGGGGCGAACGACGTATGGCTGGTGGTGAAGCGTTGATGCGGAACGAGTTTTCGATGCCGGAGGCTGAAGCCGCGCGCACCGATGCGCCGGCCCTGTCGCTGGTCCGCAAGGTCGAGGTCGACCGGTCGCGCGACGACCTGCTGACCGACTTCGGCAAGAAGACGCTGGAAGACCGCTATCTGCTGGCCGGCGAGAGCTATCAGGACATGTTCGCGCGCGTCGCCACGGCCTTTGCCGACGACGCCGATCACGCCCAGCGCGTCTATGACTACATGTCGAAGCTGTGGTTCATGCCCTCGACGCCGGTGCTGTCGAACGGCGGGGCCAATCGTGGCCTGCCGATCTCGTGCTTCCTGAACGCCGTGGGCGACAGCCTGGACGGCATCCAGAACGTCTGGAACGAGAACGTCGCCCTGGCCTCGAACGGCGGCGGCATCGGCACCTACTGGGGCGGCGTCCGCTCCATCGGCGAACAGGTCAAGGGTGCCGGCAAGACCTCGGGCATCATCCCCTTCATCCGCGTGATGGACAGCCTGACCCTGGCGATTTCGCAGGGGTCGCTGCGGCGCGGCTCGGCGGCGGTCTATCTCGACATCCACCACCCCGAGATCGAGGAGTTCCTCGAAATCCGCAAACCCTCGGGCGACTTCAACCGGAAGTCCCTGAACCTGCACCACGGCATCAACATCACCGACGCCTTCATGGAGGCGGTGCGCGACGGCACGACGTTCGACCTGATCTCGCCCAAGACCCATGAGGTCAGAAAGACGGTCGATGCCCGCGCCCTGTGGACCAAGATCCTTGAGGTCCGCCTGGCCACCGGCGAGCCCTATCTGATCTTCTCGGACACCGTGAACAAGATGATGCCCGACCACCAGAAGGCGCTGGGCCTGAAGGTGAAACAGTCGAACCTGTGTTCAGAGATCATGCTGCACACCGGGGCCGACCACCTGGGCGTGGACCGCACCGCCGTCTGCTGTCTGTCGAGCGTCAATGCCGAGACCTTCCTGGAATGGCGCGACGAGCCGCGCTTCATCGAAGACGTGATGCGCTTCCTGGACAATGTGCTGGAAGACTTCATCCAGCGCGCGCCGCCGGCCATGGCCGCGGCGGTCTATTCGGCCAAGCGCGAGCGGTCGGTGGGTCTGGGCCTGATGGGCTTCCACTCCTTCCTGCAGTCCCAGGGCGTGGCCTTTGAATCGGCCATGGCCAAGTCGTGGAACATGCGGCTGTTCAAACATCTGCGCCGCGAGGCCGACAAGGCCAGCCGCCTTCTGGCCGAGGAGAAGGGGGCCTGCGAGGACGCCGCCGAACGCGGAGCCATGGAGCGGTTCTCCCACAAGCTGGCCATCGCCCCGACCGCCTCGATCTCGATCATCTGTGGCGGCACGAGCGCCGGCATCGAGCCGATCCCGGCCAACATCTATACCCACAAGACCCTGTCGGGCTCGTTCGCGGTCAAGAACCCCTACCTTGAGGCCCTGCTGGAAACGCGCGGCCTGAACACCGAGGCCGTATGGTCCTCGATCCTGGCCAACGAGGGCTCGGTCCAGCACCTGGACGGTCTGAGCGACGATGAGAAGTCGGTTTACAAGACCGCCTTTGAGCTGGATCAGCGGTGGGTCATCGAACTGGCCGCCGACCGCACGCCGGAGGTCTGTCAGGCCCAGTCGGTCAACGTCTTCCTGCCGGGCGACATCGACAAGTGGGACCTGCACATGCTGCACTGGCAGGCGTGGGAGAAGGGGATGAAATCCCTGTATTACCTGCGCTCCAAGTCGGTTCAGCGGGCCGCCTTTGCCGGGGCCGAGGACAAGGCCGAAGCCGAGATCGATCCCAACCAGCCGGATCTCTTCGCGGCCGCCAAGACCGACTATGAGGAATGCCTCGCCTGCCAATAGGCCCACAGATTTGAACTCCTCCGCAGATTGAGGGTTTGCAAGACGGGCCCGGACGAGTCATTGTCTCGTGTCTGACGTTGCGTAAGGTGGAGGCACTTCGGTGTTTTGCGACGGCAAGCAGTTCGTGGCGGGCGCGACGGTTCTGATCGGAACCGCGATGGCCTTCTGCGCGGCGGCTCAGGAGGCGTCTCAACCGGAGCGCTGGACCTATGGCTCGCCGGTCGAACTGGCCCCGGACCACACCGCGCCCCTGGGCGTCGAATCCCTGAATCGCCTGGCCGATAGCCAGCATCTGGACCGCGCCCTCTTTTCTGGATCCCAAGGTCTGGTTGCGGCCCAGCAGCGTGGCGTCTGGAGACGCCAGGCCGACGGGTCGATCGAACAGGTCCGCTATCGCCAGTCCGATCTGGCCACCTTTCTTCCGCAGGGCTCCATCGAGCGCGCCCGCTTCGAGGCTGAACAGCGCGAGATCACCTATATCCGCGCCTGGCCGCTGATCGCCGGCGAAGGGCGCGCCTTCCAGTTTGAGATCACGCCCCATGCCGGGGTCGGTGTAAACGCCCAGGGCGGCACTGCCGAGGCCGGGGCGACAGTTCGCGTCGGGCAGCTCGAGGTCGCCGACGGCGACACCGCCTATGACGAGGATGAGGGGCGCTGGTACCTGTTCGCGGCCGGGACCGGTACAGCCGTCGGCATGAACTGGGCCCGGGGCATGGACGGCTGGGACCGTCGGCTCAGCCACGATACCGGCTCCTTCATCGGCGATGCCCAGGTCGGCGTGGCCTGGCGTCGCGGCGATACCCAGACCTCCTTCGGCTATGTCCATCGCGAGGTCACCGCCGACGGCGTCCACGGCGGCACCGGCATTGACCGCGATGCGACGGAGGGATTTGTGGCCCTCCAGTTTTCGCTGCGCCCGACCTGGTAGCTAGTCCGCCCGACTGTTGAGCCAGTCGGCCACGCCCGCTCCCGCCACGACGCCGCTGGCGAGGCTGGCCGTCAGAAGATAGCCGCCGGTCGGGGCCTCCCAGTCCAGCATTTCGCCGGCCACGAAGACACCCGGGCAGGCCGTCAGCATCAGACGCTCATCGACCTGTGAGAACGAGACGCCGCCGGCCGAAGAAATGGCCCGCTCCAGCCCCTGCACCCCTGTCACCTTCAGCCGGATGGCCTTGATCCGGCGCGCCAGCTTTTCCGGCCCGGGTGGCGGATCGCCGATCTCCCTGAGGATCGCAATCGCCGCCGGCGACAGGCCCCCGGCCTTGCGTAGATGATTGCTGACACTGTCCTTGCCGCGCGGTCGGGCCAGGCGCTGGGCCAGCGCTTCGACCGTCACATCGGGCCGCAGATCCAGGGTCAGGGTCGCGACCCCCTCGGCGGCGATGGCCTGGCGCAGGCCCGCCGACAGGGCATAGACTGCGGTGCCTTCCAGGCCATAGCGGCTGAGGATCACCTCGCCGCGGACGGTCTGGTCGCCATGGCTGAGCACCACCGGCTTCAGGGCCTGGCCGGCAAAACGGCCCTTGAGAATATCCGACCAGGCGACGTCGACGCCCATGTTCGACGGCTGGAACGGCGCGAGGGCGACGCCCCGCTCGGCCAGCTGTACCGTCCAGGCCGCATCCGAACCCAGCCGAGGCCAGCTGGCCCCGCCCATGGCCAGGATGACGGCCGCGGCCGGCTCGACCTGGTCGCCTGACGGCGTTTCGAAAGCCAGCTCGGACCCGCGCCAGCCGAGCCAGCGTGACCGGGTTCGCACCTCGACGCCCTGATCTGCCAGTCGTGCCAGCCAGGCCCGTAGCAGCGGCGACGCCTTCATGGCACGGGGGAATATCCGACCTGACGAGCCGACGAAGACCGGCTGACCCAGGGCCTCGACCCAGGCCATCAGCTCGGCCGGACCAAACCGTTCCAGCCACGGCGCGACGCGCTCGGCCTGCTCTGCGTAGCGGGACAGGAACCGGGCCGGGTCGTCCAGGCCCTCGGCGTGGGTCAGGTTCAGGCCGCCGCGCCCGGCCATCAGAAACTTGCGCGCCACCGACGGCATCCGGTCATGGACGATGACCCGGTGACCGCGCCCGGCCAGGGTCTCGGCCGCCATCAGGCCGGCGGGACCTGCCCCGATGACATGCACGGCGCCAGTCATATTGCGGCCCGCCGCGCCACGACGACGGCCCGGTCCAGCGCCTGCAGGAAGGCCGAGCGATCCCGCGCCGAGAACGGCGGCGGCCCGGAGGTCGCCACCCCCATGGACCTCAGATGCTCTCCGACCATCCGCCCCGCCAGGGCCGAGCCGATGGAATCGGCGGTGAAGGGCTGGCCGTTGGATTTCAGCGCCTGGGCCCCGGCCTTCAATACCCGGTCCGCCAGGGGAATGTCGGAGGTGACGACGATGTCGCCCGGCCCCGCCCGCTCGGCGATCCAGTCGTCGGCGACGTCCGGCCCCTCATCGACCACGATCTGTTCGATGAAGGGCGCGCGGCGGGTGTTGATCCAGCCGTTGGAGACCACAAACACCTTCAGGCCGCAGCGTTCGGCCACGCGATAGCATTCGTCCTTCACCGGGCAGGCATCGGCATCGATATAGAGGGTGAGCATGGGGCGGGGGCGGGCCTTGGTCGGCGGGATCGGCGGGTCAGGGCCGTAGGTAGTCGGTCTTGGGGCCGAGGTCACGGGTGCAGAGATCCACGGCGACGGCCCTTCCCTGACCCAGCGGTGCTGGCGTAGCTTCTGACCAAACTGGAGACCGAGCATGAAACTCTATTACGCGCCGGGGACCTGCGCCCTCGCCTGCTGGATTGCCCTGGAATGGGCCGGGGCCGATTTCGAGCCGGTCAAGGCCAATCCGCATGCACCGGAATTCCAGAGGATCAACCCACTGGCCCAGGTGCCGGCGCTGGATCTGGGCGAACCCAGGGCCCGGACCCAGGCCGGAGCGATTCTCGAATGGGTGGCCGGCCACTGGCCGGAGGCCGACGTCGGAGCGGGCACCGACGCCGACGACCAGGCCCGCTTCCGGTTCCATGAAACCATGAGCTTCCTGACCGGTGATTTCCATCCGGCCTTCTGGCCCTGGTTCGTGCCCCAGCGTTACACCACTGATCCGTCAGACGCGGCCAAGGAGGCCGCACGCGCGGCGGCCCTGCCCCGCATCGACCGGGTGATGACCTATCTCGATGGCCTGATCGGCGACACCGATCATGTGTTCGGCGACAAGCGCACGGTCGCGGACGCCTATGCCTATGTCATGGCCCGCTGGACCGCGCGGCTGGACAAGAGCTGGCGCGACTATCCCAACGTCGCGCGCTTGATGGCGGCGATGGAGGCCGACCCGGTCGTCCAGAAGGTCCTGAAGGCGTCGTCCGAAGGCTAGGTCAGGCGGCGCAAGGGGTCGAGCGTCGCGGCACGCCCGTCACTCACATCTTCTCTCCGGGCAGGGCGGCGGCCTGGGTGATCCAGGCGGCGATCTGGGGCGTATCGACCGCCTGGCCCTCATGCAGATGCAGATAGCGGACGCGCGGCTGTTTCGAGCCGACCGGCAGCGGCGGCTCCAGCTCGACCCCGTTATGGAAGGCGACCTTGATATAGGCCGTCATGGCGTGAAAGCTGAGGAACCAGGTCTGGCCGTCCAGCCCATACAGCGGCGAGTTCCACTTCACGGCCTTCTTAACCCCCGGCACCGTCCGGGTGATCAGGGTGTCCAGCGCCGCCGCCGTCGTCGACTTCCAGCCGGGCGCGGCGGCGATCCAGGCCTGAACCGGCGCCTCGCCGTAGCCCTTGGCGATCTGGGGATTGCCGCCGGACAGCAGTTTCGGGGCGGAAGAGGCCATGCCCCAGTCTAGCGGGAATCCGGTCGAAGCGAACGACGAAAAACACCGTCCAGATCGTCCAGATCGTCCAGATCGTCCGGATGCCTCGCCTGGTCGCGCGGCGTGACGTCAACGATGTCAAAGACCCGGCCAGAGTCTAGGCGAGCCGCAGCGTGCGGGGATGGCGGCGGCCACTGGATGCGGCGACCGGAATGCAAACAAGGGGTTGGCGTGATGGAATGCGGGCGTTGCCGATCGCGACCCTTTCCTTTCGTCCGCGGGAGCGCTGATAGTCGGCGCCTGCGTCGATCAGGAGGCCCCCATGCCCGACTATCTGGCCGTCTTCACCAGCGACAAGACCGGACCAAAATGGGCGAAATGGTACGCCATGACGCCGGAGGAACAGGCCCAGGTCCAGCGCGTCGGTATCCCCGCCGTCGCCGCCTGGGAAGAGGCCCACCGCGACAGCATCGTCTTTGTCGGCGGTCCGCTCGGCGCGACCCGGCGCATCGATGATGCGGGCCTCGTGACCGATGTGGTCAACCTGCTGACCGTCTTCATGGTGGTGCGGGCCGACAGCCACGACGCCGCCGCCCGGCTGTTCGAGGGGCACCCGCACATGTCGGTGTTTCCCTGTGAAGGGGTCGAGGTGATGCCTGTGCTGGGGGGATGAAGCTCCAGGCCCTTCTCCCCTGATTGCCTCTCGACTTGTCATCCCGGAAACGGCGCAGCCGTTATCCGGGACAAGGGTGCGTCACGCACGAGGCTCGCAGTGTGGAGCCGGTGCGAAACGTAGCCCACCGCAGCGAGCGGCGCGCTTGTTCCGGCTCGCGCCCTTCGGGCTTGGCTGGGATTACAAAAGGGAGGGAGCGTGCGTCCCGGCTCTAGGCGCTGCGCGCTGCGGCTGGCCCTGGGCATTGGAGAGGACGATGTGGTCCAATTTGCCGCTCAACCGAAAAATGAAAACGACAACAACGGCACAACCGATGCTTGACTGTCGGCATTTGCAATACCAGTGTTTGTCGTGCGGGAGGCAATCATGATCCAGACGGCAAACGGATGGAATAAGCGGCTTGAGGAGATCTATCCGAACAAAGGTGTGATGCCGGATACCATGATGGTCCACATCTTCACTTGGTGCAGCGAAGTGGACCGGCTCCTAATTCGCACGCCGAAACCCACCAAAGGAAGCGCAGAGGCGGATCGTATAAATCGCAGTATAGTTAAGGCAATAGCTTGGATTATTGCGCTTTGCAACAACTATAATCTTGATTTTGTTCAGGTTATGATTGGTCGGTTTCCAAAATGCTGTCCGTATTGTCAACTATCTCCTTGTCGGTGTGAAGAACAAGAAAGGATGGCATTCATTCCGGGCACCAGCGTTCCGATGGCACCGGCCGCCGCTAGAATAGAATTTAGCTATAAAATTGGCGCACACTCGCGTCGGGACTACTCATTTGATGAAATAATCGCGATCCTACGAGATATATATCCTGCAAATCGGGTCTTACTATCCAAGGGGCATACGTCAGATATTGTCGATAAACTTCTTGAAGAAGGCGGCGAACTAAAAGTTGCTTACGCTCAGTATGAGCTAGCAAACGTTCTGAATTATGCGCGATTTGCTGATTTTATTCCAGGAATAGCTGAAGAGGTAGCAGACTTGTCTGCTTGGCTTTTCAGTTGCTGGGACATATCCCGGCAGAATATTAGCTTTGACGATAGAATAAATGAAATATTTAGATTGGGATGCAATACGTGTAAATCGACACCATGTAAATGTGTCAAATACCATGCATCATTTAATCTTGAAAAGACGATAGAAAAATTCTACGATGACCTCTCTCGAGCCGCTAGAACTAGCGCCGCTGATAGCGGCGTTATCGAGGCGGCTGAAGAATTGATAAAAGAAGCCATCTCGGCTCGCTCGTCTGCAGAGACAATACACCTCCTTGAACGGGCAGATAAATTAAATGAAGACGAAGTGCGCAGATTTACAAAGGCTGCTATCGATCGTCTTGTTCTGACAAAGCCTGCAAAATGATCATCCAACTTCCCGGCGGTGACGCCTCGTCGTTTTGGAGCGACGCCCTAATCGGGATAGTTGGCGTATCTGGTGTTATAGCCGGTGCAATTGCAACGCACGTATTTGAGTCACGCCGTCGTCGATTGGATGAAAGCGAACGAGATAGAAATCGCATCTCCGACATGCGAAATAATGCGTTTCTCCTCCTTTCAACATTTCGATCTGAAATGCTGATATCCATTGCTAGATGGCGATTGATAAAAGATCAGACTTCCATTGAGAAGATGGATCCGGAAAAATCACCTTTCGTATCGCGTGAATATTTTCAGCTATCTGGATTTTGTGGATTTTGGTTTCCAGAAACTGCCAAAAGATTTTCTGATTTTGACGCAAAAATTAACATAATACATCAAGATTTAAACTCATCAGAACACGACTCGATAGAATCCTTTGTCGGTCGCCTTGAGCGTAATCTTGACCTTGCGGCATCCGCCGTCGATGAATTGTCAAGAAATCTGCAAAGAGATTTGGTCGGCGCTAGCCAACTGCCCGCCACAGTGGTTTCCCGACAAGACGGCGATGCTTAATGCACCGCCGCCTTCCCGATCTCCAGCCCATCCTGCCCCGCTGACACACTGATCACACTGCCATCCGCAATCTCGCCGGCCAGCAGTTTGCGCGCAATCGGGTCGACCAGATCCTTCTGGATCACGCGCTTGAGCGGCCGCGCGCCGTAGACCGGGTCATAGCCCTTGTCGGCGAGCCAGGCGCGGGCGCTGTCGTCGAGCGCCAGGGTCAGGCGGCGGTCGGCCAGCAGCTTTTCAAACCGCTTGAGCTGGATGTCGACGATGCCGCCCATCTGTTCGCGGCCCAAGCGGCGGAACAGGATGATCTCGTCGATCCGGTTCAGGAACTCGGGGCGGAAGTGGGCGCGCACGGCGTCCATGACGATGGGACGGACCAACTCGACGTCCTCGCCCTCGGGCTGGTCGGCCAGGGCGCCTGAGCCGAGGTTGGAGGTCAGGATGATCAGGGTGTTCTTGAAGTCCACGACCCGGCCCTGACCGTCGGTCAGGCGGCCGTCGTCGAGCACCTGCAAGAGGACGTTGAACACATCCGGGTGGGCCTTTTCGACCTCGTCGAACAGCACGACCTGATAGGGCCGACGCCGCACGGCCTCGGTCAGGACGCCGCCCTCGTCATAGCCGACATAGCCCGGAGGCGCGCCGATCAGGCGGCTGACGGCGTGTTTCTCCATGAACTCGCTCATGTCGATGCGGGTGATGGCGGCTTCGTCGTCGAACAGGAACTCGGCCAGGGCTTTCGTCAGCTCGGTCTTGCCCACGCCCGTCGGGCCCAGGAACAGGAAGGAGCCGAGCGGGCGGTTGGGGTCGTTCAGGCCCGCCCGCGCGCGGCGCACGGCGTCGGAGACGGCGACCAGGGCGTCATCCTGGCCGACCACGCGGCGGACCAGCTGGGTCTCCATTTCGAGCAGCTTTTCGCGCTCGCCCTCCATCATCTTTTCGACGGGCACGCCGGTCCAGCGGGCGACGACGGCGGCGATCTGTTCGGCGTCGACCACCTCGGGCGTCAGGGGCGAGGCGGCGTCGGCGGCGCTGTCTTCTTCGTTCAGGCGGCGCTCGATGTCGGGGATCTGGCCATAGGCGATCTCGCTGGCGCGGCCGAGGTCGCCGTCGCGCTGGGCCGCCGCCAGTTCGGCGCGCAGGCGATCCAGCGTCTCGCGCAGCTGGGCCCCGCCGGCGACCTTGTCCTTTTCGGATTTCCAGCGGGCGGTCAGGTCGTCGGACTGGCCTTCGAGGTCGGCGATCTCGTCTTCGAGCTTTTCCAGACGTTGCTGGCTGGCGCTGTCGGATTCCTTCTTCAGGGCTTCGCGCTCGATCTTCAGCTGGACCAGGCGGCGGTCGATTTCGTCCAGGGCTTCGGGCTTGGAATCCACGGCCATGCGCACGCGGCTGGCGGCCTCATCGACCAGGTCGATGGCCTTGTCGGGCAGGAAGCGGTCGGTGATGTAGCGGTTCGACAGGGTGGCTGCGGCGACGATTGCCGAGTCGGAAATGCGGACCCCGTGGTGGACCTCGTACTTTTCCTTCAGGCCGCGCAGGATCGAGATGGTGTCCTCGACCGTCGGCTCGGCCACCATGACCGGCTGGAAACGCCGGGCCAGGGCCGCGTCCTTTTCAATGTATTTTCGGTACTCATCCAGCGTCGTGGCCCCGACGCAATGCAGCTCGCCGCGCGCCAGGGCGGGCTTCAAGAGGTTGGAGGCGTCCATGGCCCCGTCGGTCTTGCCGGCCCCGACCAGAGTGTGCATCTCGTCGATGAACAGGATGATCTGACCTTCGGCGGCGGCGACCTCGTTCAGCACGGATTTCAGCCGCTCCTCGAACTCGCCGCGATATTTGGCCCCGGCAATCAGGGCCCCCATGTCCAGGCCCATCACCTTCTTGTCGCGCAGGGATTCGGGCACATCGCCGTTGACGATGCGCAGGGCCAGGCCCTCGACGATGGCGGTCTTGCCGACGCCGGGCTCACCGATGAGGACGGGATTGTTCTTGGTGCGCCGGGCCAGGACCTGGATGGTGCGACGGATCTCCTCGTCGCGGCCGATGACCGGGTCGATCTTGCCGTCGGCAGCCGCCAGGGTCAGGTCGCGGGCATAGCGATTGAGCGCATCATAGCCGTCTTCGGCCCCGGCGCTGTCGGCGGTCTTGCCCTTGCGCAGCTCATTGACGGCGGCGTCCAGCTTGTCGGGCGTGACGCCCGAGGCGGCCAGGACGGTCTTGGCGACGCCGCCCTCCTTAGCCAGGGCCTGGAGCAGGCGCTCGGTCGTGACGAACTGGTCGCCGGCCTTTTTCGCGGCCTGTTCGGCGGCGGCGAAGACGCGGGCGGTGTCGCCGTCGAGATAGAGCTGGCCGGAGCCGCCCTCGACCTGGGCGCGTTTGGACAGCGCGGTTTCGATGTCGGCCAGGGCGCGTTTGGCGTCGCCGCCGGCGGTGGTGATCAGGTTACGGGCCAGGCCGTCGCGTTCCTCCAGGAGCACCTTCAGAAGGTGCTCGGGCGCGAACTGTTGATGGCGGCGCGCGAGCGCCAGCGACTGGGCCGCCTGGACGGCGGATTTGGCCCGGTCGGAATATTGGTCAAGTTGCAAGGCGTATCCCTTCGAGAAGCGGATGGGCCGGTCTGAGCGCCCTCATGCAAGCGGCGCGCCGTCCCCAGCGGCTGAGATGGTGTGGCCAATGCGCCACGCAAGGCCCGTGTCCGGGATTTCACAGAACGCGCGTATTCTCTAGGGTGATGGGCATCATTTGGGAGGATGGGATCATGCGAGCATTGTCAGGATTGTTGATGGGCGTGGCGCTGCTCGGGCTGGTCGCCTGTGGCCGCGCCGATGACACGGGCGCACCGGAGGCCGAGGCCCCGGCGGAAGCCGCGGCGACCCCGGCGGCAGGTGAAACAATGGCTTCGACGACGACCCCGGGCGAGCTGGAGGTCGGGTTCGACCGGCCCGGCTACGACATTGGCACATCGTACGACGCCGCCGACGCCGAGGCCTGCCGCGCCCAGTGCGAGGCCGATGAGGCCTGTCGGGCCTTCACCTGGGTCCAGGCCGGGGTCCAGGCCGAGACGCCGGTGTGCTGGCTAAAAGATCAGGTGCCGGGGCCCGTCGAGGCGGAATGGGCGACCTCTGGCGTCATGGCGGGCCGCGAAGCGCCGGCCACCGAATAGATCGATTTTAGGGAGACAATCGATGATGATGCGAACCGCCCTGGTTCTGGCCGGCGTGCTGGCCGCGACCGCCTGTTCCCAGCCCGCCGCTAACGACGCCGGCACCGAGGCCACGAACGAAGCCGCTGCCGAGAGCGCCGCCGACGGGGCCACCGCCGCGTCTGCCGAGGCGACGGCGGCGTCCCTGACCCCGGAACAGGCCGATCAGGCCTTCCGCTGCAACGCCCTGTTCACCGCCGTCGTGGCCGGACGGGCCGGCGGACAGATGGAGCCGCTGCCGGCGGATCTCGACGCCTCGGTTCGGACCTCGGGCGCGGCTTTCTGGCAGGAGCGCGAAGTCGCCGCCATCGCCGCACTCGGCCTCTCGGCTGACGAGGCCACGGCCCGCGCCGCCCAGGAAGGCGAGCGCGTCTACGGCCGCCGGGCGCTCTCGGAGGAAGACCTGACGGACCTGAGGGCCTGCGTCACGGCGATGGGGTAGGGATCGCTCAGGCCCGAACCACCCGCACCCCGGCGATCTGGTCCCAGAAGGGCCTGGCCCCCGAGGCGATCAATCCAACCAGCAAGGCCAGCGGCCACAGGCCAAACGCGATGGCCAGGCCGGTGGTTCCGATGGCGACACCGGTCATGTCCCCGAGAACCAGCAGATCGTGGTTGGAGGCGATACCGATGAGGCCCAGCGCCGCCCCCGGACCCCAGATGACGAGATTGCGGACCAGCGCCCGGCCCAGTCCGGCCCGACCGTCGTTTCGCCCCCGCACCCTGAGGCCCGCCACCCGCTTGCCGAAGGTGGTACCGGTCGTGCCTTCCAGCAGCGTCAGGACCAGCAGCATGGCCAGGCCGAACACATGATCCAGGTAAAGCCAGGGTCGGGTCACGCGAAAATCGCGGTCCACAGGCAGAATGAAATAGCGCTGAGCCTGGCTCGTTTCCGCGATGGTGGCGCTGCGATCAATCTCGGATCCCATGATGCGCGTCCGGCAATCGCTGATGACGTCGGCCTGGAAGGTGGAGACGTCGCCCAGGATCCGCGCCTGGGCCTCTTGTGAGACACCAGGGATCCGATAGTTCGGGTCGAAGCCCTCGGGCACGGCGGTCGCCGCCACGCAATCGGTGACGCTCAGCGGGGCCTGGGCCATGCGGATCTGTCCGCCACTGAGGCCGTAGGCGACGGCGGCGCAGACGCACACACCCGCCGCGATGACGGCCCAGTCGATGACGAGGGCACCGATCCGGCGCCAGACATTGCCTTCGCCGGTCGGTACGGAAAGACGTTCAAGCGTATTGGTCATGACACCCCCCGCCGCCAATGATCACAAACCAGGCGGCTTGGGCAACCTTGACGGCTATTCCACCTCGGTCTCGTCCTCTGCGGGAGGTGCCACCAGGAGCCAGCCGCCGGCGATATGCAGCTCCGGCACGGTGTCGCGGGTGAAGGCCAGAAACCAGGTCTGGCCGCCGGTCGCCGGCGTGATTTCCAGCAGGTCACCGGCTCCGAAATTGGGCACGGATTTCACACGACCGAGGGTGGCTCCCGAAGCGTCGCGGACCTCCAGACCGATCAGGTCGGTCAGATAGAATTCGTCCTCGTCCGGCTCGGGCAGGCGCTCGCGCGGCACGAACAGCTTGAGGCCGCGCATCGCATCGGCCTGTTCCTTGGTGGCGATCTCTTTCGCCCGGGCGACCAGGCCCTTCTTGTCCGGCCGGGCGCCAGTCAGGGTCAGGCCGATGGAGCCGTCCGACCTCAGCAGGGGCGAATAGGCGACCAGCGCCATGGCCTCGCCGGTAAAGGTCGTGATCTTGACCTCGCCGCGCACGCCGAAGGCACCGCCGACCTGTCCGACCAGAATGAGATTGTCTGTCATATTCTTCTCCCTTCGGGGGAGAAGATGGCTCGCAGAGCGAGACGGTTGAGGGGGGCGGTTGTTCCGGGCCGAGTGTTCGACATGGTGCGACTTCGAAAGCCCCCTCATCCGAGCGGCTTCGCCGCCCACCTTCTCCCCCGAGGGGAGAAGGGAGCGGGAGACCTGCGGACGAAGGCTTAGCCTTCGGCCTTTTCTTCTTCAGCAGCCGGAGCTTCTTCAGCAGCGGCTTCGGCAGGCGCTTCTTCGGCAGTGGTTTCAGCCGGAGCGGCGTCTTCAGCAGCCGGAGCTTCTTCAGCCACGGCCTCGACCGGAGCTTCTTCTTCCACGACCGGAGCCGGGGCGGCGGCGGCCTCAGCCTTGGCGGCGGCCTCGGCCTCGGCACGGTCGGTTTCACGCTGGGCGCGCTCGGCGGCGCGCTCTTCAGCCTTCTTGCCGGGCTTGGCCTTGTTCGGGTTGTTGCCGGCCTGCCACTTGACGGTGGCCCCCAGGGTCTCGTCCTGGCTCAGGAAGCGGGCGACGCGGTCGGTCGGCTGGGCCCCCTTGGACAGCCAGTGCTGGATGCGCTCGACGTTCAGGTTGACGCGCTTCTGCTCACCGTCGCGCGGCAGCATGGGGTTGTACGAACCGACCTTCTCCAGGAAGCGGCCGTCGCGGGGCGAGCGGCTGTCGGCGACGACGATGTGGTAGTAGGGGCGCTTCTTGGCACCGCCACGGGCGAGACGAATCTTGAGCATTTCAGGGGTCCTTGGGGTCTAGTCTTTCTTGGGAGGGAAGCCGGGCAGGCCAGGCAGGCCGCCGGGAGTTTGTCCGCCGCCCAGGGCCGCCATGCGGTCCTGAAGGGCCTTGAGGTCAGCCTCGGTGGGTTCGGCCATCTTGCCGCCCCCCATGGCCTTCAATCGCGCCATGTCGGGGCCGCCCATGCCGCCCATGCCGGTCAGCATCTTGGCCATCTGACCGAAGCCCTTGCCGCCGTTCTTGCTCATGGCCTTGACGGCATCGGCCATCTGGCGGTGCTGTTTCAGGAGGCGATTGATGTCGGCGACATCGACGCCGGAACCGGCGGCAATACGGCGCTTGCGCGAGGCATTCAGAAGGTCGGGTTTCTTGCGCTCGGTCTTGGTCATGGACGAGATGATCGCCTGCTGGCGGTCGATCATCCGGTCATCCATGCCGGCCTGGGCCATCTGACCCTTCATCTTGGCGACACCGGGCAGCAGACCCATGATACCGTCCAGGCCGCCCATCTTCTTCATCTGGGCGAGCTGATTGGCCAGGTCTTCGAGGTCGAACTTGCCCTGGGCGAGCTTGCGCGCGGCCTTCTCGGCCTTGGCCGTGTCCAGATCCTGGGCGGCCTTTTCGACCAGGGCGACGATGTCACCCTGACCGAGGATGCGACCGGCGACCCGGCGGGCATCAAAGGCATCCAGCGCCTCGACGCCTTCACCGGCCCCGAGGAACTTGACCGGCAGGCCGGTGACGGCCCGCATGGACAGAATGGCCCCGCCGCGCCCGTCGCCGTCCGCACGGGTCAGGATCAGGCCGGTCAACGGCAGCCGCTCGTGGAAGGCCTGGGCGGTGCGAACCGCGTCCTGGCCGGTCAGGCTGTCGGCGACCAGAAGGGTTTCGGTCGGCTTGGCAATGGCGGCGATCTCGGCCGCCTCGGCCATCAGGGCCTCGTCCAGGGTGGTGCGGCCGGCGGTATCGAGGATCAGGACGTCATAGCCCTGAAGCTTGGCCGATTGCAGGGCGCGCCGTGTGATCTCGGCCGGCGACTGACCGGCGACGATCGGCAGGGTCTCGACCTCGACCTGTTTTCCCAGGGTCGCCAACTGCTCCATGGCGGCCGGACGGCGGGTGTCGAGCGAGGCCATCATGACCTTCTTGCGCTCGACCTTGGACAGGCGCCGGGCCAGCTTGGCCGAGGTCGTGGTCTTGCCCGACCCCTGCAGGCCGGCCATCAGGATGACCACCGGCGGGGTGGCATTCAGGTTCAGGGCCTCGGGCGTATCGCCGCCGAGCGTCTCGATCAGGCCGTCATGGACGATCTTGATGACCTGATCAGCCGGCTTGACCGAACGGATGACCTCTTCGCCGGTCGCCTTTTCACGCGCGGAGGCGATGAAGTCCTTGACCACCGGCAGGGCGACGTCGGCCTCGAGCAGGGCCACGCGCACCTCGCGCATCGCCACATCGACGTCCGCCTCGGTCAGCACGCCGCGACCGGTGATCCGGTCAAAAACGCCTGACAGTCGCTCGTTCAGAGCCTCGAACATTCTCACTCCTGTGGCGGCAAACGCCCTCAGCCCCCGTGGACGTTCGCGTCGACGGGGGGTCCTCCTCGACCTCAGCCAGCGTCCCGGAAACCGGAACATGGGGTCGTGTCGAGGGAGGCGCGAGGGTTCACTTGCGCCGGAAGCGGCGGCTTATGCGCCAGAGCCGTCAGGAAATCAAGGTTGCGGCCTCCGACAGGCCGGGTAACGTCAGGTCTGGAGGCGGATGATGAAGCGAGCCCTGATCGGTGCGATGTGCCTGACGGCCCTGTGCGCCTGCGATTTCCCCGGCATGGGGTCGAGCTCCGAAGGCCGCGCCCGCGCCACGCCCGGAGAAGCCACCGAGCTGGTCGATGCCATGGCCGCCCACAATCGCCTGCCCCAGCGCGACTATGTCTGCACCCTGGTCGGGCCGAACCCGGAGACCGACACGCCCTATGGCACCGTCGGGATCAATGCCGACACCTTTACCATGGTGATCAAGCAGGAAGGCCGGCGCGAAGGCACCCTCCAGGTCAGTGACAACCGCCAGATCGAGGTCGAGGGCGACCTGGCCGTGCTGGATGGCGAGGTCCGCCGGATCACCCGGGCGCGGGTCAATTCCGAAGGCTCGACCGTCGAACTGGCCTTCGACTTCGCGCCGTCAGGGCCGGACGGCCACAACCGGATCGTGTGCCGGGCCGAGGCCTAGGACAGGTCGCGATGGCCGGGAAGCGGGCCGCTTAGCCCGCCGTCGCCAGCCGAATGCGCGAGGCCTGGGCCTGGACCTGCCCGACCGGGGTCAGGTCTGCGACGTTCTCAGGTGCCGTGACGCCGCGCCACATGGCGACCAGGCCCTCGGTGTCGGTAACGGTCTGGGCAGGCAGGCCGCCGGCACGGGCCGTCGCCTGGGCCGCCATGGCGGCCCCCAGCGCGTGCTGGTACTCGACCGGATCGACCGCGCCATCGACGCCGACCTCGCGGTAGATGCCCGCCGAAATGTCGGCCAGGGCCGCAACGACCTCGCCTGCGTTTCCGCCGGCTGCCGTCTGGGCGGCGTCCAGCGCCGCCACCGCAGCCGAGAGATCTGCCGCAGATCCGGTTTCCGCCGCACGGCGCAGCACAGCGGCGTCCAGGCCGGTCGAAGAGAAGGCCGAAGCCGCCGGTTCATAGACCTCGGCCAGGCCCTGGCCGGCCAGGGCCGCGGCCTGGAGGTCGCCCTCAACCGCCTGGGACCGCTGGGCCACCAGGAAGAAGCCCTTCAGATGGGCGATCCGCAGCGCCATCAGACTGTCAGCCGAGACGCCGGCATAGCCGGCGGCCGCTCCGGCCTCGCCGGCACCGGACTCGCCACCGCCGCCGCCTTCATTCTCGCCCTGGGCGGCCGCGCCGCCTTCTCCGCCCCCTTCGCCCCCGGATTCGCCGCCGGGCTGGCCCTGTTCAGAGCAGGCGGCGGTCAGGGTCAGGGCGGCCCCGAGGGTGAGCCAGAGTTTGGGACGAAATGCCATGAGGGAAATCTCCAGAAGATGAGCGGACCCTAGCGCCTCATCGCCTATTTGCAAGTCGTTCGCATCCTTTGTCTTGCGGTGCCGGCCTGAATGAGTCATCGAGCCTCCATGCTGACGCTGGCCCAGGTTCTGAATCCCGAGGATGTCGCCCGGATCCGCGACGGCCTGGCCAAGGTCGCCTTTCAGGACGGCAAGGCGACGGCCGGTCCGGTCGCCCGCAAGGTCAAGAAGAACCAGCAGGCGGTCGGGGCGGACCCCGGGGCCGAACCCTTGCGCCGTTTCGTACGCGAGGCGCTGATGCGCCACCCGGTCTTCTCGGCCTATGCCCGCCCGGCGGTCTGGTCGCGGATCATGTTCTCGCGCTACGGGCCCGGCGACGCCTACGGCACCCACACCGACGACGCCTTCATGGTGTCGGAAGACGGACAGCGGCTACGCACCGACATGAGCTTCACCCTGTTCCTGTCGGACCCCGACAGCTACGAGGGCGGGGCCTTGCAGCTCGATGGCCTGGACGGCGAGCGCGAGCATCGTCTGGCCGCGGGCGATGCCGTCATCTATGCGACCGGCCAGTTGCATCAGGTAACGCCGGTGACGCGCGGCGAGCGCCTGGCCGCCGTCGGCTGGATCGAGAGCCTGGTCCGCCGCAACGATCAGCGCGAACTGCTGTTCGATCTGGAGCGGGTGCGCGCCGCCACGCCGGCCGGCGAGACCCGCCTGTTGCTCGACAAGTCGGTGGGTGCGCTGCTGCGGCAATGGGGCGGCTGACCGGGGCTTGGCGATCCGTGCATTCCGATGCACATAATCGCAGCCCATATCCCTAGAGGCCCTCGCGGTGTTTATCACTCCCGCTGCCTGAGCCTGTTCGCCGCCAAATTGCAGCCGATCACGACCTTCCGGCGCCCCGAACCGCCGATCACCGAGGAACAGAGCGCCGAAGACGCCCTGGACCGGCCCTCTGAAGGCAACCGCTCGGGCGACTTCGCACGACCCGACCAGCTGATCTGCGACCTCCGCCGGGTACCGGGGTCAAACCTGCGCCAGCGGATCTGTTCGACCGTCCAGGACCGCGAACGCGCCCGTGCCATCGCCCGCGAGGTCACGCCTGGCGGGGCCGGCGGCACCGATTCCGGGCGCTAACCCCAGGTCCGCCGGATCCTGACGTAGATGAACGGATCGAAGTTGAGATTCCGCACCTCGCGGAAGTCGACCGCAGAAGTGTCGCGCGGCCCCGAATAGACCTCTCGCGAGATGATGAGGTTGCGCCCCGACAGGTTCTGGAGCTCGGCCCGGATCGACAGATTGGGCCTGTAACGCCACTCGGCGAACAGGTTGTACCAGGGCTCGACCTCGACCGTCTCGATGGTGTCGAACCCGAAGTCGCGCTCGAACGCACCCAGATAGGCGTTACCGCCCCACTGCAGATTCCAGCGCGGGACATCCTGGGTGAAGCTGATCTCGCCATCGAACGGATCCTGACCCGAGATGCGACGACGCTCGCCGGTCGTCGGATCGATGACCTCTGACACCTCCCATTCCAGGGCGGCCCGTACGCGCGCGCCGGTCAGGCCGAGCCGGTCCAGCGGAAGCGTCAGATCGACCTCGACACTGTCGCTGGTACCGTCGCCGATGTTGCCGGGGGCATCGAAGGCATCGGTCGGCGTATAGATCGGAACCCGGTCCGAGGCATCGGTGATCTCGGCATGGGCCAGGGTCACGACCAGCGAACCGCCATCCCAGAAGCTGCGCTCCCAGGCCAGTTCGGCCACCCAGGTCTTGTCCGGCTCCAGCTCTGAATTGCCGGCGGTGACCACGCCCGTGTTGAAGGCGGCCGAGGAAACGAAATCGTCGAAATCCAGCTGGCCGACTTCGCGCTCGACCCGGAGACGGAACTGATTGCGGTCGTCCGGGGTCCAGGTCACGAGGGCGCGCGGCTTGGGGTAGAAGAAGGAGCGCTCCAGGTCGGTGTCGCCGGACTGGGTGATAGTCGAAACCTCGGCCCGCATCCCCAGCTCCAGACTCCAGCGGCCATTGGGTCGCCAGGTCGAGGACCCGAACATTTCGCCCCGCAGTTCCTCGACCCTCACATCCGAGAACGGCAGCATCACCGGCACGCCGTTGTCCACCAGGGTCGTGGCACTCTCGAGGAAGTTGAAAGCGACCTCGCCGCCGGCCTCCAGCGACCAGGTCGGGGAGCGGGTGTGTCTGAGCGTCACCCGACCGATGGACTCGCCCGAGGTCGAATCCTCGGTGAACTCGCCCGTATCGGTGCCGTTGTCGAAGTCCGACACGAAGTCCGAGCCCCGCAGACGCTGGATACCGATGGCCTCGACGCGCCAGTGCTCACCCAGCGGCCGCTGCCAGTTCAGGCCGACCTCACCGTCGGTCTCGCTGAAGTCATCATGGACGAGCAGGCGGCCCGGCGTCGGCGTGAAGATCGCGTCCTCCAGCGCCGACTCGTAGGTTTCGGGCTGGAGCCGGGCATTGAGCGCCAGGCGGCCACCGCCCAGATTCTGTTGCCAGCCCAGCGAGAAGGTCCCGCCGCGGCCGCCCGCGGTCTCGTCGGAATAGGCATCGCGCACCAGAGCACCGGTGTCGTCATGGCGCTGGCGCGGGCCTTCGCCGGCCCCGTCGTCGATGAAGGTGTAGATCAGACCGGACCATTCAAACCGCCGATCACCCGACAGCGGCCGGGCCCCTTCGAAGCGCATGGCCGGGGTGGTGCGTCCATCCTGGTACCAGCCCGACGCCACCGCAAAGGTCGTATTGCCGCCGGCCCCGGGGACACGCACCACATTCACCACCACCGAGCGACCCTGCATGTCGATGCCCGGGGCACCGCCCCGGATCAGTTCCAGCCGCAGGACCTGACTGGCCGGAATCCGCCGCAGGGTGTCTTCCATCGGCTCGGATTTGGAGGCCGGACGCCGACCGTCGATCAGAACATTGGCGGCGGTCCCGCCCAGGCCCCGGACGTCGTCACCCTCGTCAAAGGCGAAGCCCGGCACCCGCTCGACCATGTCCATGGCCGAGTTCAGCTGAATGCCAGCGAAAAAGGTACTCTCAAAGACGGTGACGCCCTCGCTGGCGGCAGGCGCTGTCGGCTCCGCCGACTGGGCCAGCGCCGGACCGGCTGCCAGAACCAGCGCGCCGAACGCGGCCGCCATCATCAATCGGCTGGACATGGTCGTCTCCCCTATGGCCGACCGGAATGGAGCGGCGCGCGGCCCTGTGCCAGTTACAAGCGAGACAGATGGATTAAATCGACGAAAGAAATGCGGCGGCCTGTGCCGGATGCGATCAGGCCCGGCCGATGTCGCCGGACAAATGCGCCACATCGACGCCGATCCGGGCCATGGCGCGCGCCCATTTCGTCTCATGGTCGCCGCCGAACAGGATGTCGTCGTCAGCCTCACCGGCCAGCCAGACATTCTCGACCAGTTCAGTCTCCAACTGGCCCTCCCCCCAGCCGGCATATCCCATCGCCAGGACGGCCCGGCGCGGCGCACGCATCGGATCGGTCATGGCCATCAGGATTTCGCGGGTCGCGGTCACGGCCAGGCCGCCGGCGATCAGCAGCGAGGCGGACGGATCGCAATAGTCGTCCGAATGCAGGACAAAGCCGCGTTCGGTCTCGACCGGGCCGCCGACCAGGACCGGACGGGTGCCGCCGGGGGCCCGGCCCGTGACCTCCAGAGACTGGAGCAACTGATCCAGGTCGAGCTCGGTGTGCGGCGCGTTCAGGCGCAGACCCATGGCATGGCTGGCATCATGGGCGCACACGAGGATCACCGCCTGTTCGAAGCGGGGGTCGCCGATGTTGGGCATGGCCAGGAGCAGGCGACCGACGAGGCTGGAGGACTGGGACACCCCCTGATGATGGCGATCCCCGGCTTTGGCGACAAGCCGTCTTGGATTCAGGGCCGGCGCGACCTATCTCCCCGGGGTCGGTCGCTTGGACCCGGCGCAACAGCTTCATGGAGAGCGACATGACCATCAAAGTCGGCGACCGGATCCCGTCCGCGACCCTCATGACCATGGGCGACGACGGCCCCCAGGCGATCCAGACCGATGCCTTCCTCGCCGGCAAGACGACGGCCCTCTTTGCTGTCCCCGGAGCCTTTACCCCGACCTGTTCGGCGCGCCATCTGCCGGGGTTCCGCGACCGGGCCGGAGCCCTGCGGGACAAGGGTGTCGACCAGATCGCCTGCCTGTCGGTCAATGACGCCTTCGTCATGGGGGCCTGGGCCGCCGATCAGGACATCAACGGAGAGGTCGTCATGCTGGCGGACGGCAACGGCGACTTCACCCGGGCGCTGGGGCTGGAACTGGATGCCTCCAAATTCGGCATGGGCGGGCGCTCGCAGCGCTATTCCATGGTCATCGAGGACGGCGTCGTGACGGCCCTCAATGTCGAAGAGGGCGGCGAGTTCCGGGTGTCTTCGGCCGAATTTCTTCTGGATCAGCTCTAGGATCGGGACACGCGGGTTCGGCGCCGCTCAGGCGGCGCGGACGTCGTCGTGCTCGAAACGGCTTTCGCCTGACAGCACCCCTTGCAGGGCCGCCAGCAGGCTGGCGGGTGTCAGCGGCTTGCCGACGAACCAGGTCATGCCTGCGGCGGCACACGCCTGAACGTCGTCCGGCGCGGTGTCTGCCGTCACGGCAATGACCGGCACCGACTGGTTGGGGCCGGCGCTTGCGCGCAGGCGGCGGGTCGCTTCACGTCCGTCGATCTCCGGCATCCGCACGTCCATGAAGATGACGTCATAGGCTTCGGTCGCAGCCATCTCGAGGGCGGTGCCGCCGTTCCCGGCCTGGCTGATCTCACAGCCCAGCGGGGCCAGGATCAGCTGGATGGCGCGCCGATTGATGTCATGGTCATCGACGATCAGCACCCGCAGCGCACCCTCGTCGGCCACCGGCGGGCCATCACCGGCCGCCGACGCGGCAGAGTCGACCTGGGGTTCCGAAGTCGCCACCGGGGGCGGTGCGGGCACCGGCAGATGGACAAATCCGGTCGCAACGCGATGGACCTCGGGCAGTTCCGGGGCCAGGGCCGGGGCTTCGGCTACCTCGACGATCAGGGCCAGGGTGAAGGCCGTACCGACGCCCTTCTGGCTGCGCACCGTCAGGCGCCCGCCCATCAGCTGAGCCAGGCCGCGGCTGATCCACATGCCGAGGCCCGAACCGCCGTGGGCCCCGGCGACGCCGGCACGGGTCTGGTCGAAGGCGACGAACAGTCGCTTCTGCTGGTCGTCGTCCATCCCCTCGCCGGTGTCGGACACCTCGATGGTCAGGGCACAGCGATCGTCATCGGTCGGCCAGGCATTCAGCTGGACCCGCACCTCGCCCTCGGTGGTGAATTTCAGCGCATTGGACAGCAGATTATTGAGGATCTGGCGCACCCGCACGGGATCCGCCTCGACCCAGGCCGGCAGGTGACGCCCGCCTTCCAGAACCAGGCGAATGCCCTTGGCGCGCGCCTGACCCTGCCAAAACCGGCAGGTCCGGGCCAGCAGATCGCGCAGGTTGAAGGTGATCGGCTCGATTTCCATCCGACCGGCCTCGAGACGCGACTGATCGAGCAGGTCGTCCAGCAGCCGGTTCATCATCTGACCGGCATCCTCGATCAGCCGGGCATGGGACCGGTCGGTCGCATCGTGGGCCGTGCGGCTCAGCTCGGCCGCCCCCGTCAGGATCGCCGACAGCGGCGTTCGCAGATCATGACCGACCGCCGCCATGAAGGCGGACTTGTCGGCCCCGGCCCGCTCCAGGTCGCCGCGACGGCGCTCGGCGATCCGACGGGCCGTCCGCTCGGACTGAGACAGCTTCTGGGACTGGTTGTAGGCGCTGAGGACAAAGACCCCGAAGATCAAACAGGCCATGCTCAGGGCCTGGACGGCCTCGTTCGAAGCCCCGGCGCGCGCCAGCAGCCACGGCGAGATGCCGAAATAGGCCATGATCGGCGTCAGGGTGACCAACAGCGCCAGGCGCGAGCCGGCGGTGTTCATCACGGCATTGGCGGCACCGCCGGCCAGGATCAGGACGGCACAGACACCACCGGCCATGCCGTAGTCCCACATCAACAGGGACAGGGCCCCATAGACCACGTTCGAGACGAACAGCGTCGCGGCCGCAAACAGGCGGCGGGCGCGGTTCAGGGCGGGGGCGTCGGGTTTGATATAGCGGCCGAGAACCGCCGCCTCGATGACCTGGACGACGAGGAAGCTCACGACCCAGATCAGGGCGGCTTCGCCCCCGATGATCGGACCGAGCGCCAGTCCCCCGACGCCGGCGATGACACAGCGAACGCCGACATTGCGACGCCGCAGGGTCAGGGCACCGACAATCGCCTCGTCTTCGCGGCTGTGCGCCTCCGACATCCTCTGTCACACCCCAATCGCCGCCTTGAGTGCGGCTTGTTGGAGGCGAGATTGCCACCGCGGGCCTAATATCCCGTTGACGCGGCCAACGACCGGGACGGACCCGAGCGACCGGGGCCGGATTGGACCACGCCCTGACTGTGGATCAGACCGGTGAATGGCCGGCGACGATCCGTCACGACCTCCATCCGCGGACGGTCGTTTTCAGTCGCTCCGACGATCGTACCGCCTCAAAGCGGGAGGCCGTCCGCGCCGGGCCGAAAATCGCGGTGCCGCAGGACCAGCCATCGACCGTCGCGCCCGAAATCGGCACAGGCGCTGCGCCGCAGCGTCCTGATAATCAACCGATGCCGATCACCAGGCTTGTGACCACCAGAACGCCCAGTCCAGCCAGGATGCTGGTCGTCCAGCCGACCCGTCGTGACCGACTCCAGCCGCTGAGACCCAGGCTGACCAGAATGCTATAGAGACCGATCGCGAAGGCCAGGGTCATCGCCACCCGGGTCCCGCCCAGGTCCGGGGCCCCGACGCGCGGCGCGTCCGGGGGCAGACCTGCGGTAATCGCGGTCGACCCTACCACCGCGATGATGAAGGCCACCGACGATGCCGTGGCGAAACCGATAGCCCAGGTGGCCGTCCGGCCTTTGGCCCGCAACGCCAACAAGGTCCCCAGAAAGGTCGCCGCGAACCCTCCAAGGAAGGCGCTTAAGGTGCCGATCTGGGCGGCAATGGCGGAACGATAGGCGGGGGGCAGCTGTTCCATGCGATTGAGCCTAGCGGGGATCATGGCGCTGGACGAGGGGTCTGCGGGCCCTTGCCATTGTGGCGCATGTCGTCCCGGCTCTCCGTCCGGCGGACGTACCTCAAGCCTGTCGCCAACACAAAGACAGGCGCCTCTTGATCGGGATGGCCGTGAGCGATGCCGGGAACGGCGACCACGCCCGGCCCGGAAGCGTCAGACACATCGCTCACAACAGACAAGCAGCTTGCTGGCGGAAATCCCTATAGCGTGCGCGCGATCAAGAGCTTCATGATCTCGTTGGTGCCGCCGTAGATGCGCTGGACGCGGGCGTCCTTGTAGAGCTGGGCGATCGGATATTCGTTCATATAGCCGTAGCCGCCGAACAGCTGGAGCATCTCGTCCAGCACCTCGCCCTGGATGTCGGAGACCCAGTATTTGGCCATGGAGGCCGTGGCGGCGTCCAGCTGACCTTTCAGGTGCAGGCCGATGCAGTGGTTCACGAACACCTTGGCCACCGTCAGCTTGGTCTTGACCTCGGCCAGTTTGAACTGGGTGTTCTGGAAGTCGATCACCCGCTTGCCGAACGCCTTGCGTTCCTTGACGTAGGCCAGGGTCTCGGTCAGGCCGCGCTCGGCGGCGGCGACGCCCTGAACCGCGATGTTGAGCCTTTCCTGCGGCAGCTGCTGCATCAGCTGGACAAAGCCCATGCCTTCGCCGCCGCCGATGATGTTCTCGGCCGGGACCTTCACATCGTTGAAGAAGAGCTCGGACGTATCATTGCCCTCCATGCCGATCTTGTGGAGGTTGCGACCGCGCTCGAAGCCCTCAGCCCCGTCGGTTTCGACAACGATCAGGCTGGTGCCCTTGGCCCCTTCGGCCGGATCGGTCTTGGCCACCACGATGATCAGATTGGCCAGCTGGCCATTGGTGATAAAGGTCTTGGAGCCGTTGACGACATAGGCGTTGCCGTCTTTCCGGGCCGTGGTGCGAACGCCCTGGAGATCTGAACCGGCACCCGGCTCAGTCATGGCGATGGCCCCGACCAGCTCGCCGGTAGCCATGCGTGGCAGCCAGCGCTGCTTCTGTTCCTCGGTGCCGTAGTGCCAGATGTAGGGGGCGACGATGGCGTTGTGCAGCGAGACGCCGAAGTGGTCCGCGCCCTTCAGGCCCAGCTGCTGCATCAGCACGACCTCATGGCGATAGTCGCCGCCGACGCCGCCGTAGGCCTCGGGCGCCGACAGGTTCAGCAGACCGGCCTCGCCGGCCTGGTTCCACAGCTCACGCGGCACCGAGGAGTTGGCGATCCAGCGCTGGACCTCTTCGGGCGGCGCATGGTCGTCGATCCAGCGCGCGACGGAATCCGCAAAGAGGGTGACCTCTTCCTCGGCCATGAAATCGGGGTCTGGGATGTTGAGGGGGGACATCTGTTTCTCCTCCCCATCGCCCCGCGATGGGGAGGGGGACCACGAAGTGGTGGAGGGGGTGCCTCCGCCGACTGGTTATTGAGGGCGACCTGACCCGTCAGCGCCGCCCCCTCCGTCACGGCGCGTATCCGCGCCGCGCCACCTCCCCATTTCCTTCGTCATGGGGAGAAGACAGAAGGCTCAGAACGCCTCCGCCGGCATGGCCATCAGGACGTCGGCCCCGGACTGCATCTTCTTCAGATGGGCGCGGGCGTCCGGCAGGATGCGTTCGACGAAGTAGCGGCCGGTCTGCAGCTTGGTGGCGTAGAAGGGGTCGGTCGAACCGGCCTCAACCTGCTCTTGGGCGACGACGGCCATCTGGGCCCACATATAGGCCAGCGCCGTCAGGCCGAAGATCTGCAGATAGTCGGTCGAGGCGGCCCCGGCGTTGTCGGGGTTCTGCATCCCGTTCTGCATCAGCCACATAGAGCCTTCCTGCAGGGCGGCCTTGGCCTTGTCGAGGCCGTCGATGAAGGGATCCGTCGCCGCATTGCCGCGATGTTCGGCCACGAAGGCGTCAATGTCGGCAAACCAGGTCATGATGGCGCGGCCGCCGTTGGCCGGCAGCTTGCGGCCCACCAGATCCAGCGCCTGGATGCCGTTGGTGCCCTCATAGATCATGGTGATGCGCGCATCGCGCAGATACTGGCTGGCCTGGAAGTGTTCGGTATAGCCCGAGCCGCCGTGCACCTGCATGCCCAGGGACGCGACGTGGAAGCCCTTGTCGGTCAGATAGGCTTTCAGCACCGGGGTGATCAGACCCATGTAGTCCTTGGCCTTCTGGGCCGTGGCCGCATCGTCGGACTTCTCCAGATCGGCCTGAAGCGCGGTCCACAGGATGAAGGCCTGGCCGCCTTCGACGAAGGCCTTGGATTCCAGCAGCATCCGGCGAACGTCCGGGTGGACCATGATCGGGTCGGCGGGGCCGTCCGGGTTCTTGGGTCCGGTCAGGGAACGCCCCTGAAGGCGGTCACGAGCGAACTCCAGCGCGGCCTGATAGGCGGCGGCGGCGATGGCCAGGCCCTGCAGGCCGGTGCCCAGGCGGGCCTCGTTCATGACCACGAACATATTGTTCATGCCGCGGCCTTCTTCGCCGATCAGCCAGCCGGTCGCATCGTCGTACTGCATGACGGCGGTGGCGTTGCCGTGGATGCCCATCTTGTGCTCCAGGCCGGTGCACATCAGCGCGTTGCGCTCACCCAGCGAGCCGTCCTCATTGACCAGGAACTTGGGCACCAGGAACAGCGACAGGCCCTTGATCCCAGCCGGCGCGCCTTCGACGCGGGCCAGGACGGTGTGGATGATGTTGTCGGTGAAGTCGTGCTCGCCGGCCGAAATCCAGATCTTCTGGCCGGTGATCTTGTAGGTGCCGTCGCCCTGGGGCACGGCCTTGGTCCGCACCAGGCCCAGATCGGTGCCGCACTGGGGCTCGGTCAGGTTCATGGTGCCGCCCCACTCGCCGGTGGTCAGCTTGGGCAGGTATTTGGTCTTCAGCGCGTCCGAAGCATTGGCGTGGATGCCGGCATAGGCACTCGCGGTCAGGCCCGGGTACATCGAAAAGGCCGCCGAGGCGCCCGCAGTGAACTGACCAAAGGCCATGCCGACGACCGCGGGCATGCCCTGACCGCCGAAAGCCGGATCTGCCGACAGGGCCGGCCAACCGGCCGCGACCAGGGCCTGATAGGCCTCTTTCCAGCCCTTGGGTCCGGTGACGACACCACCCTCGGCCCAGTGGCAGCCTTCCTTGTCGCCCGAGTGGTTGATCGGCGCGATCACCTCCTCGGCGAACCTGGCACCCTCTTCGAGAATCTGCTGCACCAGCTCAGAGGAGATGTCCTCGAACCCAGGCTGGTTGGCGTATTTGTCGATTTCCAGGACCTCAGACAGGATGAAGGTCAGGTCGCGCACAGGGGCTTTGTAGGCCATGGGATCAGGCTCTCGTCTGGAAAGGTCGGGCGTGGTCGGGGTTCATCCGCTCCTTGAGGAGGCGGGCGTAGTCTTCGGCACCGGGCAGGAGATCCGGGCGGTGTTCCGCCAAGGTCCGCTCCATCCAGTCGCAGGCTTCTTCGGCAGTTTCGATGGCACCCATGATGTCATCGAGCTGTTGTTTCAGGGCCTCGACCCGGGCGCGATGGCGCGGCAGGGCCACCGCCATCTGGTGCACATTGTGCTCCTTGCGGTCGTACAGATCCATCATCTCCTGGATCTCGGCCAGGGTGAAACCGATCCGGCGGCCGCGCATGATCAGCTTCAGCCGCGCGCGGTCTTTCGAGGAATAAACGCGGGTCTGACCCTTGCGGGCGGGGTCCAGCAGGCCCTTGTCCTCATAGAAGCGCAGGGCGCGTGCCGTCGCGCCGAACTCACGGCATAGCTGGCGAATGGAATAGGTGCGGTGATCATCAGCCGTCATACCCTCGGACTAGCCGAAGTTGACGTTGACGTAAAGGGGAAGGTTGCGCCCTCGCCCCCAGGCGGCCATGGCCCGCGACGGCCTTGACCTTACGGAAGCTTAACTTGTTCGCAGCCCGTCCCGCGAGGAAGGCTGGGGCCATGTCCATTCTGAAGTCTGTCTGTGTGGCGGTGGCCCTGTCGCTTGTGCCCCTGACCATGCCGGCGTCCTCCCACGCCCAGGACCTGTTGTCGCAAGACCATGTGCGCCGGGATCTCGACAGTCTGCACCGCCAGATGGAGCAGGCGCATTTCGATCTCTACGCGCGCCGGGATCGCATGTCCTACGAAGCCTTTCTGGAGAGCCTTCATCGCGAGATCGACGGCCCCATGACGGCCGCCGAGGCGGCGATCCTGTTTCAACGCTATCTGGCGTTCGGTAGGGTCGGCCACGCCCGGACCCAAGCGCCGCTGGAGCATTTCGTGGGCCACCTCGGCGGCGGCGGTCGATTTCTTCCGATCTTCATTCGGGTCGATGGTCAGCGGGTCCTGCTGACCCGCACGACGGACATCGACGGGAGGCTTCGCGCCGGCATGGAGGTCGTTGCCCTGAATGACCAGCCGATCTCAACCTGGATCGACACGGCCTCCGGCTACGTCTCGGCGGATCGCCCCGAGATGGCGCAGGCCCAGCTCGAGGAGAGCTTTCCCGCCATCCTCTGGTTCCTGGCTCCTGAAGCCCGTTCGATCCGGGTTCTGGCGCGGGATGAATCCGGCCTTGAGATCCAGGCGGATGTCCCCGCAATCACCATCTCCGATCTCTGGGCGATGGATGAGGCCTATCCGACACCATCTCCCGACCTGGGGGCCCCTCGCAGCTGGCGAATGCTCGACGACACCGTGGCCTATCTCCGGCCTGGGCCCTTCATCGAGATCGAGGCTCCACCGTCCGAATCGCCGACCTATGACGCGGCGACGTTCAGCGCCTTTGTCGATGGGGCCTTCACCGGCTTGCTGGCGGCGGGGGCCACGGATTTGATCATTGACCTGCGCGACAATCCCGGCGGCGACAACAGCTTCAGCGACCTGATCGTGGCCTGGTTCGCAGATCGGCCTTTTCGGTTCGCGTCGCGTTTCACCCTGCGCGCCAGCCCTCAGAGCAAGGCATGGTACGCCGATCATTCAGGCCCGGATGACGACCCGGTGACCGCAGCCCTCGCCGCAGCGGAGGCCGCCCAGCCCGACGGGACCCGCTATGTTTTCGACCTGCCCTATGTTCAGCCCAGACCGGACCGGCGGTTCACCGGCCGCGTCTATGTCCTGGTCAATCGCCACAGCTATTCCAACGCCGCCTCCATGGCTGCCATGATCCAGGACTACGGCTTCGGACAGATTGTCGGCGAGCCGACGGCCGACCTGGCGACCACCTATGCGTCAGTGCTCGCCTTCAGCCTGCCGCAGACAGGTGTGCGCGTGGAGTATCCCAAGAGCTATATCGTCCGCCCCAACGGCGACGAGAGCCTGGCCGGCGTCGTTCCCGATCACGAACTGGCCCGCGCGCCGATCGCAGAGGCTGCAGACGTCGTGCTGGATCAGGCGGCGGCCTGGATTCGGGCGTCACGGACCGGGAGCGCCCCCGCACCGGGGCCGCGCCAGTCGGCGGAATAGGCGACAAACGCCGACCAAATTGATGCCGGTGGTCATTGTGGCCACAAAGCCCTATATAGGGGTCGTCGATATCTGTGCGTAACGCTGCTGCCCGCCTGCTTCGCGCACCGAGGTCACCTAGCCATTCTCTTCAGAACTCGACGGCCCGCAGGGGGTTTTACCTGCATCGCCATAAGGAGACTGAAATGGCTAAAGGCACTGTCAAATGGTTCAATAGCGTAAAGGGTTACGGCTTCATCGCCCCGGCTGACGGCGGCAAGGACGTGTTCGTTCACGCCACCGCCGTTGAGCGTTCGACCCTGGGTTCGCTGAACGAAGGCCAGACGATCAACTATGAGATCGAGCGTGATGCGCGCAGCGGCAAGGAATCTGCCGTCAATCTGAGCGCCGCCGATTAGGTCGACGTCGAACCAGAGCGTGAAAGGCCGGTGCGAAAGCACCGGCCTTTTTCTTTATCCGTTACCCATCATTCGCCGCCGGCGCGGATCGCAGCAACCTTGGCTTGGAACGTCGACCAGTCGTCGTCCTCGGCAATCCGGCTCCAGATCGCCTCAACCTCATCGATCAGCAGGTCCTGCGGCTCGGGTTGAGCGAAACCGGGATGATCCAGCCGTTCGGGGCGGTCCGGGTCATGGGCCTGAACGGCGCGCCGGAAGGCGTCAAAGGTTTCGCCGACATAGTGGGCCGCGCGCGGGCCGGCGTGCGCGCGGGCCGCGGAGGCCTCGCCGCCGAACCAGTCAAACAGGACACCCTCAAAGCCCAGCGCCTCGCCGCCCTGTGCCATCAGGGCGAAGGTCGTGTCGACCAGCTGCTGGCCGGCCGTTTCGCCGGCGTCCGTCAGACCCAGGCGTCCGCGCAGGGCGGCCTGGGTTTCGGTCACATAGGTTGGGCCGAAGGTATTCAGGGCGTCCACCAGAGCCTGTTCCTCGGCCAGGGGCCTGAGCGTCGCCGCCAACTGACGCAGGGCCCAGAACACGGCCTCGGCCTGTCGTGCGAAGCTGTAGAGCCCGGCGGTATCGAAATAGGCGGCGGTAAAGGCTGGATCGAGCCAGGGCAGAAACCGCCAGGGGCCGTAGTCGAAGCTCTCGCCGGTCACATTCAGATTGTCGGTGTTGAGCACCCCGTGAACGAAACCCGCAGCCGTCCAGCGCGCCACCAGCCGCGCCTGAACCCGGACCACCCCTTCCAGCATTGAAGCGGCATCGGTCGCGGTCGGGTGATAGGCCGTGATGACATGGTCGACCAACGGCTCGATCAGGTCGGTACGCTCAAAGTAGGCCAGGCGCTGGAAGGTGCCGAAACGGATATGGCTGTGCGACAGCCGGACCATGACCGAGGACCGGGTCGGCGACGGCTCGTCGCCGCGGACCAGCTGTTCACCCGTCTCGATGAGGCTGAGAATACGGCAGGTCGGCACGCCGCGCGCAGCCAGCATCTCGGCGGCCAGAACCTCGCGCACCCCGCCCTTGAGCGTCAGTCGGCCATCGCCGTCGCGGCTCCAGGGCGTCCGACCCGAACCCTTGGTGCCAAGATCGAGCAGGCGGTCGCGATCGTCGCGGAGCTGGGCGGCGAGGAAGCCGCGTCCATCGCCGAGGTCGGGGTTGTAGTGGCGGAACTGATGGCCGTGATAGCGCATCGCCCGCGGCCTCGGCTGACCCGGCAGGGACTCGAACCGGCCGAAATGATCGATCCACTCGGCCTCGGTCAGGCCGTCCAGACCCACCTCCGACGCGGCCCGCTGGTCGCGCCAGCGGACGATGTGCGCGGCAAAGGCGGCCGGCTCCACCGCATCGGAATATTCGTCGCCCAGCGCCGCGAAGAGAGGATCGGGGCGGTAGGTCGGACCGACCGGCACCCGCCGTCAGACCGCCCGCGAGGCGATCATCTTCTTGGTTTCGGCAATGGCCTTGGCCGGGTTCAGCCCCTTGGGACAGACCTGGGCGCAGTTCATGATCGTATGGCAGCGATAGAGCTTGAACGGGTCCTCGACATTGTCGAGGCGCGCGTCGGTGGCGTCATCGCGGCTGTCGGCGAGCCAGCGATAGGCCTGCAACAGGGCCGCCGGGCCCAGATACTTGTCCTGGTTCCACCAGTAACTCGGGCATGAGGTCGAACAGCAGGCGCACAGGATGCACTCATACAGCCCGTCCAGCCTGGCCCGGTCCTCCGGCGACTGCAGCCGCTCCGTCTCGGGGTCGGGCGTATCCGACTGCAGATAGGGCTCAATCGACGCATACTGGTCGTAGAAACCGGCCAGGTCCGGCACCAGGTCGCGCACCACCGGCATATGCGGCAGAGGCGAGATGGTGATGTCGCCCGAATATTCATCCCAGCCCTTGATGCAGGCCAGGGTGTTGCGACCGCCGATGTTCATGGAACACGAGCCGCAGATGCCCTCGCGGCACGAGCGCCGGAAGGACAGCGTCGGGTCGATGGTGTTCTTGATGTGGATCAGGGCGTCCAGCACCATCGGGCCGTGATCCTCGACGGCGACGTCATAGCTGTCCCAGCGCGGTGCCTCGTCCGAGGTCGGATCAAATCGGTAGATCTTGAAGGTCTTGATCTTCCCGGCACCTTCGCGCGCGGCCCAGTGCTTGCCGGCGGTGGGCTTGGAGCCGCGGGGAAGAGTCAGCTGAACCATGAAACTCGCCTGTCGAAAGTCGTGTCCGTTCCTTACGCCTGATCACCCGGCGTGCAAGAGGCGGTGCGGAATTGCGAGCGGTTCTTAAGTCTTGGGCCAGCCGCCGGCCCGCGACAGGGCCGAGGGTCTGGAACGTCCGATCCTTTCGCCGATCCAGCGGGCCGTCTCAATCAGGGCGTCGAGATCATAGCCGGTCTCGAAGCCGGCGCGACCGAGCATATAGACCACATCCTCGGTCGCCACATTGCCGGTGGCCCCCGGCGCGAAGGGACAGCCGCCGATACCCCCGACCGAGGCGTCGATGACGTCGATCCCGGCCTCGACCCCGGCGAAGATATTGGCCATCGCCGTGTTGCGGGTGTCGTGGAAATGCAGGCGCAGTGTCGCGTCTGGCGCGGCCTTTTTCGCGACCTCGATCTTGCGGCGCACGGCCCAGGGATCGCCCACCCCGATGGTGTCGGCCAGGCCGATCTCCTGAACGCCCAGGGCGGCGACGTCGCGCACAACGGCTGCGACCTGATCGTCGGAAACCTCGCCGTCGAAGGGACAGCCCCAGACCGTCGAAATGATGGCCGTCACCGCCGGACCTGATCCTGGCGCGCCGCCCATATTGTGCGACCGGCCGACGATCTCACCCAGCATCTCGACCTGCTGGGCCACGGTCAGGCCGGCGTTCTTCAGGGCGAAGCCGTCCGAGGCCGCGATGGAGACATTGGCCTGATCGACGCCGGTTTCGACCGCCCGGTCCCAGCCGCGCACATTCAACACCAGGCCGATGCGGGTGACGTCGGGATTGAGAGCCAGGCCCGCCATCACCGCCTCGGCATCCGCCATCTGGGGCACCCGGCCGGGATGGACGAAGGAAACGGTCTCCAGCCGCCTGGAGCCGGCGGCTTCGAGCCGGTTGATCAGCTCGATCTTGTCTTCGGTCGAGATGACGGTCTTCTCGTTCTGGAGGCCGTCACGCGGGCCGACCTCGACGATTTCGATGGAGCGGCTCATCGCGGGGTCTCCTCGCTTAGCGGTCCATAGACCGACAGGTGCAGGGGATCGCCGTTGGAATAGTTGAATCCCTCCACCACGGTCACGGGCCGAGGGGTGATCGACAGGGCCGATGCGGCCGCGTCGAATTCGGCCTGCTGGCTCTGGTCAACCACGGCGACCCGGCCGGCGGCGACGGCGCGGGCGGCGTCGGCTCCGTCACCCAGTCGCGTATCGGTGCCCAGGAGGAAGACGGCCGAGGGCTCGGAATAGCCCGCCAGGGTCACCGCGCCGGGCGCGCGCCCTTCCATCGGATGCAGGCCCGCCTCGTGGATGGCCTGGGTCAGGCGCGGTGCCGTCCACAGATCGCCCAGCCCACCCAGCAGAAACACAAAGGTCATGTGGGTCAGAAGGCCGAAGCCCAGGGCTGTGGCGACCGCCGCATCGGTTTCGCGCCCCAGCAGGAAGAAGGCGGCGATACCCGCCCCGATCAGGGCCAGCCCGATGGTCAGCGCCGCCCAGATCTGATCCGCCTGGCCGCCGAACTCAGAGAATCCATAACCGACCAGAAGGGTAATCAGGAGCGCCCCGAAGATCATCAGCCCGGCCCCGATCCGACGGCCCCACAGGGTCAGGGGCTGGGACACGCTGAGCGCCATCAGCCAGCAGATCGCCCCGAAGGTCGGCAAGGTGTAGTGCCACAGCTTGGTCGGAAACAGCTCGAACGCCAGCCAGGTCGGGATCAGCCAGCACAGGGCGAACCGCACCGCGGGCTCGGCCCGGCGGGTCCAGCCGGTGATCGCCGCCGCCGGCAGCAACAGGGTCGCCGGATAGAGCAGCAGGGGCGACAGCAACAGATAATAGCCGGGCAGGCCGCCGTGACGTTCATGGCCCCCGACCAGCTTGGGAAACAGATCGCCGCCCAGGGCGGTGCCCCAGAAGGCCCCATCGGTTCGCACCGTCACCGCCATGGCCCAGGGGCCGACAGCCAGCGCCGTCAGGACCAGGCCCCAGCCCCAGCCTATGTCCTTCATCCAGCGCCACTGACGATCCCACACGCCCAGCGCCACCAGGGTCAGCCCCACCACCATCAGGATGATCGGCCCCTTGATCAGGACGCCGATGGCCACCGCTCCCCACAGGGCCAGCTTGTAGCGTCGGGTCGGCACCGGCGCAGATTCGCGGTGCGCGATATAGAACCGTGACAGCACCGCCATGGCCACCGTGATGGTCGCACACAGCATGGCGTCGGTCTTGGCGATGCCGGCTTCCGACGACAGCAGGAAGCTGGCACCCAGAAAGGCCCCGGCCAGCACCCCGGTGCGCGCACCCCAGGCCAGGCCGGCCCCCCAGGCACAGGCCGCCGCCGCCAGCATGGCCCCCAGCAGCGACGGAATCCGGTAAGGCCGGATGTCGCGGTTCTCGACATCGGACAACACGCTGACGGCTCCGGCCTGGAGCCAGTGGATGCCGACCGGCTTCTTGTGGCGAGGCTGCTCCTGGAAGCGGATGTCGACGAAGTCGCCGGTTTCGAGCATCTGGGCCGTGGCCTGGGCAAAGCGGCTCTCGTCGCGATCCAGCGGCCCGAGCGTCAGCACCGTCGGCAGGCCCGCAATCAGCGCGATCAGCGCCGCCAGCAGCGGCCCGCGCCAGCCCTCGATCCATCGGTCGTCGATCATCGGCATCATGGGCGGGTGATCACATACAAAGGGGGCGGGCGTCCATCCCATGCCGGATGGAAACAGAAAGGGAACGTGCTATGGGCGGTCGTGGCCCCGCCCCTTCCCGCCCCCTTTTCAGACTGGTTCGCCCAGCGCGGCTGGAGCCCGCGCCGCCATCAGCTGGAGATGGTCGAGGCGGGCCGCAACGACCTCGACGTCCTGCTGGTCGCGCCGACCGGCGGTGGCAAGACCCTGGGCGGTTTCCTGCCCAGCCTGATCGACTTGGCTGAGCGGGGACCGCGTAATACGGCACCGGGCCTGCATACGCTCTACATCTCGCCGCTGAAGGCCCTGACCACCGACGTCGAGCGCAATCTGATGACGCCGGTGCGCGAGATGGGCCTGGCCGTCCGTATCGAGACCCGCACCGGCGACACCCCCGTCTCCAAGCGCCAGCGCCAGAAACAGAGTCCGCCTGACATCCTTCTGACCACGCCCGAACAGCTGGCCCTGATGTGCGCCTGGGAGGGCGGGCGCGACTGGTTCAGCGACCTGCGCTGCATCATCATCGACGAGGTCCACGCCATCTGGTCGGGCAAGCGGGGCGACCTGTTGAACCTGGGGCTGGCGCGACTGAACCAGTTTGCACCCATGGCGCGGCGCGTCGGCCTGTCCGCCACGGTGCAGGACCCCGACGCAATTCGCCGCTGGCTGAGCCGTTCGATCTCCCACCGCGAAGTGGGGGAGGATATGGCCGATCTGGTGCTGGGTGACCCCGGCTCGCCGCCCATCGTCGAGGTCATGGACCGCACCAGCGGCACCATTCCCTGGTCGGGCTGGACCGCGGCCCACGCCATGGCGGACGTCTATGCGCGGATCGAACAGGCCCGGCTGGCTCTGGTGTTCGTCAACACCCGCTTCCAGGCGGAAATGGCCTTTCAGATGCTGTGGGAAATGAACGATGGGGGTCTGCCCATCGCCCTGCATCATGGATCGCTGGCGGCCGAACAGCGGCGCAAGGTTGAGGCCGCCATGGCGCGGGGTGAGCTTCGGGCCGTGGTCTGTACCTCGACGCTGGATCTGGGCATCGACTGGGGCGACGTCGATCTGGTGATCCAGCTGGCGGCCCCCAAGGGATCAGCGCGCCTGATCCAGCGCATCGGCCGGGCCAACCATCGGCTGGACGAGCCGAGCCGGGCGCTGCTGGTGCCGGCCCACCGTTTCGAGGTGCTGGAGTGCGAAGCGGCGAAGGAGGCCGTGGCCGAAAACGATCTGGATGCCGATCCGGCGCGCACCGGCGCGCTGGATGTTCTGGCCCAGCACCTGATGGGCCTTGCCTGCGCCGAGCCGTTTCTGGCCGACGATGTGTTCGCCGAATTCAGGACCAGCGCCCCCTACGCCGATCTGACCCGCCCGGATTTCGACGAGGTGCTCGCGTTCGTGTCCTCCGGCGGCTACGCGCTGCAGACCTATGACCGCTTCCGGCGGATCGTCCAGGACCGCGAGGGACGCTGGACGGTCAGGAACGCCGAGACGGCCCAGCGCCACCGGATGAATGTCGGGGCGATCGTCGAAATCCCGATGCTGAACGTCCGGCTGGGCAGCCCCCGCCGACCGGCCCGACGCATCGGCCAGATGGAAGAGAGCTATCTGTCGCAGCTGACCGCCGGCGACACCTTCACCTTTGCCGGCCAGGTCTGGCGCTTCAACGAAATGGTCGAGATAGACTGTTTCGTCAGCCCGGCCCCGCCGGGGTCCGACCCGATGGTGCCCAGCTGGGGTGGCTCAAAATTCGCCCTGTCGACCTATCTGGCGCACCGCGTCCGACGGCTGATCGCCGATGAGGCTGGATGGTCGCGCCTGCCCGACGAGGTCCGCGAATGGCTGGAGATCCAGCGGGCGCGGTCGCTCATTCCGTCCACCGATGAGATGCTGGTTGAAACCTTTCAGCGCGGCCAGAGGCACTATCTGGTCTGTTATCCCTTTGACGGTCGGATCAGCCACGGCACGCTCGGGCACCTCCTGGCCCGGCGGCTGGAACGGGCCGGGCGGCTGCCCATCGGCATGGTCGCCAATGACTATGCCCTGGCGATCTGGGCCATGCGACCGCTGGGCGATGTCGATCTAGAGGCCCTGTTCCAGCAGGATATGCTGGGTGATGATCTGGAGGCCTGGCTCGATGAGAGCTTCATGATGAAGCGCGGCTTTCGCCAGTGTGCGGCGATCTCCGGCCTGATCCAGCGGCGACTGCCCGGTCACGAGAAATCCGGTCGCCAGGTCACCTTCTCGACGGACCTGATCTATGACGTCCTGCGCCGGCATCAGCCGGATCATCTGCTGCTCAGATGCGCGCGCGCCGACGCGGCCTCGGGCCAGCTGGATGTGGCGCGCGTCGGCCAGTTGCTGGCCCGCATTCAGGGCCGCATTCGTCATGCCGCCCTGTCGCGTCCTTCACCGTTCGCGGTGCCGGCCATGCTGGAGATCGGGCGCGAGCCGGTCATGGGCGGCACTTGGGCCGATGTCCTGTTGCAGGAGAATGCCGAGGATCTGATCGCCGAGGCCATGGAGCTGGATCCATGAACGCGCTCCGACGCAGCGCCTGCGGCGGCTGTCAGCTCGACCTCCAGGGCGAGCGCCTGGTCGCACGGGTTTCCGGGGCTCTGTGGCTGCCCGAGACCCGGACCCTGGCGGCGGGTGACCTGCACCTTGAGAAGGGGTCGGCCTTCGGCGCGCGCGGCCAGCTGCTGCCGCCCTATGACACGGCCGCGACCCTGGATCGGCTGCTGGCCGAGGTCGAGGCCCTGACCCCGGAGCGGCTGGTCCTGATGGGCGACAGCTTCCACGACCGGGGCGCGGTCGGACGCCTGGATCAGGTCGCCGTCGCCCGACTCGAGGGTCTTTCGCAGCGCCTGCATCTGGTCTGGCTGAGTGGCAATCACGACCCCGAACCACCCGAGGGCCTGGCCGGTGAGACGGTCGATCAGATACGGATCGGATCCCTGATCCTGACCCACGAGCCCAGCCCGGATCCCGTCGAAGGCGAGGTAGCCGGCCACCTCCATCCGGTCGCCACCGTCAGGGGCTACGGAACCCGCGTGCGCCGCCGCTGTTTCCTGACGGATGGCCGCCGCATGATCCTGCCGGCCTTCGGTGCCTATGCCGGGGGGCTGAACGTGACCGACCCGGCCTTTCGGGGCCTGTTTGCCGAGGCGACGACGGCCCTGATCATGGGCGACGACCGGGTCCATGCGATGCCGGTGGCTCGCCTGACCGTCGGGGTCTGAGCCCTAGGTCCGGCGGAACCAGCGCGATGCGGCCCAGCCCGTCAGAGCCGCCAGCATCACCGACACCAGGCCGTAGAGCCAGGGCTGGAAGAAGGCGAAGTTGTGCAGCCAGCGTTCGATGCCGACGCGCCGCACGCGGATGGTGTCACGCCGCACGGCGATGGCCTCGCCGTTCTGGAACAGCCAGACCTCGGTCAGGTATTCGCCGGTCGGGGCCTCGGGTGGCAGCACGATCTCGGCCCGGAACAGGCCTGGATCGACGAAGCGGACGCCCTCCGGATCGGCCTGGTACAGGCCATCATCTTCCTTCAGGCGGATCACGGCGCGACGCCATTCCAGATAGTCCTCGCCGAGCCGGTTGATGACGACGTCGCGCACGCCGTAGAGATTGACCGTGCGCTCCTCTTCGGGCGCATCGATACGGATATGGTCCAGCCCCACCCCCATGCGGCGCAGGACACCGAAGCTGGCGATGTCGGACAACGGCCGGGTCGAGGCCATGACGTAGAAGGCGGGGGCCCCCTCGAACACGACCGGACGACTGTTCAGCCATAGACCCGCCACCCGGACCTTGCGAACCAGTCGAACGGGACGTTCCGGCCCGCGCACCACCAGCACCACATCGACCGGGTCGTCGCCGGGGTTGAACACCGCCCCGTACATGACCAGCGAGGTGCCCGAATAGTCGGAATCCACATCGATCTGAGAGTTCGTCAGGCCGGCCGAAATGCTCGGGTTGCGCGAGACAACCACCGGCCCGGGTGGAACGGGGGCCGCGGCCACCTGGGCCGGAGGGTCTGGCGGCGGCGGCGGCGGCACCATCATCCCGCACCTCCCGGAGCCAGGGCGAACGGATCGTCGGGTCGCAGAAACAGGGTCAGGCCCATCTGCAGTCCGACCAGCAGGATCAACAGCCCCAGCGCCGCCCGCATCTCGTCCGCGCGGAAACGGGCCGAGGCCTTGGCCCCATACTGGGCCCCCAGGACGCCGCCGACCATCAGAAGCGTCGACAGCACCACATCGACGGTCTGGTTGCGTCCGGCCTGCAGCACCGTGGTGATGGCCGTGGTGATGAGGATCTGGAAGAGGCTGGTACCGACCACGACGGAGGCCCGCATCCGCAACAGATAGACCATGGCCGGGACCAGGATGAAGCCGCCGCCGACACCCATGATCGCCGACAGAATGCCGGCAAACACGCCCAGCAACATGGGCGGGATGGCCGAGATGTAGAGGCCGGACCTCGGAAACCGCATCCGCAGCGGCAGGCCGTAGAGCCACAGCGGTCGCCGCGTCGGCTCACGGCGCGGGGCCTCACCCCGACGCCGGGCCAGGATGGTCGTCAGACTCTCCTTGAGGGTCAGGGCTCCGATCGACCCCAGCAGCAGCAGATAGGAAACCGCCACCACCAGGTCGGCCTGGCCGAGCAGGCGCAGAAAGCGGAACAGCTCCACGCCCAGAAGGGCACCGATGGCCCCGCCGACGGCCATGACGGTGCCCATGCGGTAGTCGACGGTTCCGGCCCGGCCGTAGGTCAGCACGCTGGAAGTCGACGAGGCGACGACATGGTTGGCCTGGCTGGCGACAGCCACGGCCGGCGGAATACCCATGAAGACCAGGACCGGGGCCATCAGGAAGCCACCGCCAATGCCGAACAGGCCGGAAACAAAGCCGACCAGGGCACCCAGCGCCAACAGAAGCGGCGCGTTGACCGACACCTCGGCTATGGGCAGATAGACGTCCAAGGTCCTCGCCGGCAAATGGGGGGCTCGCGCCTCGACGCGGGCCGGATGATCCGGACCGTCAGCCCCGCGAGGCTTCAGCCTGGAAGCTGTCGGCCTCGCGTTCGGCGATCAGGCGCTGGCTGGCCGGCACCTGGGAGCGCAGGCGCGCCGCCGCCTCCTCAGCCCCGGCATCTCCTGAGCGCCCGGCCACGATGTACCACTGGTAGGCGCGGGTCAGATCCGGAGCCACGCCGTCGATCCCGCGCTCATACAGGCGCGCCAGATTGTACTGGCTGTCGACGAAACCGCGGTCGGCCGCCTCGCCGAACCAGGTCATGGCCTGGGCCTGATCCACCGGGCCGCCGGTGCCTTGATACAGATACATCGCCAGGAAGTGCATGGCGTTGGCGTCGCCACCGTTGGCGGCGCGCTCAGCCCAGCGACGCGCTTCTGCCAGATCGATGGTCACGCCGCCCTCGCCCGTCTCATAGAGGCGGGCCATGGTCAGCTGCGCGGCGGGATAGCCGAGATTGGCCGCGCGGCTCATCATCCGCACACCTTCGGCATCGCCGGCGTCGATCAGGGGCATGGCCTGGTCGAACAGGGCCTGGGCTTCGGCCTGGGCCTGGGCCGAGGGCGGAGCGATCTGGGGCTCGGTCGGGGCGGTCGCTGCGGCCGCCAGGTCGGGACCGGCCGTCGCCGGCATGCCGGGGATCGCCGAACCCTGCTGAACCAGCCGCTGATAGCCGAGCACGCCGGCCACGCCGAACCCGACGATGACCGCCGCCGTGGTGGTTGCAGCCAGCGCCTTGCCCAGCGTCGAACCCTCGCGGCGGCTCTGCTTTTCCACCCGCTTCTGGAGACGGGACTTGCCCCCGCCTCCGAGCCGGAAGCCGAACGACCTGCGCTCTTCGCCGGGTTCGTCGCCCACCTCGCCTCGCCGCGTCGCGGCGCGGGCCGCCTCGATGGCCTCGCGCGTGCTCAACGGGCGCTCGGCCTGGCCGTGCCGGTCCGTCAGGAATTCGGTCGGGGGATCGAAGGCCTCTAGCTCGACCGCCGCGCCACCGAAGGTGTCGTCAAACGGCCCGGCGAAGGGGCCGGCGGCCGGATCGGTCTGGCCGGCGAAAGGCACCTGGACCGGGGCTCGGGAGTCGATCGGCGTCGCGTCAGGCTCCAGGCCGACGAAGGGGTCCGCCGCATGGCCAGTCAGCGCCTCGGTTGCGCGGGCGACCACGGCCGGGGCCGGGGCCGGATCGGCGAACACATCGTGGGCCGGGCCGAAGGCGTCCAGCGGGTCCAGGGCCGAGGCCGCGTCCCGCTCGGCCGGCCAGCCGCCATCGAAAGTCTCCGACGGAAAGGCCTCGCTGTCCCAGCCTCGCGCCGGCTCGACCGCCCGCTTGGCCAGCTGTTTGTCGATGCTCTCGCGCGCTTCGGCCAGGAGCTTGGCGGTCCGTTCCTCGGACTGGCGCATCCGTTCGGCCAGCTCGCCGGAGGCTCGCTCGTAGCGCGCCTCCATCTTCTCGGAGGCCTTGTTCAGCCGGTCGCTCAGCTCATCGACGCCCTGGGCGGCGCTGCGCTCGCTCTGAGAGATGCGCTCGGCCAGGCGTTCCGAAATCCGGGCGATCTCGCCGCCCAGCTTCTCCAGACCGATGGCATGCTGATCGTCGGCCCGGCGCAGGCGGTGTTCAATGGCCTCGGCCACGCGCGCGACGTCCGACCCCAGCGACTTCGACAGCTCCTGCCCCATCGTCTCTACCGCCTTGAGCGCCTTCTCCTGCGTAGCGACCAGCGTCTCCTGATGGGCCTGCTCGGCCTCCTTCAGTCGACCGTCGAGATTGGAGGCGATGCGGACGACCTCGCGGCCCATGGCCTCAAGGGCCTGAGCCTGACGACGCTCCGACGCTTGCAGGTGAGCACCCAGTTCGGCCAGGGCGCGCTCGACCTTGTCCATGCGACCGTCCGAGGCGGCGACATCAAGCCGGCGCATCATTTCGGTGCGGGATTCCTCGACCTTGCGGGTCAGGCCTTCGGCCAGCCGCTCCAGGGTCGCGGCCTGGCCGGACTCTGACGGACCCGTTTCGGCCCGGGCGAGACGCCGATCGAGGTCGGCAAAGGACTGCTCAAGCTTGGCGAGGGACTGGGTCGTGCGGCTCTGGGCTTCCTCGAGACGCTGGGAGATGCGGCTGACGACGCCCTCGATCGCACCGCCGGACGGCCCTTCGCGCTCGATGCGATCCATCCGCTCACGGAGGCCCTGAGAGGCGTCGCGCCCGCGCGCCTCGGCCTCATAGAACTGACCGGCCAGCTTGCCGATCGCCCCTTCGATCTTGCCGAAGGCTTCGGTGTAGCGCGGACCCGTCTCGTCCTCGAACTGACGCACCCGGGCGCGGCCCTCGCGCATCGAATCCGACATTTCGTCGAGCCGGCGATCCCGTGAGGCCGACTGGGCCTCGGCCTCCTCCATGCGACGAACCAGCCCGGCGACGGCCCGATCGACGCCGTCGATGGCGACCAGTGAACGACGCTCGGATCCTTCCAGCCGCGACGACAGAGCCTCGATCGAGCGCAGGGCCGCGGTCGCATCCTCGCCACGGAGGGAATAGGCATCGTCATAGCGGCGCGGCTGACGCCGGCGCTCATCCGCAAACTCATCGGCGCTGTTGTCGGCGATCATTTCCGAGAGCCATTCGCCCAGCGTCATGCCCGAACGGCGCGCAAGATCCTTGGCGACCTCCCGGGTGCGGGGCTCGATCCCCTTAACGCTCCAAGGCGCCGCCCCGCTCATTGATTCGCTCCCGACCGCTTGCTTCGTCACGGTAGACGCCCATTTCTTGGGTGTAAACGCACCGTTAACCCCAATATCTAGGGGCACCCGAGGTTTTTTGTGGACAGTCCGCCGTCCACCTTCGGGGGCCCACCGGCCCTTGATATCCCTTGGTCGGTCAAACGTGGTTAACGGCGAGTAAATCCTTAACGACATGACAAGCTGTTGCGTCGGCGCGGCATCGGTCCCATCTGGCCGCCATGTCGTTGAGTGCCACCCTCATCCTGCTCGCCTGTGCCGTCGGTTTGACGCTGTTCTTCGGCTGGCGAGGTGCCCAGCCGCCGGACCTGGTCCGGGGACCACGGATGTTGCCCTATCGGTTCCTGATGGTGCTGGCGGCCGCCATCGCCCTGTTTGCGGTGGTTCACCTGCTGAACCTGGCCGGCTTCGAAACCGGCCGGCGCTAGATCAGCCTTTCAGGCACCATGCCATGATCGCCTTCTGGGCGTGGATCCGGTTTTCGGCCTCGTCCCAGGCCGCCGACTGCGGACCGTCGAGGACCGCGTCAGTCACCTCTTCGCCGCGATGCGCCGGCAGACAGTGCAGGAAGATGGCGTGGCCGGCGGCGCGCGCCATCAGGGCCTCATCGACGGCGTAGTCGTCAAAGGCCTCCAGGCGGGCCTCATGATCCTCGTCGCCCATCGAAACCCAGGTGTCGGTAATGACGACATCGGCCCCGGCCACCGCCTCGGCCGGATCGGTGCCCAGCCAGACATTGTTGCCGCCGCGCTGAAGGTCGAACAGATCCGGATGGTAGTCGGCCGGGCAGGCGATGCGGAACTGGTAGCCCAGAAGCGGCGCGGCGTGGATCAGGCTGGCGCAGACGTTGTTGCCGTCGCCGACCCAGGCCAGGGTCTTGCCGGCGATGTCACCGAGACGCTCTTCGATCGTCATCAGATCGGCCAGGATCTGGCACGGATGGCTACGGTCGGTCAGGCCGTTGATGACCGGCACGCTCGACGCCTGGGCGAAGCGTACGACGTCCTCGTGGTTGTTGGCGCGGATCATGACCAGATCGACCATGCGCGACAGGACCCGGGCGGTGTCCTCGATGGATTCCCCGCGTCCAAGCTGCATGTCAGCGGCGTTGGCGATGATGGCGTCGCCGCCGAGCTGGCGGATGCCGGCGTCGAACGAGAAGCGCGTGCGCGTCGAGTTCTTCTCGAAAATCATGGCCAGGACACGGTCCCGAGCCGGCGCGTCGGCGTCGACCTTACCCTTGGGCCAGCCGGCGCGCGCCGCCTTGCGGTCGCGCGCATCATCGAGAATCGACCGGAGATCATCCGGCGTCAGCCGGTAGAGGTCCAGAAAGTGCCGGACCATCAGCCGGCTGCCTTGATCTGTTCGCGGGCGTATTCGCAGGTCTGTTCGAAGCGGCGGATGGCCTCCTGGGCCTCCGGCATCGTCAGGTTCAGCGGCGGCAGGATCCGCACCAGATTGTCGCCGCCGCCGGCGACCAGCAGCTGGGCATGGTCGCGGGCCCAACCCATGAATTCGCGGTTGTTCGGAACCAGCTTGGCCCCCAGCAACAGGCCCTTGCCGCGCACCTCGACGATGACGTCCGGGAACCGGTCCTTCAGGCCTTCTAATTGCTGCACCAGATAGCCCGAAACCTCGCGGACATTGTCCAGGGTCGCCGGGCTCGACAGTTCCTCCAGCGCGGCCAGGCCAACCGCCATGGCCAGCGGATTGCCGCCGAAGGTCGAGCCGTGGACGCCCACGGTCATGCCCTTGGCCGCCTCGGTCGTGGCCAGACACGCCCCGATCGGGAAACCGCCGCCCAGCGCCTTGGCCACCGCCATGATGTCCGGCGTCATCCCGGCCCATTCATGGGCCCACAGCTTGCCGGAGCGGCCCATGCCGCACTGGACCTCGTCGAAGATGATCAGCACGCCGGTCTCGTCGGCCAGCTGGCGCATCCAGCGCAGGTCTTCGTCCGGCGTGGCCCGGCATCCGCCCTCGCCCTGGACCGGTTCCAGGATGATGGCGGCGGTCGTCGGCTGGCGCATGGCGGCTTCCAGCGCGGCCTTGTCGCCCCACTTCAGCTGGTGGAAGCCCTGCATCGGCGGACCGAAGCCTTCGGTGTAGCTGGGGTTGGCCGCCGCATTTATGGCCCCGTAGGTCCGGCCGTGGAACGAGCCGTCAAAGCCGTAGATGTCGATGCGCTCGGGCTGGCCGTTGGCGACATGATATTTACGCGCGGTCTTGAGGGCGCATTCGACCGCCTCGGTGCCCGAGTTGGTGAAGAAGACGACATCGGCGAACGACCGGGCCGTCAGGGCATCGGCCAGGGCTTCCTGGCCCGGGATGCGAAAGATGTTGGAGACATGCCACAGCTTTTCGGCCTGGTCCTTGACCGTCTGAACCAGCTTGGGGTGGGCGTGACCCAGGCCATTGGTCGAGATGCCCTGGACGCAGTCCAGATACTCAACCCCCTCCGTCGACCACAGGCGCACGCCCTGGCCGCGCTCGACCTGCAGGGGTGCGCGGTTATAGACGGCCATCAGGTGTTCGGTGCTCACGGCGGATGCTCCAAAAGAAAAAGGGCCCCGCCGCTAGTAGCGGCGAGGCGGATAGGCTCTGGTTTTCGACCCGCAGGGCCGGTTAGTCAACACCGCGAAGGGTCACTCTTCCTCGATGTATTCATCGATCTCGCGCAGCACCGCCGCATAGGTTTCGGCCGCCAGCAACAGGGTCGAGCCCTCGACGCGACGGAGGGTGTCATTGGCCGAATGGATCACGGTGAAGACCTCGGGCACGAAGCCGGGAGCCAGGCCGCTCTGACCCTCGGGGGCATTGAGCGCCAGCCACATCTGATGGGCCCCGATCTCGGTCTGGAAGCCGAGCGACACCACCGGGGTGCCGTCGGTGATGAAGGTCCGGTCGTCGCTGGGCGGATAGTTGGGATAGCCCACGCACTGAAGCTCGCGCTCGGAACAGACGCGCTGGACGGCCTGGGTCACGAACAGCGACGGACGCCCGTTGTTCTGGCCGTACATCATGGTGTCGCCGAAGGCCGCGACGTCGGAGTTGACCACGGCCACGGCATGGCTCGTGCCATGGGCCGCCAGCCAGGCGCGTGAGCCCAGAAGGCCCAGTTCTTCCTGGTCGAACAGGATGACGCGCACATCGTGATAGAGATCGGCATCGCGCAGCTGGCGCGCCGCCTCGATGACGGCGACGACCGAACCGCCGTTGTCGACCAGGCCATCTGCCAGGTCGCCGTTCTGGAGGCGCACGGCGTCGTAGTGGGCCGTCAGCCAGATCTCGCAGCCGCAATTGCCGTGACCAGGCACCACGAAGGTGATGTTGCGGCCCTCCATCGGCGGCAGGCCTTGGACGTCCCCGCCCATGAAGCTCTCGACCGCCGGTTCGAAGCCGGCCTGGCGAATCAGGGCGATGGCGGCCTCGCCGCGCGCTTCGGGGGTCCGCCGCACCAGGGTCGCGGCGCGGTTATACAAGATCTGTTCGGCTTCAAAGCGAACGGCCGAGGTGGAACGCTCCGCCGGCTGGGCCAGGGCTGTGACGCTGGTGGTCAGCGACAGGGCCAAGGCAATCATTAAGCTACGCATACACGGTGTCTCCCTCAGGACTTCAACCGCCAGCCTCGCCTGAATACTTCAAAAGCAGCCAAGCCAGCGAACAAGGTTAACACCAGAGACATGATAACGCCGATCGTCAAGCCTCCTTCGGCCTGGCCGATGAATCCATATCGAAAGCCGTCAATCAGATAGAAGACCGGATTAAAGTGGCTGATCGTCTCAAACGGCTCCGGCAAAGCCTCGATGGCGTAGAAGGTCCCCGACAGAAACGTCATGGGCATGACGATGAAATTCTGTACCGCCGCCATATGATCGAACTTCTCTGCCCAGATCCCCGCCAGGACGCCGATCAGGGCAAAGAGCAGCGACGCCATCGCCGAGAAATACAGGATCGCCCACAGATGCTGGACGCCGTAGTGCGAGAACGGCCAGATGCAGATCGCCGTGGCCAGGCCGACCAGCAGACCGCGCGTCGCCGCCGCCAGGCCGTACCCCAGCAACAGTTCCAGCGGCGACAGCGGCGGCGTCAGGACATCGGTGATGGTGCCCATGCTCTTGGCCTGGATCAGCGACGAGGAGGCGTTGGCGAAGGCATTGTTCAGAATTGACATCATGATCAGGCCGGGCGCGACGAACTGGGCGAAATCGACGCCCGGGATCGGCTGGTGCGCGCCTTGGACCGCGACCACAAAGACCATCATGTACAGCAGCGTCGTCACCACCGGGGCGAAGACGGTCTGGGCCCCGACCTTCCAGAAGCGCCGGACCTCCTTCAGATAGAGGGTCTTCAACCCCTCCCAGTTCAGGCCGTGGTAGGTGCGGGGCTCGGGCGGGCGGACGGTCTCGGTCATGCCCGCGATATAGGGCGATTAGGTTTTAGGGACTAGGTTCCAGAGCCTGATCGGTTGAGGTGGAATCGCTTCGCGATTCCGCTGATGCCGTGAATCAGGCTCCAGATATTAGCGCGAGCATGATTCAGCTTTTTGTTGGAGCCGCTGCGCGGTTCCAACAAAAACCATCATGCTCTAGGTGCCAGGGATGCCGTCGCGCTGAGCAGAGTCTCGTGCCTGGCCCCAGAACCTAGAACCTACCGAGACCGCGCCTTGATCGGCGCATAGCCGTCCGCCAGGCTCTCGTGCAGATAGACCTCGGCCTCCTGGGCCGCCAGCGCCGGCGCATAGCCGAAGCCCTGGCCGTAGTGGCATCCCACCGACATCAGCTGCTCGGCCAGTCCGGCGTTCTCGACGCCCTCGGCGACCACTTCCAGCTCCAGGTCGCGCCCGAGCGCCACCACCGAGCGCACGATCTTGGCCGAGCCCTCGTCCTGGGTCATGGTCAGAACGAAATAGCGATCAATCTTCAGCGTATCGAACGGCAGACGCGCCAGATAGGTCAGGGACGAGAAGCCGGTGCCGAAGTCGTCCAACGCCAGGGACGCCCCGGCCTCGCGCAGCGCCAGCAACGTCGAGGCGGCACGATTGGTGTCGCGCATGATGTCGCTCTCGGTCACTTCGAGCTTGAGCGCACCCGGTCTGAGCCCCGCCTCCCTGATGATGCGCGCCACATCCTGAACCAGACCGTGCCGCTCGATCTCGCCGGTCGACAGATTGACGCTGACGAACATCTTGTCGGCGGTCGGATGCCGACCGATCCATTCGGCCAGCTGACGTGCGGCGGTCCGCATCATCAGCACGCCGAGGTCGTTCATCAGGCCCATCTCGGCTGCCAGCGTCAGGAACTCGTCCGGGGCGACCAGCCCGCGCTTGGGATGACGCCAGCGGGCCAGGGCCTCGAATCCAGCGACGGCCCCGGTCTCCAGGTTCACGATCGGCTGGTAATAGGGTTCGATTTCGCCGCGCACGAAGGCATTGCGGAGGTCCGCTTCCAGGGCCAGGCGCGACAGACTGTCGGATTCCAGGGCCCGGCCGTAGGCGGCCGCCCCGCCGCGCCCGACGGTCTTGGCCTGTTCGACCGCCAGCTCGGCCCGACGCAGCAGCTCAGCCGCATCGGAGGCATCGGGACCGCCCTCGGCGCGCACGGCCCCGATGGACAGGGTCGGGTAGATGTCAAAGCCGGCGACGCGCAGCGGCCGCTCCAGGGCATCGCGCATACGATCCGAAGGCCGGCTGGGTCCGGACCGGACGATGATGGCAAACTCGTCCTCACCGATCCGCGCCGCCGCGCAGTCTTCTGCAAAGGCAGAAGCGAGCCGTGCCCCCAGCGCCGCCAGCACCAGATCGGCCCGCTCGTGGCCGAGGGCTTCGTTCAGACGGCGAAGCCGGTCCAGATCGGCCACGACCAGCTCATATTCGCCCGGCTGGATCAGCGCCTCGGCGACCCGCACCAGGAAAGAGCGGCGGTCCAGCAGGCCGGTCAGCGTATCCTTGCCGACCCCCCCAAATCGGCTCTCGACGGCGGCGACCCCGGCGGCGCGCAGGCCGTCCTCGAGCCAGACTCCCCGCCAGAGACAGGCCTCACCCCCGCGCATCCGAAAGCGCAGGGCGATTTCGGTGCCCTCGTCCTGGGGTTTGAGCAGCTGATCGGCGATGGCCCGGTCCTGCGGCATAGCCAGGGCGGAAAAGGCGGCCGAATTGCAGTCCGGGGCCAGCGGCCCGAGGCCCAGGGCGCGCGTCGCGCCGGTAAATCGCAGGAGGTTGTCGCCCGGTGACCAGCTCCACAGGGCCACGCCCGCCGCCGCCAGTGCCTCCAGCGACGTCGTTTGATCCCAGACCAGATGTCGAGACCTGTCGGTCAAGCGGCCCTCAGCCCTATCCAGAGGCCTCATCGCGGATGAGGCCGAACAGGAGATGATCTCGCCACTCACCGTTAATTTTCAAATAAGCCCGGGCCTCGCCCTCGTGCTCGAAGCCACAATTCGTCAGCACCGCCCGGGAGGCCGTATTGGTCGGCAGGCAGGCCGCCTCGATACGGTGAAGCTTCAATCGCTCGAACCCGAAGGCGCACATCGCCTGGACCGCCGCCGTCCCGTAACCCCGTCGGATGAAGGGCCGCCCGATCCAGTAGCCCAGGGTCGCCGTCTCGGCCACACCGCGCCGGATGTTCGACAGGGTCACCCCGCCGACCAGCGCCTGATCCTCGGCCCGGTACACGAAGAAAGGATAGGCCCCACCGACCTCGATCTCATGGGCATAGACCGACAGCCGGCGCTTGAAGGCGGCTGGGGTCAGGTCATCGTGGGGCCAGGCCGGCTCCCACGGCTGGAGGAAATCCCGTGAGTGGGTTCGAAGCTCGGCCCAGGCCCGGTAATCGGATCCGCGCGGCGGGCGCAGGCTCACCGGGCCACCCTCCACGAACAGCGACGGATCGGGATTCATCCAGTCGAACAGGGCGATCATCGGTGGCGGCTCATCGCGGCTCGCCGGTCGTGGTCGCGGTGGTGGCCGGCTGCGCTCCCTGCAGGGCCAGGAGCTCGTTCATGGCGGTGGCGACACGATCGGCCTGGTCCTGGGTGCGGAAGGGAAAATAGACCGCGTCGATCTGCCGATCCGTCGGCGACGGCGCGTTCAGGGCGGCCTCCACCTGTTCCAGCGTGCCCTCGCCGGTGGCCTCCGAACCGCTCATGCGGAAGCAGGTGCCCGATCGACAGCTTACGACCACATCCCAGCGATCCTCGGCCCCCTGGGTGACCGTGACGGGTATCGCCAGGTCCTCAGGGGCGACGGAAAAGGTGACGTCTGCGAACAGGCCCCACCAGATCTGGCCGTCGCTCATCACCCGCCGCTGACGCGACCACCAGCGCCAAGGCCCCTCCAGCGAATGCAGTTCGATCTCCAGCGTACCGCGATCACGGCCGCCCTGGGTCGCGCTGTCCCAGATCATGGGCTCGACCTCAGCGTTGATCAGGTCCATGGCCTGGGTCGCCTTGATCGAGGTCGCCGCCGGCGCGCCCGCCCCCGCCGCCGACGGTTCTTCGGCCGCCCGCTCGCAGGCCGCCAGACCCAGGCAGACAGCTAACATCAGGGTCGCAGATATGGCCCGCATCGAACGCCTCCGGGGAACAAGGTGCGTCGAGCGGCAGCCTAAGGCAACAGGGCGCGCGCAAAGGCCTCGGGGGCGGCGGCAGACCTGCCCGGCCCGATCGCCGCCGAGGCCGCGCGGCCGGGTTCGAACAGACGACCGGCCACCCGGACCAGGTCGGCGTGCTCAATCGCCATCAGCCGCTGGGCGACCTCGTTGGACGGGATCAGCCGATCCCAGACCAGCGCCAGCCAGGCGTGGCGGTCGGCCCGCGCGGCGAGGCTTTCCTCGGCCATGTAGAGCCCGGCCAGGAACTGGGCGCGCGCCCGCGACAGCTCGGCCTCGGTGACGCCCTCGGTCAGACGTCGAAGCTCCGACGCGGCCAGGCCAGCCATTTCGGTCGCCTTGTCGCCCGCCGTTCCCGCAAAGATCGAAATCAGACCGCCATCGGAAAATGTCTCGTAGCCGGCGTCGACGGCATAGGCGAGGCCGCGAACCTCGCGCGCTTCCTGAAACAGGCGCGAAGCCATGCCGCCGCCCAGGATCTCAATCAGCAGGGCCTGGGCGCTCAGATCGGGATCGCGCACCGCCAGGCCGGGCACCGCAAAGACCAGATTGGCCTGTTCGATCCGGCGCGTCTCGCCGGTCGTGCCGCCGATGAAGGTGGCGCTCGCGACATCGGCGACCTGACCCCAGGCCGGCTCTCCGAACCAGCGCTCGGCCAGGGCCAGAAGCTCGTCTTCGCTGACCGCGCCGGAGACCGAAACCACCATCCGCTCGGGCGCATAGAGCCGGGCCCGCCAGGCCTCCAGCTGGTCGCGATCCGCCGTCGCCAGACTGTCGTTCGAGCCCAGGATTGGACGGCCTAGTGGCTGACCGTTAAAGGCGCAGCCCTGCGCCAGCTCAAAGACATGGTCGTCGGGCGCGTCAAAAGCCTCGGCGATCTCCTGGGCCACGACATCCTTCTCGCGTTCCAGTTCGTCGGCATCGAGCGTCGGGCGGAACACCAGGTCCGACAGGCTCGACAGGGCGAGTTCCAGGTCCCCGGCCAGCACGCGGGCAGTGAAGGTGGTGCGTTCCTGACCGGTGGCGGCATTGATGCTGCCGCCGGCGGCCTCGATCCGTTCGATCAGTTCCCGGGCCGAGCGTCCCCCGGCCCCCTTGAAGACCATATGCTCCAGCAGATGCGACCAACCGGAGCGGGCTTCGTCTTCGTGGCGCGCGCCGCCGTCCGCCATAACCGCGACCGCCAGAGACCGCAGGCCCGCAACCGGATCACACACGACCTTGAGGCCGCTCGACAGCACATGCAGGGTCGCACTCATGCCCGCAGCCGCCGCGACAGGAGCGCCAGATAGACGCCGATCAGGGCCGCCGCCAGGCCGAACCAGGTGATGGCATAGCCCAGGTGGTTGTTGCTCAGGCCCTCGGGCAAGGCGACGGGACGAAGCGCCGCCCATTCGGGATTGGACGAGGTCTCGGCCACGATCATCAGATCACGTCGCGACGTCTGCGCGCCAAGGGCATCTGCCAACAGGCCGAGGTCACGCACATAGACCAGACCCTCGCCGGGGGGCGGGGTGAAGGCGTTGGACGGCTCGCCGCGGCGCAGGATCCCGCGCACCACCACCGGCATGGTGCCGCCGTCCTGAGCAGGCCGTGCCGAAATGGCCTCGGCGACGAAGCCGCGATCCACCAGGATCGGCTCCTGGTCTGAGCAGAGCGAAACCAGCCGCACGCCGGGCTCACCGTCGACCAGGGTTCGCAGCAAGACGAACCGGGCCCGGTCCAGCCCACGACAGGTGACGACCACGCGCGTGAACTCCGGATCCGGTCGCGCCAGGGCCTGATCCAGCGGAATCGGCAGAGCCGCCTGGGCGGCATCGATGCGGGCGATCAGATCCTGTTTCCAGGCCAGACGTTGAACCTGCCACATGCCGAGCGAGATCAGCACCGCCAGGACGGCGGCGGTCACAACAGTCAGGATCCAGGGAAAGGCGCGCGCGGGCGGAGGCGACATCGCGGCCTTTTACGGCAAGTGGCCGGATAAGGAAATGTGGGGACCGGCGGGGCCGATCAGGCCCCGCCCGTTCCGCCGAACGCCACATAGACGAAGGCGAACAGGAACAGCCACACCACATCCACGAAGTGCCAGTACCAGGCCGCGGCCTCGAATCCGAAGTGCTTCTGGGGGGTGAACTGGCCGGCCAGCAGGCGCAGCAGGCAGACGATCAGGAACAGGGTGCCGATCAGGACGTGGAAGCCGTGGAAGCCCGTCGCCATGAAGAAGATCGAGCCGTACAGGCCCGACGAGGCGGCCTCCTCGTTGAAGAACAGGTGGTGGCCGATGATGTGCTGGTACTCATAGGCCTGGATGGCCGTGAACAGCACGCCCAGCGCGATCGTCAGGAACAGGCCGTACTTGGCTTCCTTGCGGTTGCCGACCTGAATCGCGTGGTGAGCCCAGGTCACCGTCGTGCCTGACAGCAGGAGGATGACGGTGTTGAGGAACGGCAGATGCCACGGATTCAGCGTCTCGACGCCCTGGGGCGGCCAGGTCGACCAGGCCTGACGCACTTCCTCGATCGACGACAGGGTCCTGTGCTCGTTCCACAGGGCCATTTCGAAGAACATCCAGAAGAAGGCCACAAAGAACATGATCTCCGAGGCGATGAACAGGATCATGCCGTAGCGCAGGCCGAGCTGGACCACGGGCGTATGATCACCGCCCCGGCTTTCCTTGATGACGTCGCCCCACCAGCCGACCATCGAATAGAGCACGCCCGCCAGGCCGGCGAAGAACAGCCACTGGGTGCCTTCCGGCATCCCGAACAGGCCCTTCATCCACATCACGGCACCCACGAACATCACCATGACGGCGATGGAGGACACCAGCGGCCAGGGGCTGGGGTTCACAAGATGGTAGTCGTGTTGGACGGCGTCGTGGGCCATGGGCTCGCTCGGCTGGAATCTGCTGGTTTCGGCTATAGCGGGGCCGGGGCCGCTCCGCTAGAGGCGTCTGCCTGCGGATTGAACCCCTCGGTGGGATAGAAGGTGTAGGACAGGGTGACGTTACGGATCCCGCGCCCCTCCGGCTCGGTTTCGATGGTCTCGTCGATGAAATACTGGACCGGGAACTCCAGGGTCTGGCCCGGCTCGATCCGCTGCGATTCGAAACAGAAGCACTGCAGCTTCAGGAAATAGGCCCCCGCGTGCTCGGGCACGACATTGTAGGCGGCCGTGGCCTCTACCGGATGGTCGGAGGTGTTGGTCACGCGAAAGAAGGCGATGGTCGGCTCACCCACGCGCACCACCTGGCGGACCTGTTCGGCCTGGAAGGTGACCGGCACACCCCGGACGTTGGTGTCGAAATTGATGTTCAAGGTGCGATCCAGCACCCGCTCGGGCGCGGCGACCGCCTGCTGGGTGGTGCCGTCAAAGCCGGTAACCTGGCAGAACAGGCGATAGAGCGGCACCGCTGCGAAGGACGCCCCGACCATCAGGACGAAGACGCCCGCACAGATCAGCGCCACGCGCGTATTGCGGTTCATCCGGCGCTCGCGGCGATGTTGGACGTCAGGCGCAGGACGGTGATGGTGAACACCAGCACGACGAACAGAATCAGGGCTCCGGCAAGAGCCAGGTTCCGGCGTTTGCGGGCGGCAATCTCTTCTTCGGTCATGGCGGGCTTCTACAACAGGGCGGCTTCGATCAGAAGGGCCGCGAACAGGCCGAAGAGATACAGGATCGAATAGGCGAACAGATTGCGCGCCGCCTTGGCCTCGACGCGGACGTCATAGAGGGCCGCCTCGCGCCCGATGGCCTCGGCCTTGTCGGGCTGGTCGCCGGCGCGACTGCGAAACAGCCGCCAGGCCAACAGCAGGAACACCAGGCCGCCGGCGATCGACACCGCCAGATAGACCGTCCCCCCCAGCCCAACGACACCCGGCAGCACCGCCACCGGAACCAGCACCAGCGAATAGATTAGGATCTGCAGCCGCGTCGAGGACGCGCCGCGGGCCACCGGCATCATCGGGATGCCAGCCTTGGCGTAGTCCCCGGCCGAATAGAGCGCCAAAGCCCAGGAATGCGGCGGCGTCCACAGGAAGATGATCAGAAACAGGAGCCAGGCCTGCCAGGGGACCTCGCCGGTCGCTGCGGCCCAGCCGATCACCGGTGGGAAGGCCCCGGCGGCCCCGCCAATGACGATGTTCTGGGGCGTGCGTCGCTTGAGGACCAGCGTATAGAGGCCAGCGTAATAGACAATGGTCAGCCCCAGCAAGCCGCCGGCCAGCCAGTTCACGCCGAGGCCCAGCAGGCTTACCGAAGCGATCGAAAGAAGGACGCCATAGGTCAGGGCGTCGCCGCGCGGCACACGACCGGCGGCGACGGGGCGACCCCGTGTTCGCCGCATCAGGGCGTCGGTTTCCCCCTCCAGGGCCATGTTCAGGGCCCCTGCCGCCCCGGCCCCCAGCGCAATGCACAGGACCGAGATGGCTGCCAGAAGCGGGTTCATCTGACCCGGGGCAACGACCAGCCCCGTCAGCGCCGTGAACACGACCAGCGACATCACCCGTGGCTTGAGCAACTGGACATAGTCCCGGGGCTCGGCGGCGGCGGTCGGCTTGTCGGCGGCGTCGGTCATGGCGATCCGAAAAGCATCGGGGACGAAACCTAAGGGCTTCGTCCCCGCGCGAAGGTGAAGAGCGAACGGGACCTGAGGCCCCGCCGGCCTAGTGGTGATCGTCGGCCTTGATCACCGGCGGGGTGTTGAACTGGTGGAACGGCGGCGGCGAGGACAGGGTCCACTCCAGCGTCGTCGCGCCCTCACCCCACGGATTGGCCCGGCCCGGACGACGGCGCACGGCGGCCTCGATCAGCATCACCAGAAAAACGACCACACCCGCCATGGTGATGACGTAGCCGACCGACGAGACATGGTTCCACAGGGTGTAGGCTTCCGGATAGTCGACGTAGCGACGCGGCATCCCCTGCAGGCCCAGGAAGTGCTGGGGGAAGAAGACCAGGTTTACGCCCACGAACATGACCCAGAAATGCAGGGTGCCCAGGAACTCGTTGTAGCGCACGCCGAACATCTTCTCGAACCAGTAGTAGAAGCCCGCAAAGATGGCGAAGACGGCCCCCAGGCTCAGCACATAGTGGAAGTGGGCCACGACGTAATAGGTGTCGTGCAGGCTGTAATCGATGCCCGCATTGGCCAGGACCACGCCGGTCACACCGCCGACGGTGAACAGGAAGATGAAGCCGAGCGCCCAAAGCATCGGCGTCTTGAAGTCGATGGAGCCGCCCCACATGGTGGCGATCCACGAGAAGATCTTCACGCCCGTCGGCACGGCGATGACCATGGTGGCCGCCGTGAAATAGGCGCGCAGATCGACGTTCATGCCGACCGTGAACATGTGGTGCGCCCACACGATGAAGCCGACGAAACCGATGGCCACCATGGCATAGGCCATGGCCAGATAGCCGAACACGGGCTTGCGGCTGAAGGTCGAGACGATGTGGCTGATGATGCCGAAGCCCGGCAGGATCAGGATGTACACCTCGGGGTGACCGAAGAACCAGAACAGGTGCTGGAACATCACCGGATCGCCGCCCCCGGCGGGATTGAAGAAGCTGGTGCCGAAGTTCCGGTCCGTCAGCAGCATGGTGATGGCACCGGCCAGGACCGGCAGCGACAGCAGCAGCAGAAAGACGGTGACCAGGATCGACCACACGAACAGCGGCATGCGGTGCAGGGTCATGCCCGGCGCGCGCATGTTGAAGATGGTGGTGATGAAGTTGATAGCACCCAGGATCGACGAGGCCCCTGCGACGTGCAGCGAGAAGATCGCCAGGTCCATGGCCGGGCCGGTGTGGCCCGAGGTCGACAGCGGCGGATAGATGGTCCAGCCGCCGCCGAAGCCGCGGCCCGGCCCGCCGTCCACGAACATCGACATGAGCAGCAGCACCCAGGCCACGACCAGCAGCCAGAAGGAGATGTTGTTCATGCGCGGGAAGGCCATGTCCGGCGCCCCGATCATGATCGGCACGAACCAGTTGCCGAAGCCCCCGATCATGGCCGGCATGACCATGAAGAAGATCATCACCAGGGCATGGCCGGTGACGACCACATTATAGGCGTGCTTGGCCCGGCTTTCGTCGGCCAGATCGAACAGCCCGATCTGGGACAGCATCGACCCCGGGGTGAAGACCTGCAGGCCTGGCTCGGCCAGTTCCCAGCGGATCAGGCCGGACATCAGCCCCCCGACAATCCCCGCCATGATCGCGAAGAGCAGGTACAGGGTGCCGATGTCCTTGTGGTTGGTCGACAGGAACCAACGGGTGAAGAAGCCCGGCTTGTGGTCGTGATCGTGGTGGTCGTCGTGACCGGCCTGAGCGGATTGGACAGTTGCCATGTCTGTGTCGAGCCCCGGTCTTACTGGGCCGCCGGCGCGGAGGCCGTCGGTTCGGTTGTGGTTTCGCCCTCGGCGGTGGCCGCCTCGGCCCCTGCTTCGGTCCCGGCTTCAGTGGCGGCGGCCGTTTCGGCTGCAGCGGCGGCGGCGGCTTCAGCGGCCTCAGCGGCGGCGGCTTCGGCAGCCTGGTCGGCCAGGTAGGTCATCGAGCCGCCGCGCGACGCGACCCACTGCTCGAACTCGGCCTGGGTTACGACGTTGATCTGCAGCGGCATATAGGCGTGGTTGATGCCGCAAAGCTCCGAACACTGGCCGTAATAGATGCCCGGGCGTTCGGCCCGGAACCAGGTCTCGTTGACGCGCCCCGGAACGGCGTCGGTTTTCAGGCCGAAGGCCGGCAGGGCCACCGCATGGATGACGTCCGAGGCCGTCACCGTCAGACGGACGACCTGACCGACCGGCACCACCATCGGCTCATCAGCCGCCAGCAGATAGGGCACGCCCTGGGCGCGCGCCTCGGCCTCGGGCAGGACGTTGGAGATGTACTCGGAGATCCCGTACTCGGGATATTCGTAGCCCCAGTTCCACTGATAGCCGGTGACCTTCACCGTCACATCCGGCTCGGGCATGTCGTTGTAGGCATACAGCAGCCGGAACGAGAACACGGCGATGAAGGCCAGGATCAGCACCGGCACCAGGGTCCAGACCACCTCGATGGTGGTGTTGTGGCTCCACTTCGCCGGGGTCGGGTTGGCCTTCTTGTTGTAGCGAACTACCACCCAGATCAGCAGACCCAGCACGAGCAGGGTGATGCCGGTGATGATCGGCATCAGGATCCCGTCATGGAAGAAGTGTGCGTCATGCTTCAGAGGCGACGCGGCTTCCTGCAGGCCGATGCCGCCCGGAGTCGGCTGGCCGACGGTCGTACTGGCCCAGGCCGCGCCTGACAGCAGCGTCGCACTGGCCAGAGCTGTCAGGCCGGCGATCCCCTTGCCCATGCCTATTCCCCCATTCTTCATGACTTGACGGCCCGGATTTTCTCAACACCCACGCGCCAATGCCCGCGCGGGGCGGCGGAGGGATTTCGGGCTGACATATCGGGTCGCCTCGCACTTGCCAAGCCGTCTGACGCGCCCGACCGCACCGGGGCGATGCCGCATTACAAATCTGTATATTGACAGCTACCTTGCGATAAAAGATACCTTGCGATAACGAAATCAACCAGGAGAGCGTCTCCATGCCTGACGGCATCGACATTCAGCTGAAAAAAGGGGTGCTGGGCCTGTGCGTCCTGGCCCTGCTTTCGGCGCGCGACAACTATGCCTATGAGATCGCGGCGCGGCTGGCCGATGACATCGGCATGGGCGAGGGCACCATCTACCCCCTGATGCGTCGGATGCAGACCGATGGCCTGGTCGAGACCTATCTGGTCGAGAGCCCGACCGGGCCCTCGCGCAAATATTACCGCCTGACCGAAGCCGGACGCCGCGCCTTCGAATCCCAGAAAGCCGAATGGCTGGGCTTCTCGCGGGCCGTCGACGGCATCCTCAACGCCGCCACCCCTTCTGAGACTGGAGAGACCGCATGACCCGCGCCGAGTTCCTGACCCGGCTGCGGCGGGGCCTGAACGGCCTGCCGCCCGAAACGATCGACGAGATCGTCGCCGACCACGAGGCCCATTTCGTCGAGGCCCAGGCCAAGGGCCGGGCCGAGGCCGAGATCGCCGCCGCCCTGGGCAATCCCGAGCGTCTGGCCCGCGAGGTCCGGGCCGAGGCCGGTCTGGCCCGCTGGGAGGCCGACAAGACACCAGGCAATGCCGTGGCCGCCCTCGTTGCCCTGATCGGCCTGGCCTCGATCGACATCCTGTTCCTGCTGCCGCTGCTGGTCGGCGTGGTGTCGAGCCTGACCGCGATCTTCGTGGCCGGCATCGGGGTCTTCTTTGCCGGTGGGGTCGTCTTTGTCGCCGGCCCGTTCGCGGCCCCTCCGGGTGGCCCGCTGGTGGCGATCCTGGCCGGCGTCGGCGTCATGGCGCTGGGCGTGCTGATGTGCGCGGTCATGGCGGTCCTGACCGTCTGGCTCGTCAACTTCCTGGTCTGGTTCGGTCGCCTTCACTACCGGCTGCTCAAGCCGGCCCTGCAACAGTCCAACGCCGGAGACATCTGAGATGGTTCGCACCCTGCTCATCATCGCCGCCGCCAGTTTCGTGCTGATGCTGGTTTCCTTCGCCGGTGCCGCCGCCCTCGGGGGCCCCGAACTGCTCCGCGGCGGCTGGGCCGTGGACCTCAGCGACTGGGACAATGACGGCCACGCTTCGGTCGACTGGTCCGGCCCGTCTGTCGAGCGCACGCTGGAATGGTCCGGCACCGACACCCTGACCCTGGCCCTGCCGGCCGACGTCACCTTCACCCAGGGCGACGAAACCTCCGTCGTGGTCCGCGGCCCCGAAGGCGTGGTTCAGCGCGTGACCCTGGTCGACGGCCGCCTGTCCCTGCCGGACGGCGACGGTGACGACAACCGCATCACCATTCTGGGGCGCGACGAGGACCTGTCCGTCCAGATCACCGCCCCGGACGTCAGCCGCTTCATCCTGGACGGCTACGGCGACCTCACCCTGAACAACCTTGATCGCGAAACCCTCGAAATCCAGGTCGCGGGGGCCGGCGATGTCGAGGCCACCGGCCGCACCTCGACCCTGAACCTCATGATCGCCGGAGCCGGCGACGCCGACCTGGAGGGCCTGGTCGCCCAGACCGCCGACATTCGCATCGCCGGTGCCGGCGGGGCCGAGGTCCGCGCCGTCGAATCGGCCCATGTCGTCATCATGGGCGTGGGCAACGTCGACCTGGTTCAGCGCCCGGCCCGCCTGACCCAGGAGATCACCGGCGTCGGCGCGGTGCAGGTGGCCGGCGAAGAATGAGCCTCGGGAGGTGACGGCGACGGTCGGAGCGCCTAACTGATAGGCCATGACCATCGCCGTTCCCCCACCCCCCATCCTGGAAACCGCCGGCGTCTCGCCAGAGACCGCCGGTGCCGTGCTTGCAGAGGCCCTGACCGGTGCCGACGATGGTGAGCTGTTTCTCGAACGCTCCGAGAGCGAGTCCCTGCTGTTCGATGACGGGCGGCTGAAGTCCGCCGCCTATGACGCCAGTGAGGGCTTCGGCCTGCGCGTCGTCTCTGGAGAGACGGCCGGCTACGCCCATTCCAATGAAATCAGCGTTGAGGCCATGCGGCGGGCCGCCGATGCCGCCGCCCTGGCCAAACAGGGCCGGGCCGGAACCGCCGCCATCGGTCCCGCCGCCACCAACCAGAAGCTCTATGACGAGGTCGATCCGCTCGCCGCGCCGGCCTTTTCTGACAAAATCGCCCTGTTGCAGGAGATCGATGCCTTCGCCCGCGCCCGGGATCCGCGTGTGGTCCAGGTCTCGGCCTCCATCGCCGGCGAACGCCGCGCCATCGAAATCCTGCGCGCCGACGGGCGACGGCTGAGTGACGTCCGGCCGCTGGTCAGGGTCAATGTCTCGGTGACGGTCGAAAAGGACGGACGGCGCGAGAGCGCGTCTCAGGGGGCCGGCGGCCGCGCCGGTTTCGAGACCTGGATCGCCCCGGACCGCTGGCAGGACCAGGTCGATGAGGCCATCCGTCAAGCCCTGGTCAATCTCGACGCCATCGACTGTCCGGCCGGCGAGATGGATGTGGTGCTGGGCGCCGGCTGGCCCGGCGTGCTGCTGCACGAGGCCGTCGGGCACGGCTTCGAGGGCGATTTCCATCGCAAGGGCTCGTCGGTCTTTTCCGGCAAGATGAGCCACCGCGTCGCCGCGCCGGGTGTCACCGTCGTCGATGACGGCTCTATCGCCGGTCGCCGAGGCTCGCTCTCGTTCGACGACGAGGGCACCCCGACCCGCCGCAACGTCCTGATCGAGGACGGCATCATGGTCGGCATGATGCACGACCGCATGTCGGCCCGGCTGATGGGCATGGAGGCCACCGGCAATGGTCGGCGCCAGTCATTCGCCCACATTCCGATGCCGCGCATGACCAACACCTTCATGGAGGGCGGGTCCGATACGCTGGCCGACATGATCGCCTCGACCAGGCGCGGCCTCTATGCCGTCAACTTCGGCGGCGGCCAGGTCGACATCACCAACGGCAAGTTCGTCTTCCAGTGCACCGAGGCCTATCTGATCGAGGACGGCAAGGTCACCGCCCCGGTGAAGGGCGCGACCCTGATCGGCGACGGGGCCACGGCCCTTCAGAAGATTTCGATGATCGGCAATGACTTCGCCTTCGACCCCGGCGTCGGCGTCTGCGGCAAGTCCGGCCAGGGCGTGCCCGTCGGCATCGGCCAGCCGTCGCTCAAGATCGGCGGCCTGACGGTGGGTGGGACTGCGGTCTAGGACGCGCCTGATCACCAACTGCCGTAATAGGCAGCGAACCGGGCCCGCAGGGCATAGAGTTCGCGCTCGGCGTCCCGCATCCGCCATTGGGCGTCGCGGGCATAGTCCAGGGCCCGGTCGCGATCGTCTCTGAGCTGGCGGATGCGCCCTCGGATCGTGCGGCGCTGTTCGTCCGTCAGGTCCGGCCCTCCCAACGCAGCCTCTTCGTTTCGGATCTGGCCTTCGATGTCGCGCGCCCTTTGCAGGTAGCGATGTTCCTCGTTCAGGGCCTCATTGTAGGTGCTCTGGACCGCATGAACGAGCCGACCGTCCGAATAGCCGGCGAGAAAGTCACTCTCCAGATCGGCCGGGCAGACGCCGTCATAGCCGGACCCGTGCCGCCCCACGCGAAAGCCGCTTTGGGGCGTACAATAGCTCAGCAGGCCTTGTTGGCGGCCCTGTTCATACAGGAGGTGGTCGGGCGTGACGCCGTGCCGCTGACAGGCCTCGATATGCTCTTCCAGGCGCGCGTGGCTACGGCCCTGCGCCCCGTCCCCCTGGCCGATGCCGTACCAGTCGCCGACGACGCACTGCTCTTCGGACAGGGTGGCGCAGCCGTTGAGCGCCGCCCCGGCGACGGCGAGCCCACACAGCGCAATTATCGGCCCTGGACGCATTTTATTCCCCCGAACTGTGACAAGCTCAGACTAGCGCGTCCCGCGATGAACTGGCCATGAAACCTGACTTTGCGTCAGAGCCCGTCAGGGGTTAAAGGGCGCGCCTCCCCAGACGAAAGCCGCCGCCATGTCCGACACGCCCGCCCCCAAGAAGGTCGTCCTCGCCTATTCCGGCGGCCTGGATACCTCGATCATCCTGAAATGGCTTCAGACCGAATACGGGGCCGAGGTCGTGACCTTCACCGCCGACCTGGGTCAGGGCGATGAGCTGGAACCCGCCCGCGAAAAGGCGCTGAAACTCGGCATCAAGCCGGAGAACATCTTCATCGACGACCTGCGCGAAGAGTTTGTGCGCGACTTCGTCTTTCCGATGTTCCGGGCCAATGCCCTGTATGAAGGTCAGTATCTGCTCGGCACCTCCATCGCCAGGCCCTTGATCTCCAAGCGCCAGATCGAGATCGCCCGCATGGTCGGGGCCGACGCCGTCTGTCATGGGGCGACGGGCAAGGGCAATGATCAGGTCCGCTTCGAGCTGGGCTATTACGCCCTGGAGCCGGACATCCGCGTCATCGCCCCCTGGCGTGAATGGGATTTCAAGAGCCGCGAGGCCCTGCTGGCCTTTGCCGAAGAGCACCAGATCCCCATCGCCAAGGACAAGCGCGGCGAGGCCCCGTTCAGCGTCGACGCCAACCTTCTGCACTCCTCATCCGAGGGCAAGGTGCTGGAAGACCCCGCCGTCGAGGCCCCCGAGTTCGTCCACCAGCGCACCATCAGCCCCGAGGCCGCGCCCGATCAGGCCACCGTCATCGAAATCGGCTTTGAGCGCGGCGACGCCGTCTCGATCAATGGCGAGGCCATGAGCCCCGCCACCCTCCTGACCGCCCTCAATCAGTACGGCCATGACAATGGCATCGGCCGGCTCGATCTGGTCGAGAACCGCTTCGTCGGCATGAAGTCGCGCGGCGTCTATGAGACCCCCGGCGGCACCATCCTGCTGGCCGCGCACCGGGGCATGGAATCCATCACGCTGGATCGCGGGGCCATGCACCTGAAGGATGAGCTGGCGGTCAAATACGCCCACCTGATCTACAATGGCTTCTGGTTCGCGCCCGAGCGCGAAATGCTCCAGGCCGCCATCGACAAGAGCCAGGAAAAGGTCACCGGCACCGTCCGCGTCAAACTCTACAAGGGCAACGCCACCGTCATCGGCCGCGAAAGCGAGCACAGCCTCTATGACCAGGACCTCGTCACCTTCGAAGAAGGCGTCCAGGCCTATGACCACCACGACGCCGAGGGCTTTATCAAGCTGAATGCCCTGCGTCTGCGGGTGCTGGGGAAACGGGATCGGCGAGGGTAGGGGCGGTTCGCCCCGCTCGCCAGGCCCGCGGTGTCATGCCCGTCTCATCCTTGAAGGCCCGGTTGAACGGCCCCACCGACCCGAAGCCGCAATCCAGGGCGATCTCCAGGATCGACCGCTCTTCCTCCGGCGCGGCCAGCAGGTGTTTGGCCAGGTTGATTCGGTGGTGATTGATCAGCCGGTTGAAATTCGCAAATCCCAGCGCCGCGCTGATGCAGCGTGAAACCCGGTGCTCTGGCTCGTTCAGGCGCTGGGCAACATCGGCGATCCGTAAATCCGGGTCGGCATAGATCGCTTCACCGACCAGCAGGGCCGTCAGGCGCTCTCCAAGGCGGCGATCCTCATCGGTGGCCGGCTGCCGGGCCCGGGCGGCGTCGGCCTTTAGGGGATGCGAGAGGCGAAACACCGTCGCCGCGACCGCGCCCGCCAGACTGAGCGCCGCGCTGGCGACATAGATCGGCTCGGGCCGCAGCCACACCCCCAAAACCGAGATCCCGGCCAACAGAACGAAGGCGATGACGAACACGGCGCGGAACCGCTTCTCCGATGGCGGCGTCCGGCATCCGTGCGTCTGAAACGGTTCGATCAGCGTCATCAACAGGGCCGCAGATCCGCTGAGCACATAGAGGTTGCCCGCGACCCTTGCGGCCAGGTCGCCGTCCGAGCCGAGCACCGAGACGGCCCCCGAGACCGCCACCACCGCAACCACCGCGCGGGGCCAGACCGCGTCGTGACGCGCCGGATCGAACAGGGCCCGGGCAAACAACCAGGCCCAGCCACAGGCCGACGCCCCGATGGCCAGGAGCATCAGACCGACCGGGCCATCCAGCAAGCGCGCCAGGATGAAGGCGACGAACGACAGCCCGGCGATGACGGTGTGGACCAAAAGGCGCGCGTGTCCGCCGTCGCGCAGGCTGCGCAGAGCCGACACGGCGTCAGGGGCGGGGGCGGCGCTCATCGCGGGCTGGCTCACCGGCGAGTCCATGCACCTGCCCCCTGCCGCTGTCCATCGCCGGCCCCGGGCGACCGGGCGAAACGTCTGGCCGAATTCCAAATCGGCGAGACGCGCCTCGCGGACGCAAGCGATCGGATCGGCTCCGCCCTCCCCATGACTGGAGATCCCGAATGTCGTCACAATTACCCACGCCACAAGACCCGCCCGTGTTTGATCGGATACTCCGCTGGTCGGGGATCGGCTGGTTCAGCGTCGTCGCGACCGGTCAGCTCGCCTTCATCGTTTTCATTCTCGCCTTCTACGGCGTGCGAACGGCCCAACTAAACTTCCCGGGATGGAACGACAAGCCGCTGATCGACGGCCACATCGCCGGCGACAACGCCGGCAATGCGGTCTTCGCGATACATGTTCTGCTGGCCTCGGTGATGATCCTGTGCGGCCTGATGCAACTGATCCCGAGGCTGCGCCAGAGGCGACCGCGCCTTCACCGTTGGACGGGCCGGATCTATCTGACGCTGGCGGTGGTCGAAGCCTTGAGCGGCATCTGGCTGACGGTCGTGCGTGGCACCTATTTGTCGCAGATTTCGGCCGTCGCCATTCTGGTCGACGCCATACTCATTCTCGGTTTCGCCGGTCTGACCTGGAAAAATGCGGTCAAACGGCGATTTGATCGACATCGCATTTGGGCGATGCGAACCTTCATGGTGGCCAGCGGGGTCTGGTTCCTGCGTGTGGGGCTGATGGGCTGGGTCCTCATAAATCAGGGACCGGTCGGGATGAACGACACCCTGTCGGGACCGGCCGACATCGTCCTGACCTTCGGGGCCTATCTTATCCCCCTGGCGGTTCTGGAACTTTACATGGCGGCAGGACGCCTCAGCAATCCAGCCTTGAAGCTGCTGACGGCCACGATCCTGGTTCTGGCGACGGCCTATACGGCGATCGGCGTTTTCGGAACGGTCGCCCTGATGTGGGGCCCCTATCTGACCTGACGAACATCTCAGGTCCTGAGCCGACGAAAACTGACGATGGTTCCAGGCCTCTGTTCGGACTGTGCCAATCAGGGCATGTCAGGCCGGGGCGGGCTTAACCTTGATCTTCGCCACGGGCGCGTAATCCGTGGACACCGGCGTACCATTCGTGGCTAGTCTGGTGCCGCTTTTTCGCCGCCAAGACCGGCTAACGACCTCACGCACCCGGCAGACCGGGGCACCTTGGAGCTATCCCCCCATGATCATGCGTTCCGCCCTGGCCGTCGCTGCGGTCCTCGCCTTCTCGACGCCGGCCCTGGCCCAGGAAGCCGGCCAGCCGACCGCCCCCCAGGCACCTGCCCGCCAGCCGACGGCCGAGGACATTGCCTTCGAACAGGCTGCCCAGGCCTTCCGTGGCCGCATGCAGACCATGATCGGCGAGATCCAGACCATGTTGAGCGACGCCTCGACCAACGGGGCCCAGAAGCGCGCCAATACCGACACCATCCTGGCGTCCTATTCTCCCGAGATCGACGGCTTCGCCAACCAGCTTCAGGCCTATCTGCTGGGGGCCCAGTCTCGCGCGACCGATCCTCAGGAACAGGCCGCCATTGCCCGCGCCCTGCAGGAGGGGCCGGCCAGTGTGCGGGCCATCCCCAATGAGGTCCGCCTGAACGTCGCTGCGGCCATCGCCCGCGAAGAGGCCGCCGCCGCCGGTGCCCAGCCCGGTCAGCCGGCGACCACCGGCGAAGGGGCCGTCGCCGGGACCCTGCCGGTCCAGTAGGGCCGTATTCAAGACGACGCAATCAGGCCCGCTCCGGTCGCCGGGGCGGGCCGCTTCAATTGATCGTTGACGCCTCCGCCCGTTGCCGCGACACGGCGGCATGGACTGGCCCGTCGACCCGCATCGCTATCTGACCTTTCTGGGGGTCATGGCGCTGCTGGCCATGACGCCGGGGCCGGCCAATCTGTTCGCGGTCGCCACCGGCGTGCGCGACGGCAAGGCGGCGGCGCTGCTCGGCATGATGGGGATGAATGCGGCCACCCTGGTCTGGTTCGGGGCCGCTGCCCTGGGGCTGGGCACCCTGGTGACCGCCTTTCCAGCGATCTTCCGCTTCATCGCCATCGCCGGGGGACTCTACGTCGCCTGGCTCGGCATCCAGGCCATTTGCGGGACCGGCCATGCGCCGGGTGATCCCGGCAAGGCCCACCTGACCCGTCGCGGCCCGCTGATCGACGGATTCATGGTCCAGTTTGCCAACCCCAAGGCGGTGCTGTTCTTCACCGCCGTGCTGCCGCCGTTTCTGGATCCGGCCCGACCGCTGGCACCCCAGCTGGCGCTGTTTGCCGTCGCCACCATCGGCCTGGATGCGATCACCATGAGCGCCTATGGCCTGTCGGGTGCCGCCCTGACCCGCCGCATGACCGACCCCGCCTTCGGCTGGATCAGCGGCGGCCTGCTCCTGATCGCGGCGGCGATGATTATCTTCCGGCATTGAACCTAGTTTCCTCCCCATCTCCGATGGGGAGGGGGACCCCGAAGGGGTGGAGGGGCCGTCGACCGAAGGGCGACAGTGCGGCGGATAGAACCCCTCCGTCTCGGCGCGTATCCGCACCGATCCACCTCCCCATCACAGATGGGGAGGAGACAAGGTCAGTCCACGCTCATCATGGCTCGCAGGGCCGAGGCCCGGATCTTTTCGCTCTCGGACTTCAGCTGGCCACAGGCCGCCAGGATGTCGCGCCCGCGCGGGGTGCGGATCGGGCTGGCGTATCCGGCCTTGTTCAGAATGGCGGCGAATTTCTCGATCGTCTTCCAGTCCGAGCATTCATAGTCGGTGCCCGGCCACGGATTGAACGGGATCAGATTGACCTTGGCCGGAATGCCCGAGATCAGCTTGACCAGGGCGCGGGCCTCATCGGGGCTGTCATTCACGCCTTTCAGCATGACGTATTCGAACGTCACCCGCCGCGCATTGCCCAGGCCCGGATAGGCCCGGATGCCGGCCATCAGCTGCTCCAGCGGATACTTCTTGTTCAGCGGCACCAGCACATCGCGCAGAGCATCGTTGGTGGCGTGCAGGCTGATCGCCAGCATGGTCTGGGTCCGCTCGCCCAGCGCCTGAAGCTGGGGCACCACGCCGGAGGTCGAGACGGTGATCCGCCGTCGCGACAGGGCAATGCCTTCATTGTCCGAGATGATGTCGATGGCGTCGGCGACGTTGTCCAGATTGTACAGCGGCTCGCCCATGCCCATGAAGACGATGTTGGACAGCCGCCGGTCTTCCTTAGGGCTCGGCCATTCGCCCAGGTCGTCGCGCGCCACCTGGACCTGGGCCACGATCTCGGCGGCCGTCAGGTTGCGAACCAGCTTCTGGGTGCCGGTGTGACAGAAGGAACAGTTCAGGGTGCAGCCCACCTGGGACGACACACACAGCGCCCCGGCCCGACCGACATCGGGGATATAGACCGTCTCGATCTCGATGCCGGGGGCCGTGCGGATCAGCCATTTGCGGGTGCCGTCCTTGGACACCTGGCGCTCGACCACCTCGGGCCGCGCCAGGGTGAAGGCCTCGGCCAGCTTCGCCTGCATGTCCCTGGCCACATTGGTCATGGCCGCGAAATCGGTCACCCCATAATGATGGATCCAGCCCCAGATCTGGCTGGCGCGCATCCTGGCCTTTTCGGGCGGGCAGACGCCGGCCTCGATCAGGGCCTGGCGCAGCCCTTCACGCGTCAGCCCGGACAGGTTCACGGGCGCAGCCGCCTGCGGCCGCGCGGCATGGGAGATGTCGAGCGAATGGCTCAAGGGTCGATCCTGCGATAACGGGAGGCCGGGCTTATACCACCGATCACGGCGAAATTCAGCCAGCTGGCGACGGATCAGTACAGCCCGCCCGTTTGCAGAGTCTGATCTCGAAAGGACGTCTCGGCATGAGCAACGACACCCCGATCCGCCTGGCCTTCAATCGCCGCTCGCTTCTGGGCGGCGGCGTGGTCGCCCTGGGCGCCGCCGCCGCCGGCTGTGCCCCCGGCCAGGCCACGGCCGCGACCAGCGCGGCTCAGGCCACCACCGACACCATGTGTCTGCTGACGCCGCATTCGACCGAGGGGCCCTACTGGTTCGATCCCCATCTCGAGCGCGCCGATGTGCGCGAGGACCGGCCCGGCCTGCCTCTGGCGCTGGAAATCCGGGTGCTTGAAGGGGCCGATTGCGCGCCGATCGAAGGGGCCCATGTCCACATCTGGCATTGCGATGCCCAGGGTGCCTATTCCGGCTATGACGGCCAGGGACCGGACGGTTCCACCGAGGGCGAGGCCTTTCTGCGGGGCTGGCAGCCGACCACCGCCGACGGCATCGCGCGCCTGACCACCATCTATCCGGGCTGGTATCGGGGCCGCACCGCCCACATCCATGTGAAGGTCTTTCTGGATCGCAACGGCACCGAGGCCAATGTCCTGACCTGCCAGCTGTTCTTCCCCGACGCCCTGTCGGAATACATCTATGAGAATGCCGCCGACTATCGCCGGGCCGAGACCCGCGACACCCTGAACGCCATGGACGGCATTGCCCGCGGCCAGGGCTGGTCGACCTTCGGCGGGGTCAGCGAGACTGCCGACGGCTATCTGATGCGGGTGACCCTGGGCGTGGACCGGACGGCCACCAGCCGGGAGGTCGGCATGGGCCCTGGGCGACCGGGCGGACCGCCGCCGGGAGGACGTCCGCCGGGCCCGCCGCCGGGCGGGGGTCGCCCCGGTCAGGGTGGCCCCGGAGGATCACGCCTGACGCCCGAAGAGCGCGCCATCCGCATCTTCCCAGGTTCCGAGGCGGAATAGCATTCGCATCCGGGGGCTTGTCGCGTCGCTGCGGGCATGGTCATTCCGTTCGCGTTCGTAGCGAGTGCCTTTCATGTTCCTGTCTGTGTCCAAACTCGGCCTGGCGGCCGCCCTGTTTCTGACCGCCGTTCAGCCGCCTCCGGTTACGCTGGAAGGCGAATATCGGTTCGAGACCATGGACAGAGGTGCAGGCGGTCGCCCGGTCTGTACCGAAATCTGGACGTTTGGCTCAGAGGGCCAGATGACCGTGACCAGCGGTCAGGAGGTGGTCACCAAACGCTTCCGCACCGAAGTTGACGACGACGGGCGCTGGATGGTCAGCGAAAGCCTCACGACCAACGGTCTGCCCGACTGCATGGGCAACGTATCGGACGGTGTGACGCCCGGCGAGCGCCGGACCTATCTGATGCGTCGCAACAGCGGCAGCATCGTCGTCTGCGGCCCGCCGGCCAGATCGGCGGATGGGACACTGTTCGTCGGCCCCACCTGCTACGGCGAGATCTACCCCGTGGGCTAAGCCATCCACACGAAGCCAGGTTGCAAATCGCGCGCGCTGCCCCAGATGAGGGCTCCGATCCAACCGGAGCCCTCCCATGACCGATCTCAGCGCCTTTCCCATCACCGCTCGCTGGCCGGCGCAGCACCCGGACCGGATCCAGCTCTATTCGCTGAACACCCCCAACGGGGTGAAGGTCTCGATCATGCTGGAAGAGACCGGCCTGCCCTACGAGCCGCATCTGGTCGATATCACGGCCAATGAGACCTGGACGCCCGAATTTCTGTCGCTCAATCCCAACGGCAAGATCCCGGCCATCCTCGACCCCAATGGCCCGGACGGTCGCCCCCTGGCGCTGTGGGAATCCGGAGCCATCCTGATCTATCTGGCTGAGAAATCAGGGCGCTTCCTGCCGACAGATCCGGCCCTTAGGATCGAGACGATCCAGTGGCTGATGTTCCAGATGGCGGCCATCGGCCCGATGTTCGGCCAGGTCGGCTTCTTCCACCGCTTCGCCGGCAAGGCCTTTGAGGACAAGCGCCCGCGCGACCGCTACGTCGCCGAGAGCCGGCGTCTGCTGGGCGTGCTCAACGACCGGCTGGCCGACCGCGACTGGATCATGGGCTCGGGTGAGGACAACTACACCATCGCCGACATCGCCACCCTCGGCTGGGTACATCATCTGGTCGGCTTCTACGGGGCGGGCGACCTGGTCGGCTACGCCGACTTCAGCAACGTCGAGGCCTGGCAGGACCGGGGCCTGGCCCGCCCGGCGGTGCAGCGGGGATTGCTGATCCCGTCCAAATGACCCTTCTCCCGCAAGGGGAGAAGGATTTCAGAGGCTAGACGCGCACGCGCGCGTGCCCCTCTTCCCAATCCCTGACTCCTAGCCCTCCTCGTCCCCCGCCATGCCCATCATGTGGAAGCCGGCGTCAACGTGGATGACCTCGCCGGTCGTCGACAGGCCCAGGTCCGAACAGAGCCACAGGGCACAGCCGGCCACGCCTTCCATGGAGGTGTCTTCCTTCATGGCCGACATGTCGCGACCCTTGGACAGCATTCCGCGCCCGCCCGAAATCCCCGCCAGGCTCAGCGTCCGCATGGCCCCGGCCGACACCGCGTTGACCCGGATGCCGCGGGGGCCGAGGTCGCGTGCGATGTAGCGGGTGGCGGCTTCCAGCCCGGCCTTGGCCACGCCCATGGTGTTGTAGTTCGGGATGGCCCGTTCCGATCCCAGATAGGTCATAGTGATCATCGAACCGCCGTTGGGCATCAGCTCGGCGGCGCGGCGCGCCACATCCACGAAGCTGAACACAGAGATGTTCATGGCCAGCAGGAAGCTGTCGCGGGTGGTGTTCTCGACGAACGAGCCCTGCAGCTCGTTCTTGTTGGCGAAGGCCACCGAATGGACCACGAAGTCGATCGTGCCGAAGGTCTTTTCCAGCTCGGCGAAGGCCGCGTCCATGGAGGCGTCGTCGGTGACGTCGCACGGGATGATGGCCTTGGCCCCGACGCTCTCGGCCAGGGGGCGCACCCGGCGCTCCAGCCCCTCGCCGAGATAGGTGAAGGCCAGTTCCGCGCCCTGCGCCGCCAGCTGCTGGGCGATGCCCCAGGCGATGGAGTTGGCATTGGCCACCCCCATGATCAGGCCCTTCTTGCCCTTCATCAGCTCGCCCGCAGGCATGTTCCAGCTGGAGTCTCCGGCCATCTGTACGTCTCCCGTTGTTCGGCGCTCTTCTGGACGCTTCGGCCAGTCTGAGCAAGATCAGGCGGCCCGGTCGTCGATGGATCTCAGTTCGGCTCCTGCGGCGCGGCGAACGTGGCCCTTTCGCCGGCCGCCCGCCAGCGGGCCAGCCGCCGCAAGGCGGGGGTCGCCGTCACGCCGTGGATCACGATCGAGGCCAGAATGATGAAGCCGGTGATCGCCCACAGCCGCTCGCTGTCACCGAACTGGCCGTGGTTGATGCCGTAGGCGATGTAATAGATCGAGCCGACGCCCCGGATGCCGAGCACCGACATCAGCCAACGCTCCCGCCACGGATAGGGCGCGCCCGCCAGGGCGATCATCCCGGCGACCGGGCGCACGACCATGAGGATTCCCAGCCCGATCAGGGCGTCGGACCACCTCAGACTGTCCATCAGGCCATTGGCCAGGGCCCCGCCGAACAGCACCAGCAAGAGCATGATCAAAAGCCGCTCAATCTGGTCGGACAGGTCGTGCATGCGGTGGTGAAAGCTGCTCTCGCGTTCCGCCCGGCGAATGGTCAGGGCCGCCACGAACACCGCCAGAAACCCATAGCCGTGGACCAGCTCGGTCGCGGCATAGGCCACAAAGGTCGCCGCCAGCGCCACCAGGCCGTCGCCGGTGCGCGACAGGCCCCGCAGAAACAGCAGCCGCCCGAAGGAGAAGCCGACGAACCAGCCCATGCCCAGGCCGGCGGCGATCTTCCACACCACCTTGACCAGGGCCCATTCCACCAGACCGCCCTGCACCGCCAGCCCTCCCAGCGAGGCCAGGATAGCCAGATGCACAAAGGGAAAGGCCAAAGCGTCGTTCAGGCCAGCCTCGGAGGTGAGGGCGAACCGCACCTCGTCGTCATCGCCCGAGCCCGGCGGCCCGACCTGGACATCCGAGGCCAGCACCGGATCGGTCGGGGCCATCGACGCGCCCAGCAGCAACGCCATCGGCAGGGCAAAGCCCAGGCCCCAAATCCCGAGGAAGGTCACCGCCACAATGGTGATCGGCATGGCGACGGCCAGGAGCCGCCAGGTCGCGCCCCAGCTCTTCCAGCCGACCGGGCGATCCAGTTTCAGACCACAGCCCATCAGGCTGATGATGACCACGATCTCGGCCAGGCGCTCTGTGCGGGTATCCCAGGTGCGCGGATCGGGGTTGAACGACAGCAGCCCTGTCGAGAACACAACGAACCCCAGCCCGACACAGACGATAGCCAGGGTGATCGGCAGGTTCTTCAGCCCGACCGGGGCCCACGACACCAGCAGGATGACCAGCCCTAGGGCCAGCAGGAACAGGATGTAGGGATCAGCGTTCAGAGTCAGCTCCGACTTGGATTTGTGCGCAATAGAGCGCCGGGCGCGTCCCGGCGCAATGCACGGGTCATCACCGCAGAATTCTTTGACCGTTACAACATAACAGCCTAAGGGGTCGGCCAAGATGACCCTCCCGCTCGATCTGTCCGGCGACCTCAGCCAGGCGTCGCTACTGTCCCTGGCCGGGGCCGGCTTTGTGGCGGCCTTGCTGCACGCCGCCCTGCCGACCCATTGGCTGCCGTTTGTGGCGGTCGGGCGGGCCCAGGGCTGGCGAACGGCCACCATCCTGGGCCTGGCCGCCTTGGCGGGTCTGGCCCATATCGCCTCCACCGCCGTCATCGGATCGCTCCTGACCCTGGCTGGATCATCCGCCCCCTGGATCAACCAGATGCTGCCGGCCCTGTCGGCCCTGGTGCTGTTCGGGTTCGGCCTCTGGTATCTGGCACGCGGCCTGAGGCAACCGCGTGCCGCATCCGGCGAACCCGAGCCGGAACGATCTCGCGTCCCGGACGCCACCGCCGCCTGGGGTCTGGTCGGGTTTCTGGCCGCTTCACCGGGCGAGGCGCTCCTGCCGGTCTATGTCGGGGCCGGGGTTCATGGCTGGGGCGTCGTTGCGGTGCTGACGGTGGTGTTCGCGGCCGGGACGATGCTGGGCATGGTCGGATTTACGGCCCTGGCCCTGGCCGGGGTCCAGCGGTTCCGGCTTCAGGGTCTGGCCCGGTTCGACGGCGTGGCGCTAGGATTTCTCCTGATCGGGCTGGGCATCCTCGTCCTGATCCTGCACCGTCACTAGGCCGCTAGGTTATACATTTACAATCAAGGACTTGATTGACGCCGCCGGAGCACAGACCTACACAGACCCATGGCCCACGATCACAACGATCACGACCACGCGCATCACCATGATCACGGCCATGGCCAGGGTCATCACCACCCCGCGCCGCCCGACGACTGGCGCTATGGGGTCGGGCTGGTCGCTAATCTGATCTTCGTCATCATCGAGTTCGGCTATGGCCTGATCTCGCAGTCGACGGCCCTGGTGGCAGATGCCGGCCACAACCTGTCCGATGTGCTGGGCCTGGGTCTGGCCGGCGGCGCCGCCTGGCTGGCCCGGCGCGCGGCGACGCGGCGGCGCACCTACGGCTACCGCAAGGCGACGGTGCTGGCGGCGCTGGGCAACGGCATCCTGCTGGTCTTCGCGTGCGGGGCCATCGCCATCGAGGCCGTCCGCCGCCTGGTCGAGCCGACCGAGGTCGCCTCGGTCACCGTCATGGTCGTGGCCGGGATCGGATTTCTGGTCAATCTCGGCACGGCCCTGTTGTTCATGAGCCGGCGCAGTCACGACCTGAATGCGCGCGGCGCCTGGTTGCACATGATTTCCGATGCCGCGGTCTCGCTGGGCGTGGTCGTCGCCGGGGCGCTGATGCTGTTCACAGGCTGGAGCTGGATCGATCCCATGGTCGGGCTGGCGATCGTGGCGGTGATCCTGTGGGGCACCTGGGGGCTGCTGCGCGAATCCTTCGACATGGCGCTGGATTCGGTGCCGACCGACATCGACATCCAGGCCGTGCGGACAATGCTGGCGGGCCTGCCGGGCGTCATCGACACCCATCACCTGCATGTGTGGAGCCTGTCGACCACCGAGCGCGCCCTGACGGTGCATCTGGTGCGCGATGCGCCGGCCACCGACACCTTCTATGCCGAGGCGCGCGAGGCGCTTCAGGCGGGCTTCGGCATCGGCCACGCTACCTTCCAGGTCGAGACGACGGGCGGCGGCTGCGAGGACTGCTGAAGAGGAGGTTCTAGGTGTTAGGGGCTCGGGTCTAGGGACGAGAGTTGAGCCGAGCTAACCGTGAGAGCGCCTTCCTGACGCGACACCAGATCGCAAACTCAGCCCCTAGCCCGTGGAACCTAGCCCCTGGAACCTAGACCCTAATGCTGGCTTTCCGGCAGCCGCACGACCAAGCCGTCCAGGGCGTCGGTGACCCGGATCTGGCACGACAGGCGGCTGTTGTCCTGAACACCCTCGGCGAAGTCGAGCATGGATTCCTCCATGGCCGAGGACGAGCCGGTGGCCTCGCGCCAGGCGTCATCGACATAGACGTGACAGGTTGCGCAGGCGCAGGCTCCGCCGCAGTCCGCGTCGATGCCCGGGACGTTGTTGCGGATCGCGCCTTCCATGACCGATAGGCCCGGCTTGACCTCGACCGCGTGCTCGGTCCCGTCGTGTTCGATGTAGGTAATCTTGGCCATGGCCGGGCCAATAGGCGTTCGCGCCAATCCGGGCAAGGCCGGCGGCGGCGCGGGTCGCCCCCCACCGCCGCCTGGCCTTGCCTAGAAGGTCCAGCGCAGGGTGACCTGCCACACCGGGCCAGCGCTCTCGCTTTCCAGCTCATACTCGTCATAATCGCGGGCCAGCTGGTCGGCGACATTGTCAAACTTGTCGAAGATTTCGTCCTTGGAGGCGTTCAAGAGGTTCGTCCCGGTCAGACGCAGCACCACGTTCTCGGCGAAACGCCGCTCGACAAAGAGCTCCAGATTGTCGCCATAGGAGGTCCTGACCTCCTCGGCCAACACCCGATCAAAGGCGTCGCCCTGGTGATAGTAGGTCGCGCCGAACGCCGTCTGCCACGCCGGGATGTCATGGGTGAAGCCGGCCGACAGCACCTGGTCGGACTGACCGTTGAAGCGGCGCTCGCCCATGAAGTCGTTGACCTGCGAGTCCAGCCACGACCAGTTGAAGAACACCCCGGTATCCGGCAGGCCGAGCGCATCCAGCGGCGTCGACAGGTCCAGCTCCACGCCCCAAACCTGGCCGTCGCCGACGTTGTCGACCGAATAGATGAAGGTCCCCGGCCCTTCCGAGCCTTCCGCGCCCGTGTTCACCAGCTCGATCAGATTGTCGATGTCGCGATAAAAGACGTTGACCCCGGCCACGCCGCGCCGACCCAAGCGCCGCTCATAGCCCAGGTCAAAGCCAAGGGCGGTTTCCGGGTCCAGCTCGGGATTGCCGATGAAGTCCGAATCCCCGACCTCTTCCACCAGCAGCGCCGGCGACAGATAGTCGAAGCGCGGGCGGCGCACCGTTCGCGCAGCCGAGAAGGTGATGCGGTCATCCTCGCTGATTGACCAGCGGATCGCCGCCGACGGCAACAGCTCGGCGTAGTCCGATGACCGCACCCGATCCGCTGGTGCGGCGGTCTCGTCGGTGATGGTGGCCTCGGTCGTCTCATAGCGCAGGCCCGCTTCCCAGCGCACCGCCCCGGCCTCGCCCGAGACCATGGCCCAGGGATCGACGCGGGTTTCTTCGATGACCGCGTCGCCGCCCGCGACCGGTGCAAAACCCGAGAACGGCGGCACGGTGGGGCGCACGCCCGGCGCGTTGGGCACATTGAAGCGGATGCGGTCGGCCTCGACGATCAGGCTGTCGCGGGTCTGGCTGGAGCCGTCCAGGCCGAACTCAAGCGTCACCCCGCCCAGGTCGCGCTCATGGCTGATGCGGCCGGTCCATTCCTCATCGAGAATATCCACCCGCGTCAGATCGGCGGTGTAGCGGTCTTCATCCGGGAAAGGCGTCCCGTCGCGCAGATATTCGCTCTCGCCCTCGAACTCTTCCTGCTCGTCCGAGATATTGGCGTAGCCGAGCCGCAGCGTCGTCTCGCCGCCCTGCATCTCGCCGCGCCAGCGACCGCGCAGCGACAGGTTGTCGGTCAGGATGTCCAGATTGTTGTCATTGACGCTGAGCAGGTTCGCCTGGTCCTGGACGCCGTCTCGATATTCCCACGAATCCTCGTCCTGATAGCGGTCCGTGCGGACGAAGACGCCGGCCAGCTCCAGTTCGCCACTCAGGAACGGGACCTGATAGTTGGCGTTGAAGGAATAGTCCCGACCGTCTCGGACATCGGTCTGGACCTCGACATTGTCGAGCGTGCCGCCCGGCTCATCGAATCGTTCAGAGAACTTGTCCTTGGGGCTGCGGCGACCCTGCAGATTAGTCGAGACGATCAGCCGCCCCGGCCCGACCGCACCGCCCCAGGTCGCGCCCAGGGATTCGGCCCATTGACCGTCATCATAATAGAGGCCGCCGAGCCGCACATAGCCGCCGTCCAGGGTCATGGCGTCGCGCAGCACGATGTTGATGGCCCCGGCCACGGCATCGCCCGAGCGATTGGCCGAAGACGAGCGCACCACCTCGACCCGCTCTATCAGCTCGGCTGGAATGCGATCCACGAAGAAGGACCGATCCACGCCCGCGCCCGGCACCCGCTCGCCGTCGATCAGGATCTGGGTATAGCCGGGATCCAGACCGCGCAGGCGCGCGCCATCCGATTCCAGTACGTCCGACAGAAACGTCACTGACGGCACGCGGCGCAGCGCATCGCCGACGCTGAGCGGCTCGAAGCGTTGGAAGTACTGCTGGTCATAGGCCAGCACCGGCGCGGTCTCATTGGTCCGGTTGCGATAGGTCGCATGACCCACGACCACGACGTCGGCGACGCTGACCGGATCTCCACCCTCGGACGGCGCGGTCTCAATGACCTCCTGGGCCAGGGTCTGGCCGGCGAGCAGCATGGGCGCGGCGGCGGCTGCAATGAGAAGAACGCGTTTCATATTTCTGTCATCCCCAAGTAATAATTTAGCCGTTGACTGACTGTTGTTGATCTGTGAACTGACGCCGCAATAGATGATGACAATGGCGGATCACCAGTGATGTTTAATTCAAACAAATGTGTCAGTTTTATTCTCGTCACATTGGCGGCGACATCCGCCGTCGGATGCGCCGCGTTCGACCCGGAGGGCGTCTCGGATTCGGCGCGCATGACGCTCGGCGCCGGCACGCCGGTTCCGGCGGCGGCCGAGACCGTCGCGGTCGGCACGATCCGCGCCGACGCCGCGGACGATCCCGAGATTTGGGTCGATCCGACCGATCCGACACGGGCGGTCATCCTGGGCACCGACAAACAGGCCGGCCTCTACGCCTATCGGCTGGACGGAAGCGTGCTCGACTTCATCCCCGACGGGCGGCTCAACAATGTCGATCTGCGCGGCGGCTTTGAAACGCCATGGGGCGAGCGGGTTCTGGTCGCGGCCAGCGACCGGGGCCGAATGGGCGCGGCGCTCTATCTGATGCACCCCTCGACCTTCGAGCTGACGCCCTGGGGTGTCGTCCCGCTGGACTTGAGCGAGCCCTATGGACTCTGCGTCGGACGGCGCGGCGGCGACTTCCTCGTCTTCGTCAACTCCACCGACGGCCAGGTTCGGCAGCTGGCTGTTTCCGCCGGCGCCGACGGATCGCTGCAGGCTCGCGAGGAGCGCCGCTTCTCGGTCCCGACCCAGCCAGAGGGCTGCGTCATGGATGACGCGCGCGGGCGGCTCTATCTGGGCGAAGAGGTCGCCGGCATCTGGCGCTTCGACACCGCCGCCTCAGGTCCAGCCGAGGGTCGTCTGATCGAGCCGGCTCCGTCCGAACGCCTGGTCCCCGATGTCGAAGGCTTGACCCTGCTGCACGAGGCGGACGGCGCCTCGTGGCTGATCGCCTCCTCCCAGGGCGACGGCGCCTTTGCGGTTTACCGCGCCGACGGGCCCGAGCTGGTCTATCGCGGTCGCTTCTCGGTCTATCCGGCAAATGGCGTGGACGCCGTCACCGGCACCGATGGCGTGGCGGCGCTTGGCGGTCCGGTCGGCCCCTATGGGTCGGGCCTGGTGGTCATGCAGGACGATGCCGACACCGAAGGCGAGTCCCTTCAAAGCCGCCGCGAGCGCCAGAATTTCAAACTGGTCGACTGGGCCGAGGTGCGGGGCGCGCTGGGTCTATGACCCCGCCCTTCTCCCCTCGGGGGAGAAGGTGGCTCAGCGTTAGCTGAGACGGTTGAGGGGGGGGTCGTTCCGGTTCGCTCGTCGACATGGGGAGGCGCGGATAGCGCCCCCTCATCCGAGCCCCCGGATCAAGTCCGGGGCACCCACCTTCTCCCCCGAGGGGAGAAGGGTTCGATCAGTCTTCCTTCACCCGCTTCTTGCGGAAGGACGGGTTCAGCACCTGTTTCCTCAGGCGGATCGACTTGGGCGTGACCTCGACCAGCTCGTCGGACTCGATATAGGCGATGGCCTGTTCCAGCGAGGGGCGGCGCGGCGGCGTCAGGCGCACAGCCTCGTCCTTGCCCGAGGCCCGCACATTGGTCAGCTGCTTGCCCTTGATCGGGTTCACATCCAGGTCGTCGGAACGGCTGTTCTCGCCGATGATCATGCCCTGATAGGTCTTTTCGCCGGCCCCGACGAACATGACGCCCCGCTCCTCCAGGTTCCACAGGGCATAGGCCGCCGTATCGCCGTCGGAGTTGGAGACCAGCACGCCCTTCTGACGGCCTTCGATGGCACCCTTGTGCGGCTCATAGTGGCTGAACACCCGGTTCAGGACGCCCGAGCCGCGGGTATCGGTCAGAAACTCGCCCTGGTAGCCGATCAGGGCGCGCGACGGACACATCAGCTGGATACGGGTCTTGCCGGCGCCCGACGGGCCCATGTCCTTCAGCTCGGCCTTGCGCTGGCTCAGCTTCTCGATGACGACGCCGGTGTATTCATCATCGACGTCGATGACGACGTCCTCGATCGGCTCCAGCCGCTCGCCGTTTTCGCCGGTCTGATAGACCACGCGCGGGCGGCTGATCGACAGTTCAAAGCCTTCGCGGCGCATGTTCTCGACCAGCACGCCGAGCTGAAGCTCGCCGCGTCCGGCGACGTCATAGGCGTCGGCCCCCGGCGTCTCGGTGACGCGGATGGCGACGTTGGCCTCGGCCTCGCGCAGCAGACGGTCGCGGATGACCCGGCTCTGAACCTTGTCGCCTTCGCGGCCGGCCAGGGGGCTGTCATTGACGGCCACGGTCATGGAGATGGTCGGCGGATCAATCGGCTGGGCATCCAGCGCCTCGGTCACCTCAAGGGCGCACAGGGTATCGGCCACGGTGGCCTTGGACATGCCGGCGATGGCGACAATGTCACCGGCGTCTGCGCCCTCGTCAATCGGCTGACGCTTCAGGCCGCGGAAGGCCAAGACCTTGGTGATACGGCCCTGTTCGATCTGTTTGCCCGAGCGGTCCAGCGCCTTGATGGCCATGCCCGGAACCGCCTTGCCGCTCTCGATGCGACCGGTCAGCAGACGGCCCAGGAACGGGTCGCTCTCGATCAGGACGTTCAGAATCCGGAACGGCTTGTCGATATTGGTGGCCACCGCCGGCGGCGGCACATGGTCGACGATCAGGTCGAACAGCGGCGCCAGATTGTCCGACGGCTGGTTCAGGTCCAGCGTCGCCCAGCCGTTGCGGCCCGAGGCATAGATGTGCGGGAAGTCGAGCTGTTCGGGGGCCGCGCCGATGGCCTCGAACAGGTCGATGGTTTCCAGGTGCACCCGGTCGGGATCGGCGTGGGCGCGGTCGACCTTGTTGATGCACAGGATCGGCTTCAGGCCCATCTTCAGGGCCTTGGTCAGGACGAATTTGGTCTGGGGCATGACGCCCTCTTCGGCATCGACCAGCAGGACACAGCCGTCGACCATGCCCAGGATCCGCTCGACCTCACCGCCGAAGTCGGCGTGGCCGGGCGTGTCGATGATGTTGATGCGCGTTTCGCCGGCCTTGCCGTTCCACAGCACGCTGGTGGCCTTGGCCAGGATGGTGATGCCGCGCTCACGCTCCTGGTCGTTGGAGTCCATGGCGCGCTCGGTCGTCGCCTCATTGGCGCGGAAGACGCCGGACTGGGCCAGGAGCTGATCCACCAGGGTGGTCTTGCCATGGTCGACGTGGGCGATGATGGCGACGTTGCGAAGGTTCATTTTCAGGATCGGTCAGGGGCAGCCACAGAAGGTCCGGGCCGCCGGTCAGAGGAGGATTTCGGGGAAGCGCGCGCCTCATAGCCGCCCAGCGCCGGAAAAGCCAGACCCGCTGGCGCGCGACGGACATGTGGGAACCGACTGGAGGATTGCAATGCGTGTCACGGGACGCGGGAGCGTGCCCGGCCCTAGGCACCGACCAGCAGCAGCGCCGGCCCGAAGGCCAGGACGATCAGGACCAGCACCGTCAGGACACTGGCCGCCGCCACGCGCGGCCCGGCCCGCACCAGCCCCTGCGGATCGACGCCCAGCCCCAGGGCCGCCATGGCCAGGACCGTCAGCACCTTCACCCCCTCGCCGATCGAGGCGGCCAGGTTTTCGTCGATCCAGCCGAACGACCGCACCGCCAGAAGGATCAGGAAGACCGCGATGAACCAGGGCACCATATGCCTCAATCCCGGCCGCCGTGATGGGGCTTCTCCGGCGACGCCCTCGAGGCGCGGGGCCAGCAGTCCCAGGACGAAACAGACCGGCCCCAGCATCAGCACCCGGGCCAGCTTGATCAGGGCCCCGACCTGGAGTGCCACCGGTCCCATGGGAGCCGCCGCCGCCAACACCTGGGGCACGGCATAGACGGTCAGCCCGGCCAGCACCCCATAGGACGGCTGGCTCATACCCAGCGCCATCCCCAGCGGGGGCAGGAGCAGCACGACGATCACCCCCATCACGGCGGTGAAGGCGATGGCGGCGGCCACATCTCGCCCCTCGGCCCGGATCACGGGGGCGACGGCGGCGATGGCCGAGTTGCCGCAGATGGCATTTCCGGCGGCAATCAGGATGGCCATCCGGTCGGGCAGGCCCAATGCCTTGCCGATGCCATAGCCGACCCCCAGGGCCACCGCGACGAAGACCACGACCCCGGCCAGCAACGGCAGGCCGGCCGAAGCCAGGGCCTGGGCGCTGACGGTCGCGCCCAGCAGCGCCACGGCGACCTCAAGCACCGACTTGGCCGCGAACTTGATTCCGGGCTGAAACCGCGGCCCCGGCGTCCAGACCAGGCGGATCAGGACACCCAGAAGAATGGCCAGAACCAGGGGTTCGATCCAGGCCCGGCCGAACAGTCGGACCTCCAGATCCCCCAGGCCGAAGGCCACCAGCCCCACAGCTGCGCTGAGCATCAGCCCCGAGACCAGAGCCGGCGGCTGCGTCATCGGGCCGGTCTTCGGCGCGCCGTCCTGCATTGATCCCAAGGTCCCTTTTTCGGCCTCCGGCATAGCCCCTAAATGGCCACAGCGGCAAAAATTCCCGGTCGTCCCTTTCGATTCAGATCATTAGGCCCTTTAAGGGGGCATGACCCAGGCCGCCCCCGCGACCGCCGTGAAGATCGGCTTCAAGGAGCTTGTGGCCCTGGTGGCCATGTTGATGGCGCTGAACGCCCTGGCCATCGATTCGATGCTGCCCGCCCTGCCCGCCATCGGCGAGGCGCTGAACGTCGCCGACGCCAATCAACGCCAGTGGGTGGTGACGGCCTATCTGCTGGGCTTCGGCGTGACCCAGATTATCTATGGCCCCTTGTCAGACCGGTTCGGACGACGACCGGTGCTGTTTGTGGGGGTGGCGATCTATGTCGTCTTCAGCCTGGCGTCGGCCTTCGCCTGGAGCTTTGAGAGCCTGATGGCCGCGCGGGTGATGCAGGGCGTCGGGGCCGCCTCTACCCGCGTCCTGGCCGTGGCCATCGTGCGTGACCAGTATGAGGGCCGGCGCATGGCCCAGGTGATGAGCCTGTCATTCCTGGTTTTTCTCGGCGTGCCGATCATCGCCCCCAGCCTGGGGGCCGTGATCCTGATGCTGGGGCCGTGGCGGTGGATCTTCCTGCTGCTGGGGCTCTGGGGCGTGGCCATTCTGGTCTGGGCCGGATTGCGTCTGCCCGAGACGCTGCATCCGGAAAACCGGATGCCCATCGATCTGGGGCGGATCGGGGCCGCCGCCGCAGAGACCGTCACCAACCGTCTGTCGATCGGCTACAGCCTGGCCATGGCGGTGATCGTCGGCTGTCTGTTCGGCTTCATCAATTCGGCGCAGCAGGTGTTCGAGGTGGCGCTGGGCAATGCGGCGGCCTTCCCGCTGGTCTTCGCCGGGGTCGGGTGCTGCATCGCGATGGCTTCCCTGATGAATGCGGGGCTGGTCCAGCGACTGGGCCAACGCCTGTTGTCACACACGGCCCTGATCGGGTTCACGGCGTTCTCGGCCTTGCACATGGCCGTCGCCCTGGCCGGCTATGAAACCCTGACGACGTTTGCCGTGCTTCAGGCCCTGACCATGTTCTGTTTCGGCTTCATCGGCGGCAATTTCGGCTCGATGGCGATGACGCCCCTGGGCCATATCGCCGGCACGGCGGCGGCCGTCCAGGGCGTCATCTCGTCGGTCGGCGGGGCCTTGATCGGCTTTGCCATCGGCCAGCAGTTCGACGGCACCACCGTGCCCATGACCGCCGGCTTCACCCTGTGCGGGCTGACGGCTATCGGCATCGTGCTGTGGACCGAGCGCGGGCGGTTGTTCGTGGCCCGCGCGGAGGCAAGCGCCGTTGACGGCCATATAGAATAGCTTAGTGCTGTAAAGTACAAATTCGCGATCCGCCAATCATGTCGTTCATTGCAAATACAATGATTGCATCGCCCATCTCCAATTTTGGGTACCTGATGGTTATTGCCATCACCGATAGCCCAATTAATATTGCAACACCAATTGAGACGCCTATAAATAGGCCAAGAATTCCTATAATATATCTCTCATTGTATGAACTTGCCACGCTGATAAAGAACAAGCCAATCAATATTACAGCAGTAGCATTAGACCACACCGCCATTCCATTAACTCTGTTGTATCGATTTTCAAATTGATCGACGATTTGAATCTGCCTTGCATCTATTCTATCAATGGTTAATTGATGATTATTAAATACGTCGGCATTGGCTCTAGCAATTCCCACGTTTGCCTCGATCGAGTCCGCCAACCAAACCAAACGTTGTTGCTCATGTTGCTGCAGAGATTCGATGCCTCTCGACATCAATATCTCAGCCTCAACACGGTCACTTTGCGCAGCAACTAGAGCTCTATTTCCACTTTTAAAAGCTTCGTTTCTTGCAAGAATGACTTCTTGCCTCTGAACAATGAGGGACGGCAATTCACATATCTGCCCCCCTAGTTCGGGCTCAAGCCGGATTCCAGCAACAGCTAGATTGTAATCTCTTGCAAATTCATGCGGAGACCCAATTGTAATAATTGAAGCCAATGTTGAAGCCGATGCAAAAATGCTTGATATAAATACTAATAATATTAAATATTGTGTGTTGTTACGTTTTGTAAAAAAGAACAGTATTAATAAAGCTGGAGTCAGTATTATTGCTAAAATCAATATCCGAATAAATTCAAATCCCGCTACCTGTGGAATGCCGGATACAAACGTCGACAAAGAGGCGATCGCAGCTGATATACTCGCGAAAATAAGTACGACTTTTCGCCAATCCGGCCGTCTGGCTACTCGATAGAGCGTCCGCCCGTCGAGCATGATGTATGCCTTGAGTGCGTACCAGCTAGCCTGCCAAGTTGATCTTGACGGGATTTCGTCATCGAGCAGATTGATCACTAGCTGCCCCCGTCGCGCCCTCGGCAAGGATTAGGGAGCGTCAACTATACAGGCATTTGCCATGCAGGGAAACTTCCTTGCGACAATTACAGGTCCAGCAGGAACCGCGCCGGGTCTTCCAGGTGTTCCTTGATCCGCACGAGGAAGGTCACGGCTTCCTTGCCGTCGACGATGCGGTGATCGTAGCTGAGCGCCAGATACATCATCGGGCGGATCACGACCTGACCGTCCACGGCGACCGGGCGCTGAACGATATTGTGCATCCCCAGGATGCCGGACTGAGGCATGTTGAGGATCGGCGTCGACATCAGCGAGCCGTAGATGCCGCCGTTGGTGATGGTGAAGGTGCCGCCCTGAAGCTGGTCCAGCGTCAGCTCGCCGTCACGCGCGGCCCGGCCCAGATCGCCGATACCCTTTTCGATTCCCGCCAGCGACAGGGCGTCGGCATCACGCAACACCGGCACCACCAGGCCCTTGTCGGTGCCCACGGCCACGCCGATGTCATAGTGGTTCTTGTAGATGATGTCGGTGCCGTCGATCTCGGCATTGACCGCCGGAATGTCCTGAAGCGCGTTCACGACCGCCTTCACGAAGAACGACATGAAGCCCAGCTTCACCCCATGGCGCTTTTCGAAGGCGTCCTTGTGCTGGTTCCGCAGCGCCATGACCGCTGACATGTCCGCCTCATTGAAGGTGGTCAGCTGGGCGGCGGTGTTCTGGGATTCTTTCAGACGGCGCGCGATGGTCTGGCGCAGGCGGGTCATCTTGACCCGCTCTTCGCGCGGCTGGTCCGGGCGCGGGGCCGACGGCGCGGCGGCAACCGGAGCCGGAGCCTGGGCCGTCAGGCTGGCGGCCGCCGCCAGGACGTCACCCTTGAGGATATTGCCCTTGGGGCCGGTGGCGGCGACCTGGGCCGGATCGACACCGGTCTGGGCCGCCGTGCGCTGGACCGCCGGCGACAGGGTCTGGGCCGCCGGACTGGCAGCGGCTGCGGGTGCGGGGGCCGCAGCGGCAGGGGCCGCAGGGAACGACACGGTGGCGGCGGCCCCGGTCGCGATCATGCCGATCACCTGGCCGGGCGTGACCGTCGCGCCATCGGCCGCAACGATTTCAGACAGGACCCCGTCGGCCGGAGCCGAGACCTCGACGGCGACCTTGTCGGTTTCGATCTCCACCAGGACCTCGTCCTTCCTGACCGCCTCACCGACCTTCTTGGCCCAGGTGCCGATCGTGCCTTCGGCAACGGACTCGCCCATCACCGGCGTCCTGACCTCGACCAGGCCGCCGGACGCCGGCGCGGTATCGGCACCGGGGGCCTCGGGCGCAGGCGCTTCGGCCGCGGCCGGCTCCGCTACGGGGGCCGTGGCACCCTCGGCGGCATCGACGCGACCCAGCACGGCCCCAGGCGTGATGGTGTCACCTTCCTTGAAGGCGATCTCGCCCAGCACGCCGTCCGCCGGTGATACGACCTCCAGCGACACCTTGTCGGTGTCCAGTTCGACCAGCACCTCGTCCTTCCTGACGGGATCGCCGGCCTTCTTCGTCCAGCGGGCGATGGTCGCTTCGGTGACGGATTCGCCGAGGGCGGGGGTGAGAATGTCGGCCATGGGGTCGGTCTCTGGTCTTTCGGTTTGTCATCCCGGAGACGGCGCACGCCGTCCTGCGGGACGCTTATCAGGCGAAGGCCTCGGTCGTGAAGGCTTCGAGTTCTTTCAGGTGTCGGCTCATCAGGCCGGCGGCGGTCGAGGCTGAGGCCGGACGACCGACATAGCGGGCGCGCTTGGCCCTGATGTCCATCTTCTCGAGCGTCAGTTCCAGCCACGGATCCACGAAGGTCCAGCCGCCCATGTTCTTGGGTTCTTCCTGGCACCAGACCAGTTCGGCATTGGCGAAGCGGCCCAGCTCGGTCATCAGCGACTTCATCGGCCAGGGATAGAACTGCTCCAGCCGCATCAGATAGACGTCGTCGCGTCCGGACTTTTCGCGCGCGTCCAGCAGGTCGTAATAGACCTTGCCCGAACACAGGACGACCCGCTGGATCTCGGCGTCGGGCCGCAGGCGGATGGTCGTCTTGTCGGGGTTCGACTGGGCGTCGTCATGCAGCACCCGGTGGAAGGTCGAGCCGGTCGCCAGCTCCGACAGCGCCGACACCGCCTTCTTGTGGCGCAGCAGGCTCTTGGGCGTCATCAGGATCAGCGGCTTGCGGAAGGGCCGGTGGATCTGGCGGCGCAGGATGTGGAAATAGTTGGCCGGGGTCGTGCAGTTGGCGACCTGCATATTGTCCTCGGCACAGGCCTGCAGGAACCGCTCGAGCCGGGCCGAGGAGTGTTCCGGCCCCTGGCCTTCATAGCCGTGCGGGAGCAGCATGGTCAGGCCACTCATCCGCAGCCACTTGCGCTCGCCCGACGAGATGAACTGGTCGATCACGACCTGGGCCCCGTTCACGAAGTCGCCGAACTGGGCCTCCCACATCACCAGGGTGTTGGGATCGGTCAGGGAATAGCCGTACTCGAAGCCCAGCACCGCCTCTTCCGACAGGGCCGAATCGATGACCTCGAACTGGGGCTGGTCGTCGCGGATGTTGTTGAGGAAGACGTAGCGTTCCTCCGTCGTCTGGTCGACGATGGCCGAGTGCCGCTGCGAGAAGGTGCCGCGCACCGAATCCTGACCCGACAGACGCACCGCGAAGCCCTCGTCCAGCAGCGAGCCGAAGGCCAGGGCCTCGGCCGTGGCCCAGTCCAGACCCTCGCCCGAGGTGATCGCCTTGGCGCGCTCGTCAACGACCCGGCGCAGGGTCTTGTGGCAGTCGACGTCGTTGGGAACGGTCGTCAGAACCTTGCCGATCTGCTCCAGCCGCTCGCGCGAGACGCCGGTGACGCCCTTGCGCTCATCGCTGTCCGGCAGGCCCAGGCCCCGCCACTGACCATCGAGCCAGTCGGCCTTCCTGGATGCATAGTCCTTGCCGGCCTCGAACTGCTCGTCGAGGTAGGTCTCGAAGGCGCTGACCATGGCGTCGGCGTCGGCCCGGGTGATGACACCTTCCTCGACCAGCCGCGTGGCATAGATTTCGCGCGTCGTCGGCAGGGCCCGAATCCGCGAGTACATCAGGGGCTGGGTGAAGGTCGGATCATCGCCCTCGTTGTGGCCGTAGCGACGGTAGCAGAACATGTCGATGACGACGTCCTTGTGGAACGTCTGGCGGAACTCGGTCGCCACCTTGGCGGCAAAGACCACGGCCTCGGGGTCATCACCGTTCACATGGAAGATCGGGGCCTGAACCATCAGGGCCACATCCGACGGATAGGGTGACGAGCGGCTGTTGCGCGGGCTGGTGGTGAAGCCGATCTGGTTGTTGACCACGAAGTGCAGGGTGCCGCCGGTGCGATAGCCCTTCAGCCCCATCAGGGCGAAACACTCAGCCACCACGCCCTGGCCGGCGAAGGCGGCGTCGCCATGGATCAACAGCGGCATCACCCGCTTGCGGTCCAGCGCGCCGTCGGCGTTCTGGCTCAGATCAAAGGCCTGTTTGGCGCGGGCCTTGCCCAGCACCACCGGATTGACGATTTCCAGGTGCGAAGGGTTGGCTGTCAGGCTGAGGTGAACCGTATTGCCGTCGAACTCGCGGTCCGACGACGCCCCCATGTGGTATTTGACGTCGCCCGAGCCCTCGATGTCCGACGGCACCGTCGAACCGCCCTGGAACTCGTGGAAGATGGCGGCGTAGGGCTTGCCCATCACCGCCGCCAGCACGTTCAGGCGACCCCGGTGGGCCATGCCGAAAATGATCTCGTCGACCGACATGCTGCCGCCGCGCTTGATCACCTGTTCCAGGGCCGGGACCATGGCCTCGCCGCCGTCCAGACCGAACCGCTTGGTGCCGGGGAAGCGCTTGTGCAGGAAGCGCTCGAAGGTCTCGGCCTCAACCAGTTTTCTCAGAATGGCGATCTTGCCCTCGGGGGTGAAGGCGTTCTCTTCCTGGCGACGCTCGATCCGGTCCTGGAGCCAGTCCTTCTCCGTCGTATCGGCGATGTGCATGTACTGGATGGCGAAGGTGCCGCAATAGACCTGGTCCAGCAGGTCCATGATCTGACGCACGGTCGCGGTCTGCTGACCCATGACGCCGTCCAGATAGATCGGACGGTCCAGATCGTCCGGCCCGAAGCCCCAGTAGGCCGGCGTCAGCTCGGGATTGTCGACCGGCATCTCGATGCCGAGCGGGTCGAGGCGGGCGTGCAGATGGCCCCGGATCCGGTAGGTGCGGATCAGCATCAGGGCGCGCACGGAATCACGGGCGGCGGCGCGGACCTGCTCCTCGGTGGCCCCCGGCTGGGCGGCGCGGACGCCGGCGGCGGCCTTGGCCTCGACCGCCGGCCAGAGGCCGTCGAACACCGCCAGGCTCTCGCTGCGTTCCGGTGCGGACGGGCGCGCCCAGGGCGTCGTCTCGGCCGAGGCCTTCACCTCGGCAGCACTTTCGTTCAGGCCCTCAAAGAAGGCGCGCCATTCGGCCGGCACCGACGCGGGATTGTCCGCCCACCGGCCATAGAGGGTCTCGATATATTCGGCGTTGCCGCCATACAGGAAGGCGGTCTCGGCAAAGACCTGGTTCAGCCGGCCGGCGTCGTCAGCCATGGTGTCGTTCTGTTCCGTTGTGACCGCGCACCCCAGTCGGCGCGGAGACCTCGCCGTATATAGGCGCAGTTTTCCCGTGGGTCATGGCCGAAAGCGGGCATTTTTCCCCGATTTCGGGGCTTTGGCCGCGGATCAGTCCGGGGCGAGGGCCTGGACGTCGCAGCCCTGGATCAGGATGTGGGCCGAAGCCGCCGGCTCAAGCTGGACATCGCCTGCCCAGGGGCCGCCACAGCCCTCGATCTCGACGCGCACCGGGGCCGAGCGGGCCGGACCGAAGGCGACCGTATAGCGATGCTCGGCTCCGGCCGGCGGAAAGGTCAGGCGCTCATCGACGACGACGGCCTCGTCGATCTCGATCCGCAGATGTTTGCCGACGTAATCGCCCAGCAGGGTGACATGGAGCGGACCGGTCACCTGTCCGGCATCAGGCGCGGCTTCGGCGGCGTGGGTGCCAGGGTTCACAGGGGTGGCGCATGCCGTCAGCAGCCAGGCTGATCCCAGAAGTCCGAACCTCAGATACCGCATGACAGTGTCCCCTTCGCCGTCAATCGGCGGCAAGGTCGGCCTTGGGTCAAGATGACGACACCTGACCGGCGGGCGTCAGGCCTCAATCAGCCGCAACACCGCCAAGGTCACGAAATACAGGCCCGTGAAGGCGGTCACCACCGTGCCGACGCCAAACAGGATGGTCTGATTGCGTCGGGTCGCGCGGGCGGCCTGGATTGCCACCCGCCCCATCAGTCCGCCCAGAACCATCAGCCCCAACCCGAACAGCAGCACCATGATGTCGGCCCCGATCATGACGGCCGGATCAGCCCTTCAGAACCTCGACCAGGGTGGCCCCCAGACGCGCCGGCGAGGCCGAGACGCGGATGCCGGCAGCCTCCATGGCCGCGATCTTGGATTCGGCGTCGCCCTTGCCGCCCGAGACGACGGCCCCGGCGTGGCCCATGGTCCGGCCCTTGGGCGCGGTGCGGCCCGCGATGAAGCCGGCCATCGGCTTCTTGCGGCCCTTCCTGGCCTCATCGATCAGGAACTGGGCGGCGTCTTCCTCGGCCGCGCCGCCGATCTCGCCGATCATGATGATGCTCTCGGTGGCCGGGTCGGCCAGGAACATCTCCAGCACATCGATGAACTCGGTGCCCTTGACCGGGTCGCCGCCGATGCCGACCGCCGTGGTCTGGCCCAGGCCTTCGTTGGTGGTCTGGAACACCGCCTCATAGGTCAGGGTGCCCGAGCGCGAGACGATGCCGACATTGCCCTTCTTGAAGATATTGCCCGGCATGATGCCGATCTTGCATTCCTCGGGCGTCAGCACGCCGGGGCAGTTCGGGCCCAGCAGACGCGAGCTCGACCGGTCCAGTCGCGCCTTGACCCGCACCATGTCGAGCACCGGAATGCCCTCGGTGATGCACACGATCAGCGGGATCTCGGCGTCGATCGCCTCGATGATGGCGTCCGCAGCGCCGGCCGGCGGCACATAGATGACCGAGGCGTCGGCCCCCGTGGCGTCACGCCCTTCGGCGACCGAAGCAAAGATCGGCAGGGTCTCGCCCTCGGACCCGTGCCACAGCTCGCCGCCCTTCTTCGGGTGGACGCCGCCCACCATCTTGGTGCCGTAGTAGCGCAGCGCCTGTTCGGTGTGGAAGGTGCCGGTCTTGCCGGTCAGGCCCTGAACCAGGACCTTGGTGTCTTTATTGACGAGAATGGACATGGGTTCGCTCTGAATTCGGGTCGGGTCGGGCGGTCCTGCCGGCGTCAGCCGACGGCCTTGACGATTTTCTGCGCCGCGTCGTCCAGGTCGTCAGCGGCGGTGATGTTCAGGCCGGACTCATTCAGGATCTGCTTGCCCAGCTCGGCGTTGGTGCCTTCCAGGCGCACCACCAGCGGCACCTGCAGGCCCACTTCCTTCACCGCCGCGACCACGCCCTCGGCGATGATGTCACAGCGCATGATGCCGCCGAAGATGTTGACCAGAATGCCCTTCACGGCGGGATCCTGGGTGATGATCTTGAAGGCGGCGGCGACCTTTTCCTTGGAGGCCCCGCCCCCGACGTCACAGAAGTTGGCCGGCTCGGCACCGTACAGCTTGATGATGTCCATGGTCGCCATGGCCAGACCGGCACCGTTGACCATACAGCCGATGTTGCCGTCCAGCGCGACATAGGCGAGGTCCCATTCCGAGGCCTCGATCTCCTTGGCGTCTTCCTCGGTCTTGTCGCGCAGCTCGTCCAGTTCCGGGTGGCGGAACATGGCGTTGCCGTCGAAGCTGACCTTGGCGTCCAGCACTCGGATACGGCCATTGGTCATGACGATCAGCGGATTGATCTCCAGCATCGCCATGTCCTTCTCGACGAAGGCCCGATACAGTGTCGGGAAGATGAACTCACCGTCCTGGGCGGCCGCGCCGTCCAGCTTCAGCGCCGTGTTCAGGGCGGCCACATCGGCGGGCGTCACGCCCGCTTCCGGGTCGATCGACAGGGTGATGATCTTTTCGGGCGTGTCGTGAGCGACGGCCTCGATGTCCATGCCGCCTTCGGTCGAGGCGACGAAAGCGACGCGGCCCGTCTCGCGATCGACCAGCAGCGACAGATAGAGCTCGCGGTCGATGTCGGCCCCGTCCTCGATATAGAGGCGGTTGACCTGTTTGCCGGTCGGGCCGGTCTGGGCCGTAACCAGGGTATTGCCCAGCATCTCGCGGGCGTTGGCGGCGGCTTCCGCCGGGGTCTTGGCCAAGCGTACACCGCCCTTGGCGTCGGGGCCCAGCTCCTTGAAGCGGCCTTTGCCGCGCCCACCGGCGTGGATCTGGGACTTCACGACATAGAGCGGCCCGGGCAGCGATGCCGCGGCCGCCTCGGCCTCATCGGCTGAGGTGATGGCCACACCGTCCGCCACCGGCAGACCATAGCCCTTCAGGAGCTGTTTGCCCTGATACTCGTGAATATTCATGGATAGACCGCCGCACGACCGAATGGGGAGATGGCGCGCTTATAGGGGCTGCGCCTTCACAGGCGCAACCACCTGACAGGCGATCAGTCCACCCAGTCGCGCTTCATGGTCCGCGACGCCGCAAACAGCAGGGCCGCCGCGAGCAGATAGAAGCCACCGCCGGAATAGATGGCCCAACGGATCGACTCATCCCCGAACTGGGGTCGCAGCAGGTCCGAGGCAAAGCCGAAATAGTAGGTGCCCAGCGCAATCCCGACGAGATTGTTGATCAACAGAAACAGGGCCGAAGCCGTTGAGCGCATCGACGCCGGAGCCAGGTGCTGAACCGCCGTGATGATCGGACCCAGCCAGGCCAGGTTCAGAGCCGTCGGCACCAGAAACAGCGGGAAGGCCAGGGTCAGGCTGGGCGCATTCAGGGCTAGATAGAAGAACGGCAGGGCGATCAGGAAGGCGATGGCCGGAACCAGCGGATAGGCCGCCTTGGAACGTCCGCCGAAACGGTCGGCCAGAAAGCCGCCGGCAAAGATGCCGATGACCCCGCCAACCAGGGTGATGGCGCTGTAGTAGATCGAGGTCTCTGTCAGGGTCAGGCCCAGGCTACGCTGGAAGAAGGTCGGCAGCCAGAAGGCGACACCATAGCCGCACACCGACGACGAGGCCGCCCCGAAGGCCAGAAGCCAGAAGCTGGGTTTGGGCAGGACCGTCTTGACCACCTGGCCGAAGGGGGGAGCCTTTGGCCGGGCTTCGGGCGGCGGGGCACCTTCGGCCCGATCCAGGCCGCCACGCACCGGATCCTTGACCATCAGCTTGAAGATCGGGGCAATGACCAGACCGGCGATGCCCACAACGATGAAGGCCGTACGCCAGTTGACGTGAGCTGCGATCAGACCCCCCAGCAGGATGCCCAGGGCCATCCCCACCGGAATGCCGAAAGAGAAGGCCGCCAGCGCCCGTGCCCGCTGGCGCGGTGGGAAATAGTCTGCGATCAGCGAATAGGCTGGCGCGACGCCACCGGCCTCACCGACGCCGACGCCCATGCGCATCAGGAACAGGGCCCAGAACGAGCCGGCGTAGCCGCAGGCCACGGTGAAGCCGCTCCACACCGTCAGGGCCGTAGTCATGATCCACGAGCGGCTAGCCCGGTCGGCCAGCCAGGCGATCGGAATGCCCAGGATCGAATACAGCGCCGCAAAGGCGATGCCGCCCATCACCCCGACCTGGGTATCGGTCAGGCCCAACTCGACCTGAATCGAATCCTTGAGAATCCCCAGGATCTGACGATCCAGAAAGTTGAAGGTGTAGACGATAATCAGCAGCGTCAGAACGACGTAGCGATAGCCCGGCTTGAGCGCCGGATTGGCGGCGGCGTCTGACATTTTGTCCTCCCCGAAAACGTCGAAGGCGACCCTAGGTCAGCGCGCGACGGGCGCAACGAAAAAGCGCTGATCTGAATAAAGAAAACCCCGGTCGCTGTCCGACGACCGGGGTTCAAAGGCTCAGGATGAAACCGGGATCAGTACCGGGCCGTCAGCGTGACCGAGAAGGTCCGGGGCGGGCCGTAGAAGGCGCTGATCGAGTTGTTGAAGGTCGCGCCCGGGAAGCTGTAGCCGCCCACGCGATAGGTCTCGTCGGTCAGGTTGCGACCATTGAAGCCCACCGAGAAATGGCCGTTGGGCGAATCCCACACCGCCGCCAGGTCGACGAGGGTGTAGGCATCCTGGTCGAGGATCGGATCAGCAGCCTCGAACAGGTGGTAGTCCGACCGGTAGGAGATCGACGGCGTGACCGAAAGGTCGCCACCGAAGACGTCCGGCTGGGTCCAGGTCGCGCCCAGGAACAGGGTGTGTTCCGGCGAGTTCTGGAACACGCGCGTGTCCGAGATATCGACCGGCGAACCGGTCACGAAGGTGATGAACTCGTCGAACTCGGCATGCAGATAGCCGTACGACAGGAAGGCCGTCAGATTGTCCGTCAGGAAGGCGGTGGCCTCGAACTCGGCCCCGTAGATGGTCGAGGAGCCGACGTTGTCGACGATCGAGGCAATGCCGGTCGCCGGCAGGGTCGCAACGACCTGGCTGGTGATCTGCTGGTCCTCATAGGCGGAATAGAAGACCGCCGAGGAGAACTGGATCATGCCACCGAGGTTGCCCTTCAGGCCGACCTCGAAGGTGTCGACAACTTCGGGGTCATAGCCGTTGACGGTCTGGGGCGTCAGGTAGGCGTCGCCGCGCATGTCCCAGCCGCCGGACTTGAAGCCCTGCGAATAGGAAGCGTAGCCGGTGAAGTCATCGGTGAAATCATAGGTCACCGAGACCCGCGGGGTGAACCGCTCGAACGTCTCGGACGCCGTATAGTCCGTACGGGTCGCAAACACCGCGCGCGGCGTGCCTCCCGTCAGCGGCGAACGGGTCGCGCCCAGGAAGAAGGCCCGATAGACGTCGCCGGTCTTGTCGTCCTGGGTCCAGCGCCCCCCGACCGAGACTTCCAGGCGATCGGTCAGCTCGTAGGAGAAATCACCGAACGCCGACCAGGACGTCGTATCGACCGAGCCGGCCGCCGCGATCACCACACCGAGGTTGCCGGCGATGGTGTCGAACACGCCGGCGGCGCGCGAGTCGAGGTAGTAGATGCCGGCCACACCCGACCAGCGATCGCCTTCGAACAGGGCCTGGAATTCCTGGCTGAACTGGCGGTCCGAATAGTAGGCCGGAACGTCCAGATAGGGCAGCGGCGTCTGGTCGAAGTCGATGACCGTGGCCGTGTCGCCCCGACGGCTCGCCGTGATCGAGCGCAGGGTCAGCCAGTCATTGACGGTCCAGTCGCCGGTCAGCGAATACCCTTCGGTGACCACGCGCTGCTCGCCGGTCAGGCCGGCCTGGGTGTCATAGACGCTGGTCGGGGGCGTGTAGCCGCCCACCGTCGAGTTGACTTCGCGGTGGCCGTGGCGCGGGTTGGAATCGTCATCAACGCGGTCGTAGGCCAGACGGAAGAACAGGGCGTCGGTCGGGGTCCATTCCGCCGACAGGCGCCAGCCGGTGACATCGCGGTTGTACTGATCCAGGCCCGTGGTGGTGTTCTCGCCGAAGCCGTCGCGGGTGTAGCGGGCGAAGGCCGCGCCGACCGCCAGCGTATCCGACACCGGGGCACCGCCCGAAACGACCAGGTCCGCCTGGCGATAAGAGCCGAGCGTCGCCGAAGCTTCGAACTCAGGCGTCTGGCCGATGCGGTCGGTCACATATTTGATCGCGCCACCGATGGTGTTGCGGCCGTACAGCGTGCCCTGCGGCCCACGCAGGACTTCGATACGGTTGATGTCGAAGATGTCCAGAACCGCACCCTGCGGGCGGGCGACATAGACGTCGTCGATGTACAGGCCCACGCCGGGCTCGAAGCCCCACAGCGGGTCCTGCTGGCCAACGCCGCGGATGAAGGAGATCAGGGTCGAGTTCGAACCGCGCGCGACCTGGACGGTGGCGTTCGGCGTCTGCTGCTGCAGGGCCGTGATGTCGGTCGCACCGGTCTGTTCCAGACGCTCGGCACCCAGCGACGTCACCGCGATCGGCACATCCTGCAGGACCTCTTCACGGCGGCGCGCCGTGACGATGATATCGCCGACCTGGGTCGCGTCATCCGACGCGGGTTGGGCGTCCTGGGCCAGAGCACCAACGCTCATGGCGCTCCAGGCGGCGCCGGCCATAAGGGCGGCGCGGGCAAATCTTTTCATGGCTGTCTCCCCGACTGCGTTTCCATCGCGCTGATGTTTTATTCAGCGTTCAATGATTTTTTGGAAGGTGAACGCAATTCAGTTACCTGTCAAACGCCGCTTCGGGGCTCCCGCAAGGTAAGGCTCGGGCTGTGGCGGAAATGCCGATGTTGGTCCGGCGTCCGCGCCCCGTTAGGCTGGTGATTCATGGCGACCCGTTCCTCCACCCCTGCCGCTGTACCCAAGCCCGCGCGCCGGGGCCGGCCCCCCAAGGCGCGTGCAGGCGGCGACACGCGCGATTCCATCCTGGATGCCGCCGAGGACCTGTTCTCCAAACACGGCTTCTACGGCGTCACGATCCGCGAGGTCGCGCGTGAAGCCGGGGTCGATACCGCCCTCGTCCACTATTATTTCGGGGCCAAGCGCGACCTGTTCGACGCCGTCTTCCTCCGCCGGGCCGAGGTCTGGAACAATGAGCGGGTCGAGGCGATCAACCGCTATGCCGAGGCGTCGGGCAACCAGATGACGCTGGAGGGCCTGCTCGAAGCCTTCCTGCGCCCGCCGTTCGAATGGTCCTTGAAGGGAGGTCCGGGCTGGAAACACTATTCCGCCCTGGTCGCCCAGACCAACGCCAACCCGACCTTCGGCGGCGAAACCATGGCGCGCTATTTCGACCCGGCCATCCGCCGCCTGATGGAGTTGCTGAAACAGGTCCTGCCCGGGGCCCGCGAGGTCGATCTGTACTGGGCCTATCACATGCTGTCGGGGGCCCTGACCCTGACCCTGGGTGAGACCGGACGGCTGGACCGGCTATCGGGCGGCCTGGCCAGGTCCGGCGACCTGCTGACGGCGGGCGACTATATGGTCAAGTTCGCCGCCGCCGGCTTTCGCGCCTGCTGCCCCTCGCAAGGGACCGGATCAAGATGACCGAGAGCCGCCGCGCCTGGCTCATATCCTGGGCGAAGGGCCTGACCGCCGCCATCGTCCTGGGCCTATTGCTCGCCTTCGCCGGGGCCTTTGGCTCGGGCGAAGCACCGTTGATGGACCGGCTGGTCTATTGGCTGCCGACCATGTTGGTCGGAGCCGTGGTCGGCGGAACCATCGCCGACGGCTTCACCGCCTGGCCCGCCATGGATGAGCGCCCGATCCTGCGCGGGTTTCTGATGTGGCTGACGATCTCGGCGTCTCTGAGCGTCCTGATCTGGGCCATGACGAACCTGATGTTCGGCCGCCGCTGGGAGCCTATTGAGATTCTGAGCTTCGCCGGCCCCGTCACGGCCATCACCGGCGTGATGACGCTCGTCGGCCACCTCCTAGACCGCCCGATCCAGACCCACGCCGCCGCCGCCGAGGCCCCGCCCGCGCGATTCCTGAATCGCCTGCCGCCCCGGCTGAAGGGGGCCGAACTGCACGCCGTCGCCGCCGAGGACCACTACCTGCGCCTCTACACCGACCGGGGCACCGACCTGATCCTGATGCGGCTGTCCGATGCCGTGATCGAGATGGAGGGCCTGGAAGGCGCACAGGTCCATCGCAGCTGGTGGGTGGCGAAGGAGGCCGTCCTCGGTGCGAAACGCGGCGACGGGCGCGCGACCCTGACGATCAAGGGCGGGGTCGAGGCCCCGGTCAGCCGGCGCTACGCCCCCGCCCTCAGAAAGGCCGGCTGGTACTAGCCCGCCCAGATGCCGTGGAACGCCGCCGGCAGGGCCACGTCGGCCCGCCAGGTCGCCACCGGCCCGGCTTCGACGTCCGCAATGTCCAGCACATGCAGCTCGGTCACCCGTTCGGTCAGGTTCAGACTGGGCCCGATCAGCCAGGCGTCGCTCTCGGACCGTGCGCCCGGCTTGGCGACATAGACCATCTCATCGACGACATGGTCGGCCCCAAAATCGAAACGGCGGGTCTGACCGCCGGACCAGTCCGTGACCGCGATGGCCTGAGCGAAGGGCGTCTGTGTGTGATCGCCCGTCGTGTGAACCGACAGGCGCCGCATCAGGCCGGCACGGGCCGGATCGCTGCGCGGAAACTCTCCGATGACCGCAAGGCGGCTCAGTTCGGTCGAGCCATCGGCCTTCAGTCGCATCAGGCCCAGGTGCGCCGGCTCACTGTCCAGCGGCATGCCCGCGACCACTTCGCTGGCCCCGCGCGCGGCAAAGTCCATGTCCCGATGCAGGGCCAGGTCGAACAGGATGTCGCCGCCCTCCATCCAGGCGTCGCCCAGATGGAAAAAGCCGAAGGCCTCGGCCTCATAGAGACGGCGGCGGTTCAGATCGTCTTTGTCGAGAACCAGGATCTGGGTGCCGGTCTCCGGGCGCCAGGCAAAGCCATCGGCAAAGGGCATGGTCTGGCGTTCGCGTACCCAGGGCTGGAGCACGATGACCAGATGCCGTTCGGTCGCCGTGAAATCGTGGACGTAGCTGGCGCGCGGCAGGGGGATCAGCGAGGCATCCTCCAGCGCGCCGTCGGGAGATAGCCGCCAGACGATGGCCTGATCGCCGCCCATGCCCAGGTTCCAGATCCGGCCGCCCGGCTCGATGCGCGGGTGGGCCAGGAACGGCATGGCCCGCAGGTCGGGCCTGAGGGTCACATAGTCGCGGGTTTCCAGCGTCACCGGATCCAGGGCGACCGGCGAGCCGCCTTCCCACAGCGCCCAGAGCTGATCGCCCGCCCTCAGGACCGATGTGTTGGCGGCATTGGCGTCATCGGGCGAACCGATCTCGGCGCGCGGGTCGCCCGGGGTGCCGAAGCCGGGCATGACCATGGCGTCCAGCCGCGTCTCCTGGCGACGCTTGCGCGTGTCGACGAAACGGGCCGACAGCTCGGCACGGCCATCACCGATGGCGAAGCGGCGGACCATGCCGTCGCCGTCGAACCAATGCCGGGCGCTGCCGCCGGGGCGGCGAAACCGGGCCGGGCCGTTGCGGAACAGCACGCCCTCCAGACCCGCCGGGGCCCGACCATGGACCAGGCTGAGCGCACGCGGCGCGATGTCGGTTTCGACGTCGGCGGTGGCCAGGGCCCAGTCAGGCGTGGCGGCTGCGGCCTGGGCGGCACGGACTAGATCGGGGGTGGCGACGGCAGCGGACAGGGCCGCCGCCCCCATCAGGAAGGATCGACGCGAGGGGATCATGATCTGGCCGCCTATCGAGCCAGGTTGATGGTCTGGGCGACCGATCCGGCCGCCGAGAAGTGTGCCCGGTCCCAGCCGGCCGGACCCATGTTGCCCACCGCATTGTTGGAGAAGGCGAACGGTTCGGTCGGCATGCCGAAGGGATTGGTCGCCATCCGACCGTCGCCGTCGACATCGTGGAAGGCCTTCATGGCGTAGTCGCCGGCGGGCAGATCCTCGAAGGTGGCCGAGATGACGGTACCCGAGGCCTCGACACGGGCGACCCGGACCGGCGCGCCGGATCCGCCATAGGCCGCCGCGCTGTCATAGAGGGCGACCATGACCTGGCCGGTCGGCTGGCCCACGGCAAAGGTGAAGGTGATGTCGGTGGCCGCGTCCTGGGCCACGGCGGGGACTGCGGTCAGGGCCAGGGCGGCGGCGGTGATGAGAGCTTTCATGGTCTGTCTCCAGCGAGGGGCGACCGGACTGGCCGCGTTTCGATGAAGGCAGTTTGCCGACCCTCGATCAGGCCGCCATCGGGTTTGCAGCAATCAACGCCCGACGTTCGTGAACGACCACAGCCGTCCGCTCACGAAGCGCGAACGACCATCTGACCCAGCCAGTCGAACCGCTTGCGGTTCTCGGCCCACTGGTCGCGGGTCTGGCCCCAGGCGTCGACGACCGCGTCCTGAAAGGGCTCCGGCAGCCGCGTCGGCCCCCGGTTGGTCGACCCGAGCCGCGCCGCGACCTTTTGCGAGGCGATGTTCTCCGGTGCGATGACATGGATGACGTCATCCCAACCGAGGGAGTTGAAAGCCCAGTCGATGGCGGCGGCCGACCCTTCGGTGACATAGCCCTTGCCCGCCTCTGACGGCAGGATCGACCAGCCGACCTCGGCCTGGGGCCAGCCGTGCGGGAACCACGGCCCCAGCCGTCCGACCCAGCGTCCGGTCCCCTTTTCGAGAACCGAAAAGAAGCCGAAACCCTGCAGCGACCAGGACCCGGCCACGGTCATCATCTGACGCCAAACGGCAGAGGGGGGTGCCGCCCCGCCGATGTGGCGGACGTGCTCGTCATCGCGCATCAGTTCGACATAGCCGTCGAGATCCGCCGCAAGCGGCGGGCGCAGGATCAGGCGGGGCGTTTCGAGGATGGGTTCAGGCGTCACTAGAACAACAGGCTTCGCGGCAGATTCGGATACAGCCGCCGATACTGGTCCGCCGCTGGATCGCAGTCCACCTCGGTGCAGGCGATCTGGCGCAGACGCCAGTTGCCGCCGGTCTGCTGCAACACGGCATCGACGGCTTCATAATGATTGCCGCGCCCGCCGGGGGTCTGGGGCCGAACGATGACGCGGGCCCAGCCACAGGCCACGCGGATCCGATCGACCATGAACTCTACATCCTCGCCCAGAACCTGTTCGACCGGCGGGCGCAGGGCATTGAGGACGTTGCGGCGCGTGGCGGTGCCGGCGCGCGGCGTCGAGGCCGCGCAGGAACTCTGGGCCTGGGCGGCCTCGGGACGGACGACGACCGTCGCCGGGACGGCGACCAGGCCAAGGGCGATGAGACTGACGACGATGCGGCGCATGGCGACCTCCGGGTTGAGCCGGAACGCTACGCCCGCATCCTCATTTTTCAAACCACGTTATCTGACGAAATCAGCCGAGGCTCGGCTCGATCTGCTTGCAGGCCTCGATCAGGCCCTGCACCGAGGCCACCGACCTGGCAAACATGTCCTTTTCGGCGTCGTTCATCGAGAACTCGATGATGCGCTCGACGCCGCCGGCCCCCAGCACCGCCGGCACGCCGACATACATGCCGTCCAGGCCGTACTGGCCCGAAACCCAGACCGCACAGGGCAGGACGCGCTTCTTGTCCTTCAGATAGGACTCGGCCATCACGATGGCGCTCTCGGCCGGGGCATAGAAGGCCGAGCCGGTCTTGAGCAGGGCGACGATCTCGCCGCCGCCGCCGCGGGTGCGCTTGACGATGGCGTCCAGCTGATCCTGGGTCAGCATCCCCTGCTCGACGCATTCGGGCAGCGACAGGCCCCCCACGGTCGAGTGACGCACCATCGGCACCATGTCGTCGCCGTGACCGCCCAGGGTCCAGGCGTGGATGTCCTCAACCGAAATGCCGGTGGCGTCGGCCAGGAAGTGGGCGAAGCGGCCCGAATCCAGAATGCCGGCCATGCCCACGACCTTCTCGCGCGGCAGGCCCGAAAACTCGCGCAGGGCCCAGACCATGGCGTCCAGCGGATTGGTGATGCAGATGACGAAGGCGTTGGGGGCATGGGCCTTGATGCCCTCACCGACAGCCTTCATCACCTTCAGATTGATCGAGACCAGATCGTCGCGGCTCATGCCCGGCTTGCGCGGCACCCCGGCGGTGACGATGCAGACGTCGGCCCCGGCGATGTCGGCATAGTCGTTCGCGCCCTTGAGCGTCACATCGGAATCGAAGACGGCGGCGGCTTGCGAAATATCCAGCGCCTTGCCCTGGGGGGTGCCCTCGGCAATGTCGAACAGCACCACATCGCCCAGCTCCTTGCGGGCGGCGACATGCGCCAGGGTGCCGCCGATCATGCCGGCGCCGATGAGGGCGATCTTGGAACGAGCCATCTGAAGTCCTGTCTGTCGAATGGGGAGAAATCGTCGGCGCGCGGTCTAGCGCCGTGAGGGGTTCGGGGCAAGGCGGGTGTGGGGAGTGGGGTGTAGGCAGTAGGGAGTAGGGGCTTTTCAGAATTGTCATCCCGGCCGAACCCCGGACCTGATCCGGGGGAAGAGCCGGGACAAGGGTTGGGTCATCTCGTGCGCGCGCGCTTTCGGCGCGCTTGTCCCGGCTCTGCGCCGCTTTGCGGCTGGTCCGGGATGACAAACTTTGGAATGCGCACGGCTTTGCGGCCTCGCGGGTTTCATCGCGAAGGTGGGGAGGGCAGCGGAGCGCCGGACTTCGGGTCCGGGGACCGTGGTTTTAGTCTTTTCGTTTCGACCTGAAGGGACACTCCGCCGCAGGTGTTTTCCCGGAGCCCCTGCTCGG
>CAUJHO010000004.1 GCA_963205025.1 Pseudomonadota bacterium | reverse complement strand
CATATTCGTCAGCCGCAACGGCTGGTCGGTCAGGATCGACGCCGCCATCAGTTTGATGGCGGAGTTCTTGGCCCCGCTGATCGGACTCTCGCCCTGCAGCTGGGCGCCGCCCACAATGGCGATGCGGTCCATGTCGGTCCTTCGTTTCCACGCCGCCGGGCGACAGGCCTCGGCGGGGATCGCTTCCTACATCAAGGGGCGGGAAAGGCGAAGGCCTCTGCGACCCGTGACTCGATCAGGCACGGGGCCACGCGCCCGACCCAGGCGAGCGTCAGCCCAACGTCATCCGCAAAAGCCGAGAGACAGGTCGAGCAAGCGGTGCCCCGACCAGCCCCCCTACCCCGCCCCCGCTTCACGCGGCAGGGCGAAGGCGACGATGTAGTCGCCCCAGTCGTTGGGATTGTACCTGGCCCCTCCGGCCGAGACGACAATGTACTGGCGACCATCGGCCCCGACATAGGTCATGGGCGTGGATTGAGCCCCTGTCGGCAACCGCCCACGCCACAGCTGGCGGCCCGTCTCGGTGTCATAGGCCCGCAGATAGTAGTCCTGCGTCCCGGCATGGAAGGTGATGCCGCCACCCGTCGTGATGGGCCCGCCTAGCGCCGGCATACCAACATAGAACGGGATCCCTGTCTGGAGGCCGAGGGCCGGCAGGGTGACGTCCTGCGAGGTGCCCGCCGGGTGCTGCCAGACCATCTGGCCGCTGTTCAGGTCCACGGCCGTGACGCTGCCCCACGGCGGCTCCAGGCAGGGAATGCCGATCGGCGACATGAAATTCCGCACGTCGTTGGCATAGGGCAGGCCGAACTGCGGCGACACCTCGCCGTGCGGATCACCCTGGTAGTTCGGATTGTCACGCCGGAACTCGTCGCGCGGGATCAGCCGCGAGATTACCGGCATCCGCATATCGGCCGTGACCATGATGTTGCGCTGTTGATCCACCGAGGCGCTGCCCCAGTTAATGCCGCCGTTGTTACCCGGATAGACGATCGAGGTGTGAACGGACTGGGCGGTAAAATCGCCCTCATAGCGATACTGCCGGAACAGGATGCGGCACATCATCTGATCCAGCGGCGTCGCGCCCCACATCTGTTGTTCACTCAGGGGGTCGGCGCTGATCGAGGCCATGCCCGTCGAATAGGGCTGGGTGGCCGAATAGTATTCGCCCTGGACGGTGCCGTCGCCGCGCGGGACCGCTCGCTCCTCAACCGTCCTGACCGGGACGCCCGTGCGCCGGTCCAGAACGAAGACCTGACCGCGCTTGGTGGTCTGGATGACGACCGGAATGGTGCCGCCGGCCCCGTCGGGGATCTCGGCCAGATTGGGCTGGGACGGGATGTCATAGTCCCAGATGTCGTGATGGACGGTGTTGAAATGCCAGACTTCGCGGCCGGTATCGAGATTCAGGGCGACCACAGATGAGTTGTAGGCGTCATCGAACTCCCGCCGCTGACCGCCATAGTAGTCCGGCGTCGCATTGCCCAGCGGCAGATAGATCATGTTGAGGTCGAGATCGAAGGCCATGGCCGACCAGACGTTCGGCGTCCCGAGCGTATAGGTCTCTCCCTCGGGCGGCAGGTTGGTAATCGCCGGATTGCCGAGATCCCAGGCCCACACCTGACGGCCGGTCAGGGCATCGAAGGCGCGCACGGCACCGGACGGCTCACCCACGCTGACGTTGTCGGCGACCCAGGCTCCCAGCACGATCCGGTCGCCGGCCACAAACGGTCCGGTGGTCTGAACCAGGAATCCCGGCATGGGCGCGACGATGTTTCCGGCATTGGGCGGATCGGCGGGAACCATCTGGCCCATGCCGACGCTCAGATCGACCGTTCCGGCCTCACCGAACGTCTCGCACATCTGGCCATTGGAGGCCCGCAGGGCGATCATCCGGCCGTCCACGGTGGTCAGGACGATGCGCGGGCCGCAGGAGTCCTGGGGACCGGGATCGAAATAGCCGAGCGTCCGACAGCGTTTCCAGAAGGGTGAATTCGCCGCCGCCTCGGGATCGAACTGCCAGCGGATCGTGCCGGTCACGCCGTCCAGGGCGGTCACCTGGCTGCCGGAGGCGCACTGATACAGCGTCCCATCCACATAGAGCGGCGTGTTCTGGTCCTGCAGATGCCGTGACTGATCGGCGATGAAGCGGGTGCGCGCCGTCCAGGCCACCTCCAGCTCGGACACATTCTCCAGATTGATCTGATTAAACGGCGCATAGCGCGTGCCTTCGCCGGTGCGCCCATAGGAATACCAATTGTTGCCCGCCGCCGTCGTCGTCGCCGTGACCTGGCCGGGGACGAACGGGATCACGTTGCTGATGACCCCGTGCGGCTGCATCATCAGAGCCAGATAGCCGACGAAGCCGATCATCAGCGCCGCACCGGCCACGGTGAAGGCGCGCGTGCGGGCCGGACGGCGTGCCGACGGCGCGAACAAGGGCGTCAACAACAGCGCGACCCCGCCCAGGAACAAGGGCGCGACCAGCCGCGGCACCAGCGGCCAGAACGCCAGCCCGACCTCGACCACAGCCCAGAGCAGCGTCAGCAACAGGACCGCCAGATAGATCCAGACGCCGGTCATCAGGCCGCGAAAGACGTACAGGCCCGACACCGCCAGGCCCAATCCGGCCACCAGATAGTACCAGCTGCCTCCCAGCGTCAGCAGATAGGCCCCGCCGATGGCCAGCGGCAGGCCGATGATGATCAACAGGCCGCCGAAGATCTTCAAGGCGATGTGGACGTCACGTTTCTCGAACAGAAATCGCGTTTCGGCGACCGTTCGGTCCTTGGTGCGGGAAACGAACGCCCGCACGCCGTCCATGACATCGCCTGTAGCCATTGCCAGCCCCAATCCTGACCAAGGCAGCGCCGACACGCATTCACGCGGCTCGCTGATCATCCTTATATCGACCTAACGCAGTTCGGTCACCCCTGCAGTTGCAAAAGGGCGCGGCAAACCCCGAGGCTAGGTGGCCTGCCCCTTGCCGGCCTTGCGGCGCCGCAGATTTGCCCGCAGCGCCTTGGCCAGCGCCTCCTCCCTCGGCGTCGGCTTGGGTTTTTCGGGCTTGGGCGGGGTCGGATCGTCCTGCATCGCAATAATCTAGCTTTCGGGCTTCCCTATGCGAAGGGGTTTGGCTATACGCCCGGTTCCTCAGATTCAGGCCGCCGTAGCTCAGTGGTAGAGCGCATCCTTGGTAAGGCTGAGGTCGGCAGTTCAATCCTGCCCGGCGGCACCATCTTTCTCGACAAGTGTTGATCTCTCCGGCAAGCCCGGCCCATCTGGGGCTGTGGCCCGTGGGGAGCGCGTATGGCCGTCAGTCTGACGCGAGAGGAACTGGCTGAGGCTCTGGCCGACAGCGGGCGTGGCGACCGCGCCGCCTTTCGTCGGGTCTATGAGGCGACCTCGGCGAAGCTGTTCGGCGTGGCCTTGCGTATCTTGCACGACCGCCAACTCGCCGAGGATGTCTTGCAGGACGCCTATGTCACCATCTGGAACAAGGCGGCGACCTTTGATCCCGGGCGCGCCAGCGCCATCACCTGGCTGGCCACGGTCACCCGCAACCGCGCCATCGACCGGCTGAGATCCGCCGCCGTGCGCCCTGCGGGGCGGCCCCTGGACGAGGCCGCCGAGGTCCGCGACGCCGCCCCCGATGCCGCGACCCTCCTCGAAACCCGTCAGGAGACCGGGCGTCTGCTTGCCTGTCTCGACGAGCTTGAGGCTCGCGCCCGTGATGCCATCCGCACAGCCTTCTTCGAAGGTGTGACCTATGAGGTTCTGGCCGAGCGTGCCGGTGTGCCGCTGGGCACGATGAAGAGCTGGATCCGGCGCGGCCTTCAGCGCCTGAAAGGATGTCTGGAGCCATGACCGACCCCGATAATCCCGCCGATGAGGCCGCCGAGCGGGCCCTGCGCCTCAAAAACGCCGACGCCGACGCCGCCCTGGGACGACGGGCCGAAACCGACGCCGGCTTCGGCGCTGAGGTCGCGGCCTGGGACGAACGCCTGGCCCCCCTCTATGACGAGATCGCGCCGGTCCAGCCGCCCGCGACCGTCTGGCCGCGCATCGCCGAAGCCATCGCGCCGAACGCCGCCAACGACAACGCCGCCCGCTTCTGGCGGCGCTGGGCCTTGGCCTCAACCGGCCTGCTCGCGGCCTCGGCGGCGGGTCTGGTCTTCCTCATCGCCAATCCGCGCGTCGAGCGCCACTATGTCTCGCCCACGCCCGACTTCGAGCCGGTCAGCGTCGCTACCCTGATGAGCGCAACCGACCCGGACATGCCCATCGCCACCATCACCTACGATCCCCAGACGGGGGCTCTCTATGTCGCCCCGACCATGCAGATGGACATGGGTGAAGGTCAGGTGCCGACCCTGTGGCTGATGACGCCCGAGGGCGGCGTGCATCGGGTCGGCGGCATCGACCCGGCCCACGCCCAGACCCACTCCGTGCCTATGGATATGCGCCCCATGGCCGCCGAAGCCCCGGCCCTGGCCGTGTCGCTGGAACCGGCGGACCATCCGGATTCGCCGACGCCTCTGGGGCCGATGGTGGCCAGTGGAGAGGTCGCGCGGCTTTAGGCGGTCGCCACCGTCTTTCCGAACGCTGTTGTGCAGGATAGGCTTTGGCCGACCCCCAGCTAGTTTGGGGTGACAGCGGGGGGCCCATGCCGAAGCATACGTAAATACTGCCCAGTCTCCTTGCCGGCCTGTTGCTGGCCGCGTCGCCTGCCGGCGCCCAGCAGGGGTCCGCCTATATCCCGCCGCCAGACATGTACAATATGCTGGCCCGGGGTTGCGATCCAGATGGAGGCGGCGCCCACAGCCTTCCGCCATGCCCAGGCGTCTACACGGACCCCCTGTGCGATCCGGCCCCGCCGGCCTTCGCTGGCGGCGCCACTCCATCCCAGACCGGCCTCCCTCCATGCCGCAGCGCGCGATGGGAGGCCAATGTGTGCGACGTCGAACTGCACGCCGCCATCGATTTCAGCTACGGCGAACAGCTGCTTCCCGCGGTCGCGTACTTAGGCCGCCACAACATGACGCCCGATGCGCACTATGCGAATTTTCGGATCCTCGATGAGTCGGGCTTCCTGACTCTCGCCATGGCCTTTTTCGACATGCGGCAGATGGGTTTGTTCCAGCGACATCTGACCGAAGACGGCGTGTGGCTTTTCGAGGAGCATCGGATTCTGCTGCTGAGGGCGGCGGAGTTTGGCGAGCGCTATTCCGCCGAAATGCTGTCCAGAATTGCAGCCTTGTCCGAAGAAGAACGGACAGCAGACATCGTGGAGTATCGCGAGGTGGCCTCGGCGAACCTGGCCCACTGGCGCTCCTTGAGAGAAGCGGTCCAGGCCCTGCCTATCGAGGTGACCGCTAACACGACCAATGATCGCCTGCGCATCATGCCGAGGGCCTTTCTGACCCGGTGGACGCGTAGGCTGGAGCAGATTTATGCCGGTGATCTCTCGATTGGGTTTCTTGATGCGGCCACGCGCGAACGGAGCAACCTTTGCGACCCGAACGCTCCCAGCGGACTTATCGGCATGGGCCTTTGCGCGATCGACTTCGACACCGGCAACCGGCGACCCGGCGTTTGCGACGAACCCGATCAGGAGCGGATCGCCCTGATGCTGGCCGCCCGCCCCACTTTTCCGGCGCGCGCCAGTCATGGCATGATCGTTCGCTTCCGATGGCGTCCTGCCGAGGACATGGTCGGCCTTCCGGGCCTTCTCTATTGCCAGTTGCGTCCCGGGAGCACGCCCTGGGTGATCCAGAGCTGTTCAGGAATGTCGGAGAGGCTCCGGGAGCTGGTTCCCTGAAGGTCACCCCGGCTTGGGCTGTGCATACCCCAGACGCAGGTTCAGCTTCTCGATCAGATCGACCGCCGTATCCGCGACCACCGATCCCGGCGGATAGACCGCCGCCGCGCCCATGTTGATCAGGGGCTCGACATCTGCCGGCGGGATGACGCCGCCGACCACGATCATGATGTCCTCGCGGCCCAGCTTCTTCAGCTCTTCGCGCAGCTCCGGCACCAGGGTCAGATGCCCGGCCGCCAATGAGCTAGCCCCGACCGCATGGACATTGCCGGCCACGGCGGCGGCGGCGGCCTCCGCCGGGGTCTGGAACAGCGGCCCGGCCTCGGCGGCGAAGCCCAGATCCTGATAGGCGCTCGCCACCACCTTCTGGCCGCGGTCGTGGCCGTCCTGGCCCAGCTTGGCGATCAGGATGCGGGGCGGCCCACCGTCATTCTCGACGAAGGCCGCGACCATGGCCCGCGCCCGGTCGATCTTGGGATCGGCCCCGGCCTCGGTGGCATAGACCCCCGACACCACCTCGGGCACGGCCTCATGGCGTCCGAAGGCGGCTTCCAGCGCGTCTGAAATCTCGCCGACCGTGGCCTTGGCCCGCGCCGCGTCCACCGCCAGGGCCAGCAGATTGGCATCGCCCCGCGCCCCCTCGGTCAGGGCCTTCAACGCCGCTTGCGTCGCCCCTTCGTCGCGCTCGGCCTTCAAGCGTTTCAGCTTCTCCAGCTGGGTGCGCCGCACCTCGGCGTTGTCGACCTTCAAAACCGGAATATCGTCGGCCAGATCGGACAGATAGCGGTTCACCCCCACCACCGTCTGGCGGCCCGTATCGATGCGCGCCTGGGTCCGGGCCGAGGCCTCCTCGATGCGCCGCTTGGGCACCCCTGCCTCGATCGCCCTGGCCATGCCGCCCAGCTTTTCGACCTCCTGGATATGCACCCAGGCCCGCTCGGCCAGATCCTGCGTCAGCTTCTCGACATAGTACGACCCGCCCCACGGATCGGCGCTCCAGGTCAGGTCGCTCTCGCGCGCCAGGAACAGCTGGGTATTCCTCGCAATCCGGGCCGAGAAATCCGTCGGCAGGGCCAGGGCCTCATCCAGAGAATTGGTATGCAGGCTCTGCGTTCCGCCGCCGACCGCCGCCATCGCCTCGACGCAGGTGCGCGCCACATTGTTGAACACATCCTGGGCCGCCAGCGACCAGCCCGAGGTCTGGCAGTGCGCCCTCAGCGCCAGCGACTTGGCCGATTTCGGCTGAAACTCCGACTGGATCAGCCGCGCCCACAGCAACCGCCCGGCCCTCAGCTTGGCGATCTCCATGAACGGGTTCATGCCGATGGCCCAGAAGAAGCTCAATCTTGGAGCGAAGGCGTCGATATCCAGCCCCGCCGCCACGCCCGCCCGCGCATATTCCACCCCGTCGGCCAGGGTGTAGGCCAGCTCCAGGTCCGCCGTCGCCCCGGCCTCCTGCATATGATAGCCGCTGATGGATATGCTGTTGAACTTGGGCATTTCCCGGCTGGTGAAGCCGAAGATGTCCGAGATGATCCGCATCGAGGGTCCGGGCGGATACACATAGGTGTTTCGCACCATGAACTCTTTGAGGATGTCGTTCTGGATCGTCCCGGTCAGCTGGGCCGGGGCCACGCCCTGCTCCTCGGCCGCCACGATATAGAGCGCCATGATCGGCAGCACCGCGCCGTTCATGGTCATCGACACGCTCATCTTGTCCAGCGGAATGCCGTCGAACAGGGTACGCATGTCCAGGATGGAATCGATCGCCACCCCGGCCATGCCGACATCGCCGGCCACGCGCGGATGGTCGCTGTCATAGCCCCGGTGCGTCGCCAGATCGAAGGCGATCGACAGCCCCATCTGACCGGCCGCCAGATTGCGCCGGTAAAAGGCGTTGGACTCTTCCGCCGTCGAGAACCCCGCGTACTGACGCACCGTCCACGGATTGGTCACATACATGGTCGGATACGGCCCCCGCCCATAGGGCGCGATCCCCGGCAACCCGCCGATAAAATCCGCCCCGGCCAGATCGTCGGGCCCATAAACCGGATCCACCGCAATCCGCTCCGGCGTGATCCACAAGGCGGCGTCGGTCGCGGGGGGCGAGGCGGGCCGGGAGTCGAACTCCACCTTCGAGAAATCTGCCGGAATGATCATGTCTGTGTCTCCTTCTCCCAGCGGGAGAAGGGGGAACCCGCGCACCGCCGGGCGTAGCCCGAAGGTCTGCGCGGGGGATGAGGGGCAACCCCACCCGGAAAGACTGGCGCCTCACCCTTTCGGCCAACCGGCCGCTGCGCTTGCCGGGGCCTCAAGCCCTCTCCCGGCGGGAGAGGGATCATCGACGTCAGGGTCATGCCTCCACTCCTTCAAACGCCGCCGTCAGGCTCACCGGCGCGAACCGGCCCGTCTCGACCGCGACGGCAATCGCCGCCGCATCCACCGGCCTGTGTACCGTCACCCCGATCATCTGGGCCTCGCCGTCTTTCAGCTGGCGGTCGCGCGCGGCCCGCGCCACGGCGACCTCCTCGGCCAGCCGGTCCAGCGAGGCCACGATTCCGCCCGCCGCCTCGATGGCCTGGAACCGAGCCCACGCCGCCTTGGCCAGATCGCGCGTCAAACTCTCGACGAACCACGACCCGCCCGCCGGATCAGCCACCCGGCCCAGATGCGCCTCCTCCATGAGGATCAGCTGGATATTGCGGGCCTGACGCTGGGCCAACGGCGTCGGCGTCTCGATCAGCACGTCGAACGGGTCCAGCACCAGGGCGTCACACCCGCCGGCCCCGGCCCCGAACCCCGCCGCCGTCAGCCTCAGCAGATTGGTCCACGGGTCCGCAGCCGACAGCATCCGCCGCGATGACCGCGCCTCGATCCGCGCCGGCACATCCACTCCCGAGGCCGCGCACGCCCGCGCCCACAGCACCCGTGCCGCCCGCGTCTTGGCCAGGGTCTGGAACATCATGGCGTCCGCCGACACGCCCAGCGTCACCCGCGACAACGCCGCCTCAGCCGACAACCCCGCGCCCTCCAGCGCCCGCCCATAGGCCACGCCCGAGGCCAGCATCACCGCCAGTTCCTGCGCCTCGGTGCCGCCCGCCTCATGCACGAACCGCCCCGACGCCAGAAACAGCTCCGCCGCCGGATAGGCCCCTTGATGCCGCATCGCCGTCTGCACCGAGGCGTCAAACAGATCCGGCCCCTGGCGCGCCATCGTCGTGATCGGGTCCAGATGAAAGGCCAGCCTTGCCAAGGGTGATCCCTTGGCCACCACCGCCAGGGCATTCGCCGCCTCGACCGCAGCCGCACCGCCGTCCAGCGCCACCGTCGCCAGTTCAACCAGCACCCCGTCCAGCGCCTGGGCCATGGCATCGCTCGACGCCAGCCCCGCCGCCTCGACCGGCAGCAGGATCGACGCCGCGCCGTCATTCAATGCCTTCAGCGCCCCGGCATTGGCCTCGACGGGTGATCCGGCAAAAACCTTACTACGCAGATCCCACGGTCGCGTGGCGTCGGCCGCCGAGCCGCGGCGCGGTCCAGCCGGCTCGCCGGCGTTCCACGCTCCGTACAGCGGCGCGATCCCGATCCCGTCCAGAGTGCGGCGGATCAACGCTTCGATACGGGCATCGGGGGCGGTCTTGGCCGCCGCCTTCGTCCACGCCTCGAGATCGGGCGGCGCGAAGCCTTCGGTCAGGGACAAGGGTTTGCTGCTCAAGAGGGGCCTCCGGTCGGGCCGGTCATGCGGCCCGGGACTGCGGGCGTCAAGGCATCTGGATCGGGCCGTCCGTCCCCGGCCACCGGTTCGGCCCCAGGCTCATGGCTTGGACGCCCCTGCCCCGGACCTGATCATGCGTGATGACCTTCCCCTGCCCGACCATCCGATCCGCCGCCGCGCCCTGTGGCAAATCATTGATCGTCTCTGGCGACCGGCCGCCGGCTGGATGGTGGTGACCGGCACCGCCTATGCCGGCTGGCTCGGCCCGATGATCGAGCGACCCATGGCCGAGGCCTATCTCCTGACCTGGCTGGCCTTCGCCGCCGCCATGCTCGGCCTCAAGACCTTCGAGAAGGTGCGAGGCGTAGCATGAGTTTCGCCCTCTCGGCCCGCAGCCTCAAACGCCTCGACGGCGTCCACCCCGACCTTCGCCGGGTCATCCAGCGCGCCATTCTCAAGTCTGATCAGGACTTCACCGTTCTGGAGGGGGTTCGCACTCCCGAACGCCAGCAACAGCTCTACGCCCAGGGCCGAACCCGGCCCGGGCCCAAGGTCACCTGGACGCTGAACAGCCGCCACTTCATCAACCGTGACACAGGTTTTGGCCATGCGGTCGATCTGGCCCCCTTCCCTATCGACTGGTCCGACACGAAGAAGTTCGATGCCATCGCCGCCGCCATGTTCGCCGCCGCCGATGAGCTGAACATCCCCATCCGCTGGGGCGCCGACTGGGACCGCGACGGCCGCCCCCGCGAACGCGGCGAAGCCGACAGCGTACATTGGGAGTTGGATCGTTGAGCTGCACGTTGCAAGTCATCCCGTGTAGATTGTGGCTCGATGGAACCTCGCGACCATACGGGACGCCGCTTCGGACGGCTCAGGGCTGTTCAACTCGCCGCAAGAAAGCCGGTGCGTTGGTTGTTCAAATGCGATTGTGGGAACGTCAAGATCGTTCGGATGTCCTCGGTATTGGGTGGTCGAATCCGTTCGTGTGGCTGCCTACACGCCGAGCGATGCGCAACGGGGCTAAATCGCTTGAGGCATGGCGATGCCCGAGTCGGAAAGGTCACTCGGCTTCATTCTCTCTGGCGAGGCATGCTCAAGCGTTGCAACCCGAGCAACAACAAGTTCGCGATCGAGCGCTACGCAGCGCGCGGTATTGGTGTCTCCGAGGAGTGGAGAGATTTCGTTGTCTTCAAAGCATGGGCAATGGCCAATGGATATGCAGACAACCTGTCTCTGGACCGCATCGACAACGAGTGTGGCTATTCCGCCGAAAACTGTCGCTGGGCAGATCGAACTACCCAGGCTCGAAACCGAAGGAGTTCCCGCTTCATCACGCTAGCGGGCGAAACCAAGACACTGTCGGAGTGGTGCGAATTATACGGATTGTCATCATCCGTAGTCGTAACGCGTTTGGCACGTGGTTGGGACGCGAAGCGAGCGATCACCACCCCGGTGAAATAGATTCGAAAGTCCTGGTAAACGTCATTCGCCGATGGGCGAGAGGTTTGTGTCGGGCCTTACGGTCTGCGTTAGCCCGGCATCCCACAATTAACTGGCATGGTTCGTGGCGGTTTGGCGGAATCTGGCGGTTTGGCGGTGTGTATTTCGATCGCCAGACCGCCACAGAGGCCCACCCATGATCCGCTTTGTTGACCTCACCCTGGCCGGCAAGGCCGTGGCGGCCCTGATCGTCGTCCTCCTGATCGGCCTGACGGTGATGATCGTGTCCCGCTGGTGGGACGATCTGTGGGACTGGCTGCCGGGGTCCACCGAACAGCGGCTGGAGCGGGCCGAAGCCCGCGCCGCGACCGCCCAGGCCGACGCGGCTGCTCGCCGTACCGAGGTCGTCTGGCTGGAAAAACAACAGGCGGATGTGGCCGAAGCCACCCGCGTCAACATCCAGACCCGCACCGTGACCACGCGCGCGGTCACCCATGCCGAGGAGGCACCCGATGCGTCTATCGAGATTGATCATGGTCGCGCTGACCGGCTTCGTGGCGCTGACCGGCGGCTGTGCGACCTTGCGCCCGTCGATTGCGGCACCGGCACCGCCCCGGATTGAGCCGCCCGAGTTGGCGACCCAAGCCTGTCGCCTCCCGATCCTGCCGGAGGGGCCGGTGACCTGGGCCGACCTTGAGCGCGTCTATCTCGAACGCGGCGAAGCCCTCATCGCCTGTGACCAGGCGCGGCGGCTAGCCCTGGGATGGGCGCGGCGGCGCTAAGCTCCCGACCCGTCTCCGGTGATCCGGCCCTGATCCGCCCGGCCCAGATACACCACCCGCGCCTTGCCGGCGGCCCGACCCGCCTCGACATGGCCGGCATGGGCACCTGAGGCCTTGGCCTCGTCCTCGTCCGCCTCGACCCAGTGGGTCGCTTCAATGTCCTTCTGCAGGGCCCTGGCAGCCAAGGCGTGGGCGGGCCACAGAGTATCGACCACCGCGCCGCCGTACGGCACCAGGGCCGTCGCCGTATCCGAGGCCAGATAGGCCGCCATCTTCAGCAGGGTGCCGGGCGTCGCCTGGGCCCGCATGGCCTGGACCATCAACCAGCCGCCTGCGCCGACGGTATAGACATCGCCGACCCACGGGATCCAGGTCAGCAGGCCGTCCATGCCGATCCCGAACGGACCGACCCCGACCGCGCGGTCCGACAGCTTGCGAACGCCTTCGACATTGGACCAGATCTTCTCGATATCGCGTATGTTGCGCGCCATATCCGAACTCCCCTCGCCCCCCGCCGCAATGCATAACCGAAACGCGCCGTTCACCAAGGAGATAAAACATGATCCATTCCACCACCCCGATGATCGAAGGTCGTCCGGTCGGCGAATATCTCGGCGTCGTTGCCGGTGAGGCCATCCTGGGGGCCAACATCGTCCGCGATGCCTTTGCCGGGATCCGCGATGTCATCGGCGGTCGTTCTGGTTCTTATGAAAAGGTCCTGCGCGAAGCCCGCGAGGAGGCCATGAAGGAAATGACCGAGGCCGCCCGCCGCCTCGGTGCCGACGCAATTGTCGGGATTGATTACGACTATGAAACTCTGGGAGCTACGGGCTCCATGCTGATGGTGGCGGTGTCGGGGACGGCGGTCCGGCTGGGATGAAATTCCTCTTCAGTCTGTTCCTGCTGATCCCTCTGGGGGGCCCCGCCCTCGTCCTGCTGGCCAGCCTGGTCAGCAGCCAGCACCGCTGGGCCGACATCCTGGTTCAGTTCGCCGCGCCGGCCCTGGTCGGGGCGGTCATCCTGTTGATCACCTATCTGCTGCTGCGCCAGCGCCTCAACCAGCTGATCGCCCTGGTCGTAGCGGCAGGCCTGGCCTTCGTGGCCTGGCCCCAGTGGGCGCCCGAGGGGGGCCGGCCTGCGCCCGAGGCCCCGGTCATCCGGGTCTATTCGGCCAATGTCTGGATCCAAAACTCTGACGTCGAAGCCATGCGCCGCTCGATCGAGGCCGCTGACCCGGATGTGATCATGCTCATCGAGATGGGTCCGGCCACGCGCGGCCAGGTCGATACCCTGCTGGCCGGCTACCCCTATCGCTCCGAACCGGCGGATCAGGGTGATGTGCTGAACCGCGCCATCATTGCCGCCCGCTTCCCCATTACCGAGTTCGGACGGCGGCCTGACGGGCTGCATGCCGTCATGGTGCGGGGCGAAACCCCGCTGGGGCCGATGAATTTCATCATCACCCACCTGACGCGGCCCTGGCCGTTCGAGGCTCAGGAAGGGCAGATCCATCAGGTCGACTCCCTGACGGCACGGGTCACACCCCTGACCGAGCCCGTGGTCATCGCCGGCGACTTCAACAGCGTCACCACCGGTCGTATCGGCCAGATGATCCGTTCCGATATGGACCTGAACGCCGCGCCCGGCTGGCCCGGCACCTGGCCGTCCGCCCTGCCCGGCCCGGCCCGGATCACCATCGATCAGGTCTATGTCACCCGCGACCTGGCCGTGCGCGATCGTCAGCTGGGACAGTCCACCGGCTCGGACCATATGCCGGTGATTACCGAGATCGGCCTGGCCCCGGTCGAGACCGAGGCTGCGGTGCCCTGATCAGGCGCGCCACAGTCGGGCCTCGCCGCCGGCATCTCCCAGAGCCGCGACCAGCCCCTCAGCCACCCCCGAAACCTCACCGTCCAATCCCGGCGGCGGCCGCACGATAACCATGGCAGAGCCGTTCATCTTCATCGGATCCGTCAACGGTCGCATCCGCGCTTCAGACACCAGCACCTCAGCCCCGGTCCGCTTCTTCAGATCGCGCAGGAAGCCGTCGAGGGTTTCTAGGTCTTTCAGCGGCGTCCAGATGGCCACCACCACCTCGGGGTACAGGCTCTGGGCCGCAGCCGCGGTCTGGGCCGCGCGCTCATAGTCGTCGCGGCGCTCATAGGGCGGATCAATCAGGATCAGGTCCGCCGATTCCTCGCCCGCCACGTCATAGCCGTCGGCGTCGCGGACCTCGGTCGGAACCGTCGTCGCCGCCATGGCTAGTTCCAGTTGCTCGCGCACCTGCGGCTGGACCTCGCAGCCGATATAGAGGTCATCCTCTCCCAGCGCCGACACGATCAGCCAGGGTGACCCCGGATAGAGCTCGGCCACATCCTCTTCCCAGCTGTTGACCGCTCGCACCGCCTCGATCAGCGGTTCAAACGACCCCGGCAGATCCCCCGCCATCAGCGCCCGGATGCCCCTCGCCGCCTCCTGAGACCGGGCCTGATCGTCGTTGCCGAGATCATAGATGCCCGCGCCGGCATGGGTATCGATCACCGTCATCGCCCCGCGCTGCGGCTTCACCGCCTTCAAGAGCGCGATCAGGACCGCATGCTTGTGCAGATCGGCGAAGTTTCCGGCGTGGAAGCTGTGGCGATAGTTCATGCCTCGCCCTCGCGCACAGGCGGTTCAAGGTCAAGGGACGGGCCGGCATCAACGGTTCGGAAACCCGAACAACCTGATCCTTGCGTTCATGGGAAAGGCCACTCGAATCCGCGCGCGTCGTCTGTCTCGGCTGGAGATCGGCCTGATCGGGGTCGCCTTCGTCGCTGTGGCCGTGATCGTGTCCCCCCTGTCGATTCAGGGGCCAGGCCCCGCCCGCGCGGCCGCCGTGGAGACCCGCGCCCCCACGACCGCCGCCCTCACCGGCCCCGCCACCGCCCGCGACGGTGACGGCCTGCGCCTCAACGGCGAGCGCATCCGCCTTCAGGGCGTGGACGCCTTCGAACTGCATCAGACCTGCGGCACCGGCCCATGCGGTCGGGCGGCCAAGGACGCCCTGGATCGCCTGATCGCCGGCCGCCATGTCGCCTGCGAACCGGTCGACACCGACCGCTATGGCCGCACCATCGCCTATTGCTTCGTCGACGGCATCGACCTCGGAGAACAGATGGTCCTGCAGGGCCACGCCCTAGCCTTCCGCCGCTACTCCACCGAATACGTCGACGAAGAGGCCACCGCCCGCCGCAACCGGGCCGGGGCCTGGGCCGGAACCTTCGAAAACCCTGCCGACTGGCGCCGCGCCAATCCGCGGGGTTAGGCCGCCCAGTCCAGAACCACCTTGCCGGACTTGCCGGACTTCATGGCCTCAAAGCCTTCGCGGTAGTTCTGATAGTTCATCTCGTGGGTGATCAGCGGGGTCAGATCCAGCCCGGCCTTCAAGAGGCCCAGCATCTTGCGCCAGGTGGTGAACATCTCGCGGCCATAGACGCCCTTGATGGTCAGGGCCTTCAGGATGATCGTGCCCCAGTCCGTCTCCATCGGCTTTGACGGAATGCCCAGCAAGGCCATGCCGCCGCCCATGATCAGGGTGTCGACACACTGTTTGAAGGCGATAGGGCTGCCCGACATTTCCAGCGCCACATCAAAGCCGACCTTCAGGCCCAGCTCGTGCATGACGTCGTTCAGGTCCTCGTTCATCGTATTGACCGTGCGCACCCCCGGCGCGACCTTCTGGGCCAGCTCCAGCCGGAAGTCGTTGATATCGGTCAGGACCACGGTGCGCGCGCCGGCATGCCGCGCCACGGCGGCGGCCATCATGCCGATGGGCCCCGCGCCGGTGACCAGCACATCTTCGCCGAGCAGATCGAACTGCTGGGCGGTGTGAACGGCATTGCCGAACGGGTCGAGAATGGCCCCGATCTCATAGGGCACATCGTCGGGCAGCTCGATGACGTTGAAGGCCGGGGCCACGACATATTCCGCAAAGGCCCCCTGACGGTTGACCCCGATGCCGCGGGTATGCGGGTCCAGATGGAAGTGCCCGGCCCGGGCGGCTTCAGAGTTCAGGTCGATGACATGGCCCTCGACCGAGACCCGCTGACCGACCTTGAGGCGGCGATCCACATCCTTGCCGATGGCGACGATCTCGCCACTGAACTCATGGCCGGTGATCATCGGCACCGGCACGTTCTTCTGGGACCACTCGTCCCAGTTCCAGATATGGATGTCGGTGCCGCACACGGCGGTCTTGTGGACCTTGATCAGCACATCGTCGTCGCCGGGTGCCGGGATCGGGGCCTCGATCAGGTCGAGGCCTTCAGCCGGCTTGGTCTTGGCCAGGGCCTTCATCATCTGGGTCATGTTTCGTCTCCTATCGTCCCCATACCCGTCCAGGCCGGGACTGTCTCGTCATTCCAAAAAAACCGTCATGGCCGGGCGTGTCCCGGCCATGACGTGGATGAGGATTAGAGACGTCACCGCACCACCCTGACACCCACCACCCATGTGCGCGGCGGGCCGAGGCTGTCGATGCCGGTGGCCGAGGTCGCGGTCTGGACCTCGGCGTCAAAGGCATTGAGCACCCCGACATAGACGGCCGCATGGTCGTTCAGCCGCCAGTCGGCGCGGAGATCGGCGGTCAAGGCGGCATCCAGGATCTGGCTGTTCAGATCGTCCCCGAAACGGCGGCTCTCCCAGCGCAGGTCGGCGGACAGGCTCCACCGGTCGGTGACGGTCCACTCGGCGCCCGCCGTCGCGCTCCAGATCGGGGCCTGGGCCGGGCGGCGGCCGGTCAGCTGGGGGGCCTGGCCGCCCCCGTCCAGCCGGGCGTCGGTCACCGACAGGGCAGCGCGCAGCGACAGGGCCTCGGTCGTCTCGAACCACCCCGACACCTCCAGTCCCTCAGCCGAGATCACCCCGGCATTCTGGCGCTGGCGCAAAATGCCGCCGGCGGGGACGAAGCCGGCGCGCGGGAAGACCCCCGGTCCCATGCCGAGCGTCACATTGACGATGGCGTTTTCCAGCCGGGTCGCGAACACCGTCGCATCGAGGCCGAACCGGTCGGCCGCGAAGGCCCAGCCGGCCTCGATCCCCCGCAAGCGTTCGGGCTGAAGGGCGGCATTGGCCTCGGTCAGATCGTTGCCGACGCGGAATGGCCGGTGCAGTTCGTTCAGGGTGGCCGGGCGGAAGCCCGAATAGGCGGCGGCGCGCAGGCTGTGGCCGCCCTCCAGCACCCGGCGCACGGCCAAGCGGGCGCTCACGACCTCGCCGGACCGTTCCGGGTCGCGCTCGTCCAGGGTCAGGGTGCCGGTGGCCAGGTCGCGCTCGATACGGTGCCCCTCGGCATTGGCCCAGTGGTCGAACCGCGCGCCGCCGGCGACCAGCCACGGCCCCGCCTGCCAGGCCGCCTCGCCATAGAGGCCCGCGACAATGCTCTCGCCGCCCGCGACCCGACCTCGGGTGAACGCCCCGGCCAGAAAGCGGAACCGCTCGCGGGTCTGGCCTTCGTTCATGCGGGCGTCAGCCCCCACCTCCCACTCCAGCCGCCCCGCAAACAGGGGGGTCCCGGTGCGCCTCAGGGCGGCATTGAAGCCCCACCCGGTGGCGGGCGTCGCGAACTGGTCGTTGGCGGGTGTGGTGCTGTTGCGATCTGCTGCGACCGCGACGGAGGTATTTCTCAGGTCGCTGGTCCGACGCCACAGCTGCAGCCGCCAGCCCGCGCGATCCGGCACCGGGGTCATCGCCAGGGTCGCCGACAGCACATCGCCGGAGGCCGTCGCCTCGGACCCTTGCAGGCCGGACCCGCGCGCCTCTTCGAAGGCAGCGGCGCGCAGGGACAGGCGGGCCTCCGCGACCGGCAGGTCGGCCCGCAGTGCCCCCGAAACCACCTCCAGGTTCAGCGGAATATCGGCGGCTCCGGCACCCGAACCCCGCACCGCCCGGAAGCCGTCACGGGCCTCCCAAAGGGCCGAGGCGACGAAGGCGGCATCCCCGTGCCGGACGCGGGTGGCCCCGGCGAGCCGGGCACCACCGCGTTCGGAGATCGCGGCGTCCAGCACGGATCCGGCGTCGCGCTCCCGCAGCTGGATCACGCCGGTCAGAGCCCCTGCGCCATAGGGACCAGCCCCGGCCCCGCGGATGATGTCGACGCCGCCCAGGCCCTCGGTCGGGGCCTGGGACCAGATCACCCAGCCCCCGAACGGGTCGTTCAGAGGCACACCGTCCAGCGTCACCAGCGCCCGTCCGGCCCCCGACGGGGCAATGGCGCGCAGGCTGACCCCCTGGGTGGTCGGATTGGCCGACAAGCTGGTGTTGCGGCGAAACAGCGAGACGGCGGGGACACGGCCCAGCACCTCGTCCAGACGCCGGCCGTCATCCAGATCGGCCTGGTTCAACCGGACCACCGAAAAGGCGGCCTCACCGGCCCCAAGCGGCAGGCGGGCCCCGGTGACCACCACCTCCGGCAGAACCTCGACGATCGGAGGGGGCGGCGGTGGCGGGCTGACCTGAAACATCAATCTTCAGAGCGGCTCAGGCCGGAATGACACCCAGTTCGCGGCCCGCCGTCCTGAACGCCTCGACGGTCTGGTCGATCTGATCAAAGGTGTGGGCGGCCGACATCTGGGTTCGGATGCGGGCCTGGCCGCGCGGCACGACCGGGAAGGAAAAGCCGATCACATAGACCCCCAGTTCCAGCATCCGCGCCGCCATGTCCTGGGCCAGTTTGGCGTCGCCCAGCATCACCGGAATGATCGGGTGCTCGCCCGGCAACAGAGTAAAGCCCGCCTCGCTCATCGCCGCACGATAGCGGCGGGCGTTGGCGAACAGCTGATCCCGGAGCTGGTCGCCCTCGGGGCCGCCGGCGATGCGGATCGCCTCCATCGACGAGCCGCAGACCGCCGGCGACAGGGCGTTGGAAAACAGATAGGGCCGCGCCCGCTGCTTCAAGAGGGCCACGACCTCGGCCTTCGCACAGATGAAGCCGCCCATGGCCCCGCCCAGCGCCTTGCCGAAGGTGCCGGTGACGAAGTCGACCTCGACTCCGCAATGGGCATAGGAGCCGCGGCCCTTGGGACCGAGGAAGCCGGTGGCATGGCAGTCATCGACCATGATCAGGGCGTCGTAGCGGTCGGCCAGCGCCCGGATCTCGCCCAGTTTGGCGATATAGCCGTCCATCGAGAAAGCCCCGTCGGTGGCAATGACGATGGAGCGGGCACCGTCCGCCCGGGCCTGTTTCAGCTGGGTTTCGAGGTCGTCCATGTCGGAGTTGGCGAAGCGATACCGCTTGGCCTTGCACAGCCGGACCCCGTCGATGATCGAGGCGTGGTTCAGACTGTCCGAGACGATGGCGTCTTCGTCGGTGAACAGCGGCTCGAAGATGCCGCCGTTGGCGTCGAAGGCGGCGGCGAACAGGATGGTGTCCTCAAAGCCCAGATAGTCGGCGATCGACTGCTCCAGCTCCTTGTGGATCTCCAGCGTGCCGCAGATGAACCGCACCGAGGCGGTGCCGGCTCCCCAGCGCGCCTGGGCCGCAATTCCGGCCTGGGTGACCCGCTCATCGCCGGCCAGGCCCAGATAGTTGTTGGCGCAGAAGTTCAGAACGTCGCGCCCGCCGACCCGGATCACCGGCCCTTGGCGACTGGCGATCACCCGCTCGGGCTTGGTCAGCCCTTGCGCGTCAATATCCTCAAGCGTCAGGCGAACGCGGGCGTAGAAGTCGTCGGTCATGCCGTCCTCGTCAAAGCGTGGCGGACGGTTACGCCGAATCCCGCTGGGTTTCCAGACGTTGCGACGCCGGTCAGCCGCCGCGCGTCGTATCCTCGGTGGGCCGCAAGGGCGTGACCCGGGCCCGCTGATTGCAGGGATTGATCTGGACCGGCACCTGGGCTGTGGCGGTGTCTCCCGGCGGGGCCACGCGCACGGCGACCACCGCCGGGCAGGGCTCGGTCTCGCCCGGGACCTCGCCGGCCACCGCCGTCGTGATCACATCGAAATAGGCGCTGGCATCGGGGGCCAGGCGGACGGAGGCAATCGCGCCTGCGGTGCCGTAGTAGGGGCCTGGATCCTGCAGTATTCGCAAGGGCGAGCGCGGCTGGCCGTTCGGACCGATCAGGCTGACGCTCGGATAGCCGGTCAGCGTACAGGCCGCCCGACCCGCGTTGGTCAGGGCCAGGGTCTGATAGCGCGAGCCGGCCGCAGCCTCTTCGGAGGCGACCCGCAGCGATAGCGACGAGGTCCGACAGGGCGTGTCGGCCGGCTGCCCCGGCTCAGCGGAGGCGGCTGTGGCCGGGCCGCCCGGCGTTGCGGGCACCGCCGGCGCGGGGACCAGGACGCCGCCGTCGGTGGGGCGGACACACCGGGCCAGTTCGGCCTCACCGACCCGCTGGCTGTTCAAGCGTCGCAGCACCGCGACCTCCTGGCCGCCGTCGGTGGTCACCCACCACTCCAGCGCCTCGCCGGTCCAGCGTGCGCCGGTAACGGCATCGGCCGGGTTCATCGGCCAGGTCTGGTCGCCCACCGTCAGGGCCAGTGAGCCGTCCGCCCCATAGCTGGCCTCGGCCTGGCGGTCCTGGTCGCAGGCATAGGCGACCGTCTGAGGCGGCGGCTCGGTCGTGGAGGCAGCTGCAACCGGGGCCTGGGATGGCGACCGGTCACAGGCCGCCAGCACCAACAGGAGAACAAGACCGTAGGGAGATTTCATGGGACGCCTACGCAAATCGGGCCGGGACCGTAACGCGCGATGGGACAGAATTGCAAAACCCCCACAGCCGATCGCAGCGAGGCCCTTCAAACGTGGGGAGGAGAGGCGGATCTGAACCGCCCCGCCCCCCCATTCTGGATCGGCGGGAACGAGCCGGACGGCTCCATCCGAGCGAAGCGAGCGCCGGATACGACAAAACCCCGCCGGACGACCGACGGGGTTTCGAAATCTTGGGTGCGGGAGCAGGATTTGAACCTGCGACCTTCAGGTTATGAGCCTGACGAGCTACCGGGCTGCTCCATCCCGCGTCAAAGGCTAGAGTAAAGGGAAGGTTTTCATCTATCCGTCTGGCAGACCCGGCGGCGACCTACTCTCCCGCGCCTTAAGACGAAGTACCATCGGCTCTGGAGGGCTTAACGACCGAGTTCGGAATGGGATCGGGTGGGGAACCTCCGACATAGCCACCAGGTCGGCAAGACGGATAGATGAAAATGAGAAGACATTGTCGGCGAACTCAAAGTCCGCATTCATGAGTTTTGCTGAGAAACGATCAAACCGATCGGATTATTAGTACCAGTAAGCTCCACGCGTCACCGCGCTTCCACACCTGGCCTATCAACGTGGTAGTCTTCCACGATCCTCAGCGAGACCTTGTTTTGAGGTTAGTTTCCCGCTTAGATGCTTTCAGCGGTTATCTATTCCATACTTAGCTACCCTGCTGCGCAGCTGGCGCCACGACAGGTCCACCAGAGGTATGTCCATCCCGGTCCTCTCGTACTAGGGACAGATCCTCTCAAGTCTCGAACACCCACGGCAGATAGGGACCAAACTGTCTCACGACGTTCTGAACCCAGCTCACGTACCACTTTAAATGGCGAACAGCCATACCCTTGGGACCTGCTCCAGCCCCAGGATGTGATGAGCCGACATCGAGGTGCCAAACTTTGCCGTCGATATGGACTCTTGGGCAAAATCAGCCTGTTATCCCTAGAGTACCTTTTATCCGTTGAGCGATGGCCCTTCCACACGGGACCACCGGATCACTATGGCCGACTTTCGTCTCTGCTCGACTTGTCAGTCTCGCAGTCAGGCGAGCTTATGCCATTGCACTCGACGAGCGATTTCCGACCGCTCTGAGCTCACCATCGCGCGCCTCCGTTACACTTTGGGAGGCGACCGCCCCAGTCAAACTACCCACCACGCCATGTCCCGGATCCGGATAACGGACCTCGGTTAGACGCCAGCGACAACAAGGGTGGTATTTCAAGGATGGCTCCACCGGAACTGGCGCCCCGGTTTCAAAGCCTCCCACCTATCCTACACATGTCGTCGCTAACGCCAAGGCGAAGCTATAGTAAAGGTTCATAGGGTCTTTCCGTCTGACCGCGGGAACCCCGCATCTTCACGGGGAATTCAATTTCACTGAGCCTGTGCTGGAGACAGTGGGGAAGTCGTTACGCCATTCGTGCAGGTCGGAACTTACCCGACAAGGAATTTCGCTACCTTAGGACCGTTATAGTTACGGCCGCCGTTTACCGGGGCTTCAATTCGGCGCTTGCACACCTCCTTTTAACCTTCCGGCACCGGGCAGGCGTCAGACCCTATACTTCGCATTGCTGCTTCGCAGAGCCCTGTGTTTTTGCTAAACAGTCGCTACCCCCTGGCCTGTGCCACTCTCACCTGGTTGCCCAAATGAGAGTCACGCTTATTCCGAAGTTACGCGTGCAATTTGCCGAGTTCCTTCAGCACAGTTCTCTCAAACGCCTTGGTATGCTCTACCTGACCACCTGTGTCGGTTTCGGGTACGGTCTCTGTTGGAGTTATTTCCAGGGACAACTTCCCTGCCAGGACAATCCAATAAGCCCTGACAAGTTACGTCATCCGTCACTACCAACTGGCCCAGGAATATTCACCTGGTTCCCATCGACTACGGCTTTCGCCCTCGCCTTAGGGGCCGGCTAACCCTGCGCAGATTAGCTTTACGCAGGAACCCTTGGTCTTTCGGCGGGAGTGTCTCTCACACTCCTATCGTTACTCATGTCAGCATTCTCACTTCCGATACCTCCAGCCAGTCTCACGACTGACCTTCACAGGCTTACGGAACGCTCCGCTACCGCTTGCAGTAAACTGCAAACCCATATCTTCGGCGAACGGCTTGAGCCCCGTTACATTTTCCGCGCAGGATCGCTTGACCAGTGAGCTGTTACGCTTTCTTTAAAGGATGGCTGCTTCTAAGCCAACCTCCTGGTTGTCAAAGCAATCCCACATCGTTTCCCACTTAGCCGTTACTTGGGGGCCTTAGATGATGGTTAGGGTTGTTTCCCTTTTCACGACGGACGTTAGCACCCGCCGTGTGTCTGCCCGATAGTACTCCTGGGTATTCGGAGTTTGGTTAGAATTGGTACCGCTCGCGCAGCCCGCATCCATCCAGTGCTCTACCCCCCAGGGTATTCGTCGGACGCTCTACCTAAATAGATTTCGCGGAGAACCAGCTATGTCCAGGTTTGATTGGCCTTTCACCCCTATCCACAAGTCATCCGAGTCTTTTTCAACAGACACCGGTTCGGACCTCCAGTTGGTGTTACCCAACCTTCATCCTGCTCATGGATAGATCACCTGGTTTCGGGTCGTCATACGTCGAACTCAGCGCCCTATTCAGACTCGCTTTCGCTGCGCCTACACCTAACGGCTTAAGCTTGCTCGACACATGAAGTCGCTGACCCATTATACAAAAGGTACGCCGTCACCTCGCATGGAGGCTCCGACTGCTTGTAGGCTTCCGATTTCAGGATCTGTTTCACTCCCCTTGTCGGGGTGCTTTTCACCTTTCCCTCACGGTACTTGTTCACTATCGGTCGTAGAGGAGTACTTAGGCTTGGAGGGTGGTCCCCCCACGTTCAGACAGGATTTCACGTGTCCCGCCCTACTCGAGTCTCTTGCTATTTGACGTGTACGGGGCTGTCACCCACTAGGGCCGACCTTTCCAAGTCGTTCCACTTTATTTCACAAGAGCACTGGCCTGGTCCCGGTTCGCTCGCCACTACTACGGGAGTCTCTGTTGATGTCCTTTCCTCCGGGTACTGAGATGTTTCAGTTCCCCGGGTTCGCTTAATGAGCCTATGTATTCAGCTCATCATACCTTTTAACGATCCACCAAGGCTGTCCCTGGCCGAAGCCAGAAACAAGTTGGAAGACCGTAAAGGTGGGTTTCCCCATTCGGAAATAACCGGATCAAAGGGTGCTCGCGCCTCCCCGGTTCTTATCGCAGCGTGCCACGTCCTTCATCGCCTCTCTACGCCAAGGCATCCGTCAGAAGCCCTTTTGCGTTTGATCGTTCTCAGCAAAACCCATGCGCTTGTGGCCTCTCCGACTGGAAAGAAGTGCCGGAGCGCCCACGCATGGACTTTGATATTTTGCCAGACAATGTCTTCTCGAGCTCGACCTCAAAAGCATGACTGCCCGGTCGAACCTTCCCTTTACAATTTCAATGCAACCCGCGAACAAAGCCGCCGGCGCAAACCGTATTTCCTTAATCGCTGAGCCGTCGGCCACCGGATGGTGGAGCCAGACGGGATCGAACCGACGACCTCATGCTTGCAAAGCACGCGCTCTACCAACTGAGCTATGGCCCCGATCCGCACTACCAAAGGAGTGGTAGGCCCGGGCAGACTCGAACTGCCGACCTTACGCTTATCAGGCGTACGCTCTAACCACCTGAGCTACGGGCCTATGGCAGCGGTCCCGGTATTCGGGCTCGCGATCTAACCGCCTGTCCGAACAACCCGTATGGCTGGCCGGCGGCGGCGAAGGAGGAAAGAGAAACGAAGACGGCGGCATCCCGCATTTGATTGGAGTTCCAATAGAACCTCGTGAGAGGCGCTGGAGGAACATCCTTAGAAAGGAGGTGATCCAGCCGCAGGTTCCCCTACGGCTACCTTGTTACGACTTCACCCCAGTCGCTGACCCCACCGTGGTCGCCTGCCTCCTTGCGGTTAGCGCAGCGCCTTCGGGTAAAGCCAACTCCCATGGTGTGACGGGCGGTGTGTACAAGGCCCGGGAACGTATTCACCGCGGCATGCTGATCCGCGATTACTAGCGATTCCAACTTCATGCTCTCGAGTTGCAGAGAACAATCCGAACTGAGACGACTTTTAGGGATTGGCTCACCATCGCTGGGTTGCAGCCCTCTGTAGTCGCCATTGGAGCACGTGTGTAGCCCACCCCGTAAGGGCCATGAGGACTTGACGTCATCCCCACCTTCCTCCGGCTTATCACCGGCGGTTCCTTTAGAGTGCCCAACTTAATGCTGGCAACTAAAGGCGAGGGTTGCGCTCGTTGCGGG
>CAUJHO010000003.1 GCA_963205025.1 Pseudomonadota bacterium | reverse complement strand
TCAGGCCAGGGAAAGGGGGTGCGAGCCGTCGCCCCCTCCAGCGCAAGCGGTCCCCTCCCCCATCGTTCGCGATGGGGGAGGGTCCGTTCCGGGTCAGCGAGCCCCCAGCTCTTCAAGCAGGGCCGAGCGGCCATAGACGTTTCGCAGGGCCTCGGTGATGGCTTCCGACGACACCACCACGGTGCGGTTCAGGGTTCCGTCGTAGCCGAAGTTGCCGCCCAGCGAGTGGATGTTGCCGTCAAAGGCCGCGCCGATGACCTCGCCGCGGGCATTGACCACGGGCGAGCCGGAGTTGCCGCCGATGATGTCATTGGTGGTCGAATAGTCGAACACGGCATTGCCGTTCACCCGGCCCTGGGCCGCGGCCCATTGCGGCGCCAGGTCGAACGGCGACGAGCCGGTGGCACGGTCGTACAGCCCGCTGATGTAGGTGAAGGGCGCGACCTCCTGGCCGCGATAGGTCCAGCCCGCGACGCGACCATAGGACAGGCGCAGCGAGAAGGTCGCGTCGGGATAGACCTCCGAGCCATAGACGGCGAACCGGGCCTGGGCGATGCGCTCGGCGGCGCGATTGGTCGGGGCGACGATGCGGGTGTTCCACTCGGCGGCGGCCTGGCGCGAGGTCGCGTCATTGGCCAGGACGAACTGAATCAGCGGATCGGTCGAGGCCAGAACGGCCTCCGAGCCGCCCCGCAGCAGGGCGAGACGGGCCTCGCGGTCGGTCAGGGTCGTGCCCTCGACCAGCCGTTCGGCCAGGGCCTCCGGGCTCTCGGTGCCGAGCAGCTGACGCACGGCCGGATGGTCGACCGTCAGATATTCGCGCGTCTTGGACAGCCAGAAGGACAGGTACATTTCCTCCAGTTCCGGCTCGATCGGGGCATCGGAGGACAGGGCGCGTTCAAGGGCGGCGGTGTTGGTGGAGGCCGAAGCCCCGACCGTGCCGCGCACGATGGCGCGGGCCATGCCGTACAGGGTCGAGCCGCCGCCGGCGCTGCCGACCAGCTGGCGGTTGGACAGGAACAGGTCGGCATAGTCGTCCTGCAGGGCTTCGATCTCTCCCCAGGGATCGCCGATCCGTTCGGCCAGGGCCGGGTCGGCCGCGACGCGGGCGCGAAGTTCGGCCTCGTTGTCGCGGATGCGCTGCATGAAGGCGCGATCGTTCAGGGCCAGGTCACGGCCATAGATGGCCTTGAAGCTGTTTTCGACACCGAACAGCGGATCCAGGGCGATGCGCGCATTCTCCTCGGACCGTTCCGAGAAGGCGATCAGCCGTCCGCGCAGTTCCGAGCGCTGAAGCTGCCCGATCGGCAGGTCGAAGTCGCGCTGGGCCTCCATCTGGGCCACCGTCATCAGGCGCGCGGTCGAGCCGGGATTACCGGCCACGAAGGTCGGCTCGCCGTCGGTCGGCGCATTGGGGTTCCAGGTCAGGAAGGTGTTGGTCTGAATCGGCTGGCCGTCGCGATAGAGGCGCAGGAAGCCGGCATCCAGGGCATAGCGCGGGAAGTTGAAATTGTCGGGGTCGCCGCCGAAGAAGCCGGCCTGCATTTCCGGGGCGAAGACCAGCCGGACGTCGGCGAAACTGTCGTATTCGTAAAGCTTGTATTGGCCGCCGCGATAGAAGCTGATCACCTGGCAGCGGCGGGTGGTGGAATCCTCGCCACAGGCTTCGCGCTCGATGCGGCCGGCGGCCTCGTTGCGGGCCCGGACATAGGCGTCGCCGTCCAGGCCTTGGCCGGCGGCGGTGATCTGATCGGTGACGTCGGTGATCTGGGTCAGGATCTCGGCCTGCATGCCCGGGCACTGGCGCTCTTCCTCGCGGGTCGCCGTCAGCCAGCCATTCTGGACATGATCATTCTCGGGCGTGGACAGGTCCTGAACGCATTCCAGAACACAGTGGTGGTTGGTCAGGACCAGCCCTTCGGCACTGACGACCGAGGCCGAGCAGCCCGTCGTCAGGCGCACCGCCGACAGCCGGATGTGATCCAGCCAGGCCTGGTCCAGATTGGTCCCCAGCTCGCGATTGACGCGGGCGATCGGGAAGTTGTCGAAGGTCCACATTCCCTCTTCGCGGGCCTGGGCGGCCGGGGCGATGGACAGGGCGGCGACGACGATGGCGGCCGAGGCGACGCCGGAGCTCAGACGACGGATCAACATGATGGGGGGTCCTCCACAAACTGTGGGACACGCCTAGACCATCAAACGGACTGAAACCAGAGCCCCCAAAAGGCGAAAAGCCCCGTCGCGTGGCCGCGGCGGGGCTTCGTCTGGATGGCGACAGAGGGGAGCTAGCCGCCCTGGCCGGTCTCCTCGGCGATGATTCTAGTCGCCTCGTCGATGGCGATGTCGGTGGCGATTTCGCCGCTCTGGATGCGGTCGGCCAGGGTCATCAGGGCTTCGGAGACTTCCGAGCCCCACTCGGCCTCCTCATCGACATGAAGCGTTCCGGCGCCGGCGATGATGGCCTCGTCCCACCGGCGGCGCACGACGGCCCAGTAGTCGGCGGTGGCGGTCCAATAGGCGTCGCCGGCGGCGACATTGTACTCATTGAACCGGGTGTAGGTGTTGACCCCGAACTCGTGGACGACCGTTTCCAGACCGTCGTCGCCCTGGCGGAGCTTGAAATTGTCCTGTTCGTGAACCCAGCCGGCCGGGGTCAGGACATGCCGGTTCAGGCCGTCATAGCGGTCATAGGGCGGGCTGCGGGTGGCGTCGCGACGGGCCAGGGGCCGCCAGGTCCGCGCTTCCCAGGAGGCGACGCCGTTGGCGTAGTCCCAGCGACCGACCCCGCCGTAGCGCGGGGAATCGTCCGTTTGCCAGACCGTCTGCGACCAGGCGCCGGCCCGGTCTGCATCGGCCACCTGGGTCAGGGCCCAGGTATCCGGCCCTGTGTAGGTCAGGACCGTTTGCGGCTCATAGGCCCAGTCCTGACGCCAGTGTTTGATGATCATCACCTCGCCGCCGTGTTCGGCCACCAGGGTGTGCTGCAGGCTGATGAAGGTGCCGGTGTCGGCGATCACCCGCACGATCTCATGGCCGCCGGAACGGGTCGGCTCGCGCGGCTCATAACCCTCGAGGAAGGCCGTGGTTTCGTCGAACTCGAAGCGCACGCGATAGTCGCCGGCCATGGCCAGGATCGACTGACGGTCCTGTTCGAAACGGGCGGCCTGGGAGGCTGCGACGGGCGTAGCGGTCTGGGCCAGGGCCGGCAGGGCGGCCCCGGCAATGACGGTTGTGGCGAGCGCCGAGGCGGCGAGTCTGAGGAGCATTGTCGAATTCCGTTCAGATGAAAGCGCGACTTAATAGCGATAGGTCAGCGACACCGCAAAATTGCGGCCCGGCTGGCTGTAGGCGTCCAGAACCGACGACAGACGGTCGACGCCACGGACGTCGGACCAGTTCCACCAGGTTTCGTCGGTCAGGTTGAAGACGCCGGCGCGCAGGGCGACGGCTTCGGTGACGTTCCAGTAGGCCGTGGCGTCCAGAACCTGCGTGCGTCCGCCGCCGAAGCAGGAGGTGCCGCAGGCCAGACCCATGCCATCGGTGTCCATGTCGCCGGCAATCGTCGCGATCAGCTGGCCGCCGAAGCGACCGGCCGGATCGTCATAGGAGGCGCCGCCAACGAACTTGATCGGATTGGCGGTGGGAAGGTCCAGCGCGACGCCGGCACGCTCCTGTTCACCATTCTGGAACGACAGGGCCATGTTGACGCCCCAGCCGCTTTCCCAGCGACCGTGAGCGCGAGCCTCAATACCGGAGACGGTGGCGGCGTCGACGTTGATGAACTGGAACACCGCCGGGTCGATCGGCGTATAGGAACCGGACACGACCTCCTGAAGGATGAAGTCGTCATATTCGCCGTGATAGACGGTGATGCCCGCCGACCAGCGACCACCGGCACCGTCCACGAAATCGCGGAAGCGCAAGCCGACCTCGAGGGTACGGCTGGTTTCCGGCTTCAGGTCGGGATTCGGCAGCGAGACATAGCCGAAGGCCAGGTTGGAGAAGCCGTTGTTCACCTGCGAAGGGGCCGGGGCCTTGAAGCCCATGGCGATGTTGGCGAACAGGCCGAGGTGATCGGTGAACCACCACATGGCACCGACCTTCGGAGAGATCTGGGAATCGCTCGAGCCTTCCGCCGGATAGGCATAGAGGGCATCGACCTCGGGCGACAGGTCGTACCAGTCGAGCCGCACCGCCGGGAACAGCGTCAGGTTCCCGCCCATCAGGGCGATCTCGTCCTGAACGAAGGCACCGGCCAGGGCGTAGTCGGTGTTCGGGAAGGTGCGGTTGGGGAAGGTCTCGCCGAACGGCGGCACGGTGCCGGTGCGGATCCCCTCCTGGCGGGTCATGGAATAGTCCGCCCCCCAGGTGAAGCGGTGCTCGACCGACCCCAGGCTGACGACACTGTCAAACTGGGCTGAAGCCCCGAACACCTCGTTGTCGAAGGTGTTGTCGCGCGTGCGGTCAGCGGCCGGGTTGCGGTCTTCAAAGGTGAACTGGCGGACGCTGGCGTCCTGCCAGTAGGTGGTGATCTGGGCCCCCTGGATGAGGCCTGTGCCGTCTTCGAAGATCCAGTCGGCGGCGACCCGGTCGCGGTCGGTGGTGTCGGTCCCGAGGATGTCGAGCGTGGCGGCGGTGACCCCGGACAGGATGTCGGATGACACCTCACGATCCAGGTGATCCCAGGTGAGGCGCAGGCGGTGTTGATCATTCACCTGATAGACGCCTCGCGCCATATAGGCGTTGGATCCGACCTCCTGTGGGTTGGCTGTGTCACGCAGCGAACCGATGACGTCGTTGTCGCCCTGGTTTTCCTGCTCGTGGCCGTCGCGGCGGGTGTAGGACAGCAGCCCTGAGAAGCGCCCGGTGCGCCCAGCCAGGATCAGGCCGTTGCTCCACTGGTCATTGGCCGAGGCATAGGCGGTGCGGGCGCGAAGACCGAAATCACGACCGTTGGAAAGGAACTCTTCCGGGTCCCGGGTCACGAAGCTGACCGCGCCTGCCAGACCGTCCGATCCGTACAGTGCCGACGTCGGGCCCCGCACGATCTCGACGCGCGACAGCAGGTCCAGATCGACGAAGTCGCCCCGGCCGTAGAGCGAGGGGCCAAAGGTGTAGGCGTCGGGTACGCGCACGCCATCGGTCTGAATCAGGACCCGGTTGCCTTCCAGGCCGCGGATGTTGAACCCGGAGTTGCCATCGCGTCCGGTGCTTCCGAAGGCGGCCCCGAAGCGGGCCGGGCTGGTCGGGACTTCGACGCCCGGTTCCCAGCGGACCAGATCCTTGATGTCATCGACCAGATTGTCCTCGATCTCCTGCTCGGTGACCACCGAAACGGTCGCCGGCACCTCATCGACCTGTTGCACCGAGCGTGTCGCGGTGACGGTGATCTCGCCCAGATAGGTCGGCTCATCCTCGCCGGAGAAGGGCTGGGCGGCGGTGGCCCCGGCGGACAGCACGGCGAGGCCGGCGACGGACGACAGGAGGAAAGTACGCATGAAGGACGGCCCCGATGGATAGAACAGGGCCGCGATCTACTGCGAATTAATCGCAATAGCAACGCGATTGAGAGTCGTTCTTAATGTGTGGCGGTCGAGACACAGGCGGTATTTGCCCGGCGCGGGCTCGGCGCGGGCTCGGCGCGGGCCCGGTGCGGCTACTCCTCCAGCTCGTCGGCCAGGCGGCCCATGTCATAGACCTGGCGCAGGGCCGCCGTGATGGCCTGGGCGGTGACGCTGACGCTGCGGTTGACCGCCGGGTCGTAGCCGAAGGCGTTGCGTTGACCCAGGAAGGTCGAGTCGAAATTGGCCCCGATCACCTCGCCGTCGGCGTTGATCGCCGGTGATCCCGAGTTGCCGCCGATGGTGTCGGTCGACACCGCCATGTCGAAGCGGGTGTCCATGTCCAGCTCCGTGCGCGCCGCCTGCCAGCGCGGCGCGATCTCGAACGGTGGAGCCCCGGTAGCGCGGTCATAGAGGCCTGCGAAGGTGGTGAAGGGCGCGACCGTGCGGCCGTCATAGGTCCAGCCCTCGATCCGTCCAAAGGTCAGGCGCGGGGTGCCCGTGGCATCGGGATACAGGCTGTCGCCATAGGCGGCGAAGCGGGCCGATGCCAGCCGCTCGGCGGCGCGATCGGTCGGCCCTTCGACCCGCTCTTCCCAGTCGGCCCGGCTGTCGCGGGCGACGCCGTCGATGGCCAGGACGAACTGGATCAGCGGGTCGTCAGAGGCCTCGATGGCGGCCAGGCCGCCGTCCCACAGGGCCGTTCGCACTGCCGGATCGGCCAGGGTGGTGCCGGCCATCAGGCGTGCCGCCATCTGTTCGGGGTTTTCATTGCCCAGCAGCGAGCGGATGCGCGGGTCGTCGACCGTGAGGATCTCGCGGGTCTTGGACAGCCACCATTCCAGCTGAATCTCGTTCAGCTCGGGATAGGTCGGGGTGTCGGCCAGGGTCTGGCGGCGGCGTAGCGGCAGGCGGCTGTCGGCATATTCAACCAGCCGCTCGGCCGGTGGGGTTTCGCGTTCGCGCGCCGCCCGCACCAGACTGCGTGCCCAGGTGAACAGCTGCGAACCGCCGCCGGCCCGCGTCTCCAGAAAGAAATAGGCGGGGTACAGTTCGGCATAGTCGTCCTGCAGGGCTTCGATCTCGCCCCAGGGGTCGCCGATCCGTTCGGCCAGGGCGGGATCCGCCGCGACGCGGGCGCGCAGTTCGGCCTCGCCTTCGGCCCGCCGGGCCATGAAATCGGCATCGATCAGGGCGCGGGCCTGGCCGCGGCCGCGCTTGTAGCTGTTCTCGATTGAGCCCAGCGTCGAGGAGGCGATGAATTCGTTCTCAGCATTTTCAGATCCGAACCGCAGCAGGCGTCCGCGCAGCTCCGAGCGCGTCAGCTGATCCAGCGGCAGGATGACGTCGCGCACCGTCTGGAGCTGGCTCATGGTCAACAGGCGCTGGGTCGAACCGGGGCTGCCCGAAATCACCACCAGTTCACCGGCCTCGGGTGGGCCGGCATCCCAACCCAGGTGACCCGGCGTCGCCATGGGCCGACCGTCGGCATAAAGACGCAGGAAGGCGGCATCGAGCGAGAAGCGCGGGAAGTTGAAGTTGTCCAGATCACCGCCGAACGACCCGGCAGCTTCTTCCGGCGCGAAGGCCAGGCGCACATCCTCATATTTGCGATAGGTGTAGAGCTTGAACTGGCCGCCGCGATACAGGCTGACGACCTGACAGCGCAGCTCTGGCCGGTCAGCACAGGCTTCGGTTTCGATCTGGCCGATCATGGCGTCGCGGGCCTGGGTGAAGGCGCGGCCTTCCAGCCCCTCCCCGGCGGCACGGACCCGGTCGGTGACGTCGGCAATACCTTCGAGAATCTCGGCCTGCATTCCCTCGCAGCGACGTTCGTCCTCGCGCGTGGCCGGCAGGAAACCCGTCTGGGCATACTGGTTGTCGGCCGTCGACAGGTTCTGGACGCAGGCCTCAACGCAGTGGTTGTTGGTCAGGACCAGTCCTTCGCCCGAGACGATGGAAGCCGAGCATCCGGTCGACAGGCGCACGGACGCCAGCCGCACCCTGTCCAGCCAGGCCTGATCAATATTGACGCCGTAGGTCTGGTTGACCCGTGCCAGGGGGAAGTTGTCATAGGTCCACATCCCTTCCTCGGCGGCGGCGGCGGCGGTGGTGGCCGTCAGGGACAGGATCGAGGCGGCGGCGAGCAGGGCGGGACGCATGGGAAACTCCGGTCACGTTGTCCTGTGACCCTAGACGTCCCAATCGGCGTGGCCAAGCCGCCGCGGTCAGGCCTCGCCGGCGGCCAGGGCTTCGCGGAAGGAGCCGCCGCTGGAGCTGATGACGTCGTCGACGACCCAGGCGTCGTTAACGAACTTGAGGTTCAGGGTGACGGGCGCGCGGCGGTCGCCACCCTGAACCTGGACCACCACCGTGGCGGTGTTGGGATCGCTCAGGGTCGCAACGATCTCGCCGGCGCTCATGCCGATCGGGTCCTGACATTCGCAGAAGGGGTCGGCCGAGATGGCCCCGGGGTCGCGCGCCCAGGCCGCCTGGATGTCGGCCCAGGCCTCCGGCGTCCACAGCCTGGCCTGGTCTTCAGCCAGGGGGCTGAATTCGTCCTCGAAGATGGCGGTGTAGAGTTCGCGGGCAAAGGTCTCGGGGCCGACTTCCGGCCGGGCCGCGGGTTCGAGGTCCGGGCCAGTCGCCTGGGCGGCAGGTTCGGCCGGGGCTTCCGTGACGGCGGGGGTATCGCCCTGGGCCGTGGGGTCACAGGCCGTCAAAGCCAGGACAGCAGCGGTCGCAAGCAGGACAAGACGCATGTTCAGTTCCTCCACTTCAAGTTGCCGCACCTTAGTCTCCAGATCGACGTTCGGCCAGAAAATCGGTTGGCCGGGCACTGGCCGAGGGCGGGTCTGCTCTGCTAGACCGCCAACACCATGACCGCGCGCCTGTTTCGCCTGATTTCGATTAGCCGCCCGGCGTAGCGCCGCAGGGGCCTGGCTCCCGCGCACGCCGGGATCGAGACACGCGAACGATCAACGACACGAGACGAGCTTCCATGGCCGACGCCACCCTGACCGATCCTGCCGCCACCCGCGATTATCGCGATACCGTCTTCCTGCCCGAGACGCCGTTTCCCATGCGCGGCGGCCTGCCGCAGAAAGAACCGCTGATCCTGGAGCAGTGGGGCGATCTCTATTCGACCCTGAGGCGGATCCGTCAGGACCAGGGCGCGCCCCTGTTCGTGCTGCACGATGGGCCGCCCTACGCCAATGGCGACATCCACATCGGCCACGCCCTGAACAAGACGCTGAAAGATTTCGTGGTCCGGTCGCGGTTCCTGCTGGGCTATGACGTCGACTATGTCCCAGGCTGGGACTGCCACGGCCTGCCGATCGAGTGGAAGATCGAGGAGCGGTTCCGCAGCCAGGGCAAGCGCAAGGACGAGGTTTCCAAGGCCGCTTTCCGGGCCGCCTGCCGCGAATATGCCGCCGGCTGGATCGACGTTCAGCGCGATCAGTTCAAACGCCTGGGCGTCGTCGGCGACTGGGACCATCGCTATGCGACGATGGACTATGCCTCAGAGGCGGCCATCGTCGGCGAGTTCCACAAGTTCAAGACCACCGGCCAACTCTATCGCGGCTCCAAGCCGGTGATGTGGTCGCCGGTCGAACGCACGGCCCTGGCCGAGGCCGAGATCGAATACCACGACCACGTTTCGCCGACCGTCTGGGTGAAATTCCCGGTTACGGCCATGACCGACGATCACCCCGATGACCTCTTGTCCTTCCAGGCGACGACGCCGGCGGTGGTGATCTGGACGACCACGCCTTGGACCCTGCCGGCCAACCGGGCCATCGCCTATGGGCCTGAGATCGCCTACGGCCTCTATGAAGTGACCGGCGTCGAGACGGGACTTGAGTTCCAGCCCTGGGTCAAGGCCGGCGACCGGCTGATCCTGGCCGACAAGCTGGCTGAAGATGTTCTCAGGGCAGCCAAGGCGGCGTCCTGGACCCGCGTCTATGACATCAATCCGGCCGGGCTGGAGGTCGCCCATCCGCTGGCCGAGCTGGATCTCGGCTATGGCTTCAATGTGCCGCTGCTGGACGGGGATCATGTCACCGACGATGCCGGCACCGGCTTCGTCCACACCGCACCCGGCCACGGGGCTGACGACTTCGAGGTGTGGAAGGCTCACGGCCATCACGAGGTGCCGGAAACCGTCGATCCCGACGGAGCCTACTATCCGCATGTACCTCTGTTCGCAGGGCTCAAGGTGCTGGAGACCGAGGGCAAGAAGACCGGCAAGTTCGGACCGGCCAACGGCGCGGTCATGGACCGGCTGATCGAGGCTGGCAATCTGTTGGCGCGCGGGCGGCTGGAGCATTCCTATCCGCACTCCTGGCGCTCCAAGGCCCCCGTCATCTTCCGCAACACCCCGCAGTGGTTCATCAGGCTGGACAAGGGGCTGGATGACGGCGGTACCCTGCGCGAGCGCGCGCTGAAGTCCATCGACGACACCACCTTCTTCCCGGAAGCCGGCCGCAATCGCATCCGCGCCATGGTCGAAGGCCGACCCGACTGGCTGATCAGCCGCCAGCGTGCCTGGGGCACGCCGCTGGCCATGTATGTCGACAAGCACACCGGCCATCCGCTGAACGACCCGGAAGTCGACGCGCGCATCCTCAAGGCCATCGAGGCGGGCGGGGCCGATGCCTGGTTCGGCACGCCGGATACCGAGTTTCTGGGCCTGTATGACCCCGACACCTACGAAAAGGTCGAGGACATTCTGGATGTCTGGTTCGATTCCGGTTCGACCCACGTCTTTACGCTGGAGGGGCGCAAGCACACCGCCTGGCCGGCGGACCTGTATCTGGAAGGCTCCGACCAGCATCGCGGCTGGTTCCAGGCGTCGTTGCTGGAAGGCTGCGGTACCCGTGGCCGCGCCCCGTTCAAGGCGCTTCTGACCCATGGCTTCACCCTGGATCAGAACGGCGAGAAGATGTCCAAATCGCGGGGCAACACCACCGACCCGGCGACCGTGATCAAGGAGAGCGGGGCCGATATCCTCAGGCTCTGGGTGGCCATGGCCGACTATGCCGAGGACCAGAGGATCGGCAAGGAGATCCTCCAGACCACGGTGGATGCCTATCGCAAGCTGAGGAACACGGTCCGCTATCTGCTCGGGGCCCTGAACGGCTTCACCGACGAAGAACGCCTGCCGCTCGACCAGATGCCGCCGCTGGAACGCTATATCCTGCACCGGCTGTGGGAGCTGGATGGCCAGGTCCGCGCCGCCTATGAAACCTATCGGTTCCAGGATGTGATCCGCCCGGTGCTGGATTTCTGCTCGGGCGATCTGTCGGCGCTGTATTTCGATATCCGCAAGGACAGCCTGTATTGCGACCGGCCCGATTCCATCCGCAGGCGCGCGTGTCGCACGGTGATGGACGCGGTCTTTGCCCGGTTGACGGCCTGGCTGGCCCCCTTGACGCCCTTCACGATGGAGGAGGCGTGGTCGACGCGCTTCCCCGAGGACGGCACCAACTGCGCCCGCATCATTCCCGACACGCCGGCGCAATGGCGCAATGACGCCGAGGCCGCGCGCTGGGCAGCGGTCGAAACGGTGCTGGAGGTCGTCAACGAGGCGCTTGAGGCCGCGCGTCGCGACAAGATCATCGGTGGGGCGCTGGACGCCTGGCCGACCGTGACCGGACCGGCCTCTGCCTTCGCCCCGTTCGAAGGCCTGGATGCCGCCGAGATCTTCCGCACCTCCGGGGCCGACCTTGTCGAGAGCGGCGACGCCGTGACGGTTCAGGTGGGGATCGCCGACCATGCCAAATGCGCCCGCTCGTGGCGGCGCGTGCCGGATGTGGGCTCGGACCCGGACTACCCGGACCTGTCGGCCCGCGACGCCGATGCCGTGCGCTGGCTGGACGCGCGGGCCGCCTAGCGTCTCCCTGTCACCCCGGCTCTGCGCCGCCAGGGCGGCTTGGCCGGGATGACAGGATCTCGAATGACTAGGCGCGGACCGCCCGTTCGGCCTCGACGCCGAGGGCCGTCAGGGCGCTGGCGGCGATACCCTCGGCATTGAGGCCGGCCAGGGCATACATGGCCTCGGGCTTGTCGTGGTCCTGGAAGATGTCCGGCAGTGTCAGGGTGCGGACCTTCAGGCCCCGGTCCAGCGCGCCCTTGTCGGCCAGCAGATGCAGGACAAAGGCCCCAAAGCCGCCGATGGACCCCTCTTCAATCGTGATCAGGGCCTCGTGTTCGCGGGCCAGGCGCAGGATCATCTCCTCGTCGAGCGGCTTGGCGAAGCGGGCGTCTGCCACCGTCGTCGAGATGCCACGCGCGGCCAGCAGATCGGCGGCCTTGAGCGTTTCGGCCAGGCGCGTACCCAGGCTGAGCAGGGCGACGGTCGTGCCTTCGCGCACGATCCGGCCCCGGCCGATCTCGAGCGGAGCCGCCAGTTCGGGAATCTCGACGCCCTCGCCGTCGCCACGCGGATAGCGGAAGGCCGAGGGCCGGTCGTCGATGGCCAGGCTGGTCGAGATCATCGCCGCCAGCTCGGCCTCGTCGGCAGCGGCCATCAGCACCATGCCGGGCAGGGCCCCCAGATAGCCGATGTCGAAGGTGCCGGCGTGGGTGCAGCCATCGGCGCCGACCAGTCCGGCCCGGTCGATGGCGAAGCGCACCGGCAGGGACTGGATCGCCACATCGTGGACGACCTGGTCGTAGCCGCGCTGAAGGAAGGTCGAATAGATGGCGCAGACCGGCTTGAGGCCTCCCGCCGCCAGGCCGGCGGCAAAGGTGACGGCGTGCTGTTCGGCGATGCCGACGTCATAGGTGCGGTCTGGAAACGCCTGGCCGAACAGGTCCAGCCCCGTGCCTGACGGCATGGCGGCGGTGACGGCGACAATCTTGGTGTCGAGACGCGCGTGCTTGACCAGTTCGGTGCCGAACACCTTGGTATAGCTGGGCGCATTGGAGGGGGCCTTGTGCTGGGCCCCGGAGACGACGTCGAACTTGACGACGCCGTGGTACTTGTCGGCCGAGTTCTCGGCCGGGCCATAGCCCTTGCCCTTTTTCGTCACGACATGGACCAGCACCGGTCGGTCGGTGATGTCGGCAGCGTTCTTCAGGATCGGGACCAGGGCCTCCATGTCGTGGCCGTCGACCGGACCGACATAGTAGAAGCCCAGCTCTTCAAAGAAGGTGCCCCCGGTGACCATGCCGCGGGCGTATTCCTCAGCCTTGCGCGCGGCTTTCTGGAGCGGCTCGGGCAGGACGCCGGCGACCTTCTTGCCGACCTTGCGCATCGAGCGATAGGTCCCACCCGAGACCAGCCCGGCCAGATAGGCGCTCATGCCCCCGACCGGTGGCGCGATGGACATGTCGTTGTCGTTCAGGATCACCATCAACTGGCCGGTAGTTTCGGCGGCGTTGTTCATGGCCTCATAGGCCATGCCGGCCGACATGGAGCCGTCGCCGATGACGGCCACGACCTTGTCGTTGGTCCGGGCCTTGTCACGGGCGACGCAGAAACCCAGCGCCGCCGAGATCGAGGTGGCCGCATGGGCCGCGCCGAAGGGGTCGTAGTCGCTCTCGGCGCGTTTGGTGAAGCCCGACAGGCCGCCGCCCTGACGCAGGGTGCGAATGCGGTCGCGCCGCCCGGTCAGGACCTTGTGCGGATAGGCCTGATGGCCAACGTCCCAGATCAGGATGTCGTCCGGGGTCCTAAACACATGGTGCAGGGCCACCGTCAGCTCGATGACCCCCAGGGCCGAACCCAGATGCCCGCCGGTCACCGATACGGCGTCGATGACCTCGGAGCGAAGTTCGTCGGCCAGCTGGCTGAGTTGCGGAATTGACAGGCCGCGTGTGTCGGCGGGCCAGGTGACGGTGTCCAGAAGAGGCGTATCAGGCATGGTCTTGAGGCTAGGGCCGCCTGATGAGACGGCGTCAAGCCTGACGATCTAGCACGAAATCCAGGCTGGCCTTCAGGGATTCCGCACGCGGGCCAAAAATCTCCAGCCGGGCCTTGGCCTGGTCGGTCAGATGCCGCACCCGATCTCGCGCGGCCTCGACACCCAGAAGCGTCACGAAATTGGCCTTGCCGCGTCCGGCATCCTTGCCGACGGCCTTGCCCAGGCGGGCCGGGTCGCCCTCGACGTCCAGCAGGTCGTCGGTGATCTGATAGACGAGGCCGAGGTCCTGGGCGAACCCGATCAGGGCATGGCGCTCGGCATCTCGGGCCCCGGCGATGACCGCTGGGATTTCAAAGGCATAACAGACCAGCGCCCCGGTCTTCATGCGCTGCATCCGCGCCACCTGGCCGAGGTCTTCGTCCAGGCCCAGAAGGTCGATCATCTGACCGCCGACCATGCCCTGGGCCCCCGAGGCATGGGCCAGGCGCACGACCAGCTCGGCCCGGACATCGGGGTCGTCATGGGTGTCGGGGTGGGCCAGGATCTCGAAGGCAAAGGCCTGAAGGGCGTCGCCGGCGAGGATGGCGGTGGCCTCATCATAGGCAATGTGCAGGGTCGGCCGCCCGCGCCGCAGGTCGTCGTCGTCCATGGCCGGCAGGTCGTCGTGGATCAGGCTGTAGGTATGGATACACTCCAGCGCACAGGCCGCCCGCAGCACCGCCCGCTCATCGACGTCGAACAGCCGGGCCGCCTCAAGCGCGAAAAAGGGCCGGATACGTTTGCCCGGCCCGAGGGCGGCGTAACGCATGGCCTCCACCACCCGGGCCTCCGGCCCGTCAGCCCGCGGCAACAGTTCGTCCAGGGCCACGGTGACCAGGTCGGCCGCCTCAGCCAGGCGTCCCGCCGCACTGGGAAGGAGGGTGTCTGCGCTCAAAAGAGTCTCCCGCCGATGGGGGCGTCACGATCGACACCGACCAGCACGACCTTGCCGGCCTCATCCGGGAAGCCGAGCGTCAGCACCTCCGACATCACCGGGCCGATCTGGCGCGGTGGGAAATTCACCACCGCGGCCACCTTGCGTCCGACCAACTGATCCAGTGTGTAGTGTTCGGTGATCTGGGCCGAGGACCGCTTCACACCGATCTGGGGGCCGAAATCGATCCTGAGCTTGAAGGCCGGCTTGCGGGCCTCGGGAAAGGTCTCGGCCTCGACGATGACGCCCAGCCGCACATCGACCTTCATGAAGTCGTCGAAACCGATGGTGGGGGTCGCCCGGTCACTCATTTGAAGTCAGCCGGCTCGGCCCGGCCGGCCGTTCCATCCTGGCCGACGACGATCTGCTCGACGCGCAGGCGCGCGGCCTCCAGCCGGGCCTGACAGTGGGCCTTCAGCGCCGCGCCGCGCTGATACAGGTCGATGGCCTCCTCCAGCGGGGCCTCGCCGTGCTCGAGCCGGTCGACGATGGATTCGAGTTCCTTCAGCGCCGCCTCAAACGAAAGGTCGGCCACGCTCTGGGTCGGATCGGCTTTGATGTTGGTCATGGCGCGGACCCTAGAGTTCCCCCGTCAGGAGAGCAACGGGCAGCCGCGACAGATCACCATTGACGCGCCATGTACTTTGCAACATAAAGTGCTTCATCGTCATTAAAGCAGGAAGGAGATCGGCGATGAAAACCAAGTGGGTGGCCCTGGGGGCCCTTTTGATGGCTCTGGTCGGGGCCGGCGCGGCCCAGGCGGGCGATGTGACCGTCACCCTGACGGGCGTTCAGGCGCGCGGCGGACAGCTGCTGATCTCGCTGCAGACCCGCGAGCAGTTCATGCAACCTACGGGCCTGGGCGAGATCGTCCAGAACCCGACAGCCGGAACGACCACCGTCACCTTCCGTGATGTGCCGGCGGGCGACTATGCCGTCTCGGTCCTCCACGACCAGAACGGCGACGGCCAGATGCAGGTGTCCGAGATCGGCATCCCGACCGAGGGCTGGGCGATGAGCCACGGTGCCGAGCTGCGCGGTCCGCCGACCTTCGCCCAGGTCAAGGTCGCGATCCCGGCCGCTGGAGCGGCCCTGACCGAGCCGATGTTCTACTGGGACGGTCGCATCCCCGGCCAGTAGCTCACGAACCGGCCTTCAGACGGTCGATCAGGGCGGCGGTGGAGGGATCATGTGATCCGCCGCCGCCGCTTTCCAATTCGGCGCCTATGGTCCTGGCCAGGACCTTGCCCAGCTCGACGCCCCACTGATCAAAGCTGTTCAGACCCCAGATCACGCCCTCAACGAAGGTCTTGTGTTCAAAGAGCGCGATTAAGGCCCCCAGACTCTCGGGGGTCAGGGCCTCCAGCACGATCATCGATGACGGCCGGTCGCCCGGAAACGCCCTCTGCGGAGCCAGGATGTCGGCGTCGGCTTCCGACAGGCCCGAGGCGATCAGATCGGCCCTGGCCTCGGCCTCAGACTTGCCGACCATCAGGGCCTCGGCCTGGGCCAGGGCGTTGGCGTTCAGCGCGACCTGGGTGGTTTCGCCCTCGGGATTGCGGGCGACCACGATGAAATCGACCGGAATGACGGCCGAGCCCTGGTGCAGCAGCTGGAAATAGGCGTGCTGGGCATTGGTGCCGGGCTCTCCGAACACGACCGGACAGGTCGCTCCGGCCACCGCGCGACCGTCCTTGCCGACCTGCTTGCCGTTGGATTCCATCTCCAGCTGCTGGAGGAAGGAGGGCAATAGCCTCAGTCGATGCGAATAGGGCACGACCGACCGGGCGGCGCGCCCGGCCGCGACATTGAAGACCTCGGCCAGGGCCATCAGGACCGGCGCATTGCGGTCCAGTTGCGCTGTCTGGAAATGCCGGTCCATGGCGCGCGACCCGGACAACAGGCGTTCAAACGCACCCCAGCCCAGGCCGATGGCCAGGCTGGTGCCAACCGCCGACCACAGGGAAAACCGTCCGCCGACCCAGTCGGCAAAGCCCAGGACCTCGCCACAGCCGAAGGCCGTCGCCTTGTCCGGTGCCGCCGAGACCCCGATCAGATGCGCGGGCAAGCCGGCGTCGCCGACCGCCGCCCTCAACCAGTCCCGCGCCCGTTCGGCATTGGCGAGCGTTTCCAGGGTGGTGAACGTCTTGGAGACGACGATGACCAGGGTCCGGGCCGGGTCCAGTCCGTTCAGAGCCTCGGCCAGGTCCGAGCCGTCGATATTGGACACGAACCTCAGCTCAATGGGTGGATCGAGCGGCTTCAGCGCCGCCCAGACCATGCGCGGCCCCAGGTCCGAGCCGCCGATGCCGATATGGATGATGGTCGTGATCGCGCCCCCGTCGGCCGCCGTTCGGGTCCCGTCTCGAACCCCATCGGCCAGAGCCTTCATCGCCGCGCGTGCGGTTTCCACCTCACCGGACACGGGCGTGCCCTGGGCCTGAAAGCCGGCCCCGTCCTCTGCCCGCAAGGCCGCATGCAGCACGGCCCGGCCTTCCGAGACATTGATGGCCTCGCCGGCCAACATGCGGTCGCGCGAGGCTTGGACGCCGGCGGCGCGGGCCAGCTCCAGCGCGGCCTCAAAACCCTCCAGGCTCCAGCTCTGTTTGGATAGGTCCAGATAGAGCCCCGCCGCCTCCAGCGTCAGCCGGTCCAGCCGGTCCGGCTCGGCCTCGAATCGTCGCCGAATCGCGCCTGTGGCGTCGCGCTCTGCGAGGCGGGTCAAACGGTCGCGGGCGGCGTCAAGGCTCATGAAATCAAGGTCTCGTTAACCGTTTCAGGCGCAGGTCTTAACCGACCTCCTAGCGCAAGGAGACGCTCATGTCCTGTGGTCTTGCCGTCGCCGCCATCCTTCTGATGAGCGACCCTGCCGTTACCGCCCCACCCGTCGTCCCGCCAAATGCCCTGGCGCAAGAGCCGATGTATGCGGACATCATCTCCCGGTCCCAGGCCCTGAAGGCCGTGGTCGAGGGCTGGATCACCTCGGATGCCGCCCAGGATTCCGGCTTTGCCGGGCGGCCTGACTTCGTGGCCTTCCGCGAGGCCGCGACCCAGCTGTCCGAGCGCGACATGGCCGGGCATCTGGACCTGCGTGCGCGGGGTACCGATGGCGATCTGAGGTGCATCCTTCGCGGGCTGTCCGAAGACCTGCCGCGCCGCGTCGAGGATGTCGCCGCCGCCACCACGCCCGCTACCCGTGGCGATGCCCTGGCCGAGCTCGGCTATCTGCTGAATGACAATATCGCCGTGATCGTGGCTCCGCCGGCCCCCCAGACGGGCGAGCCGCCGCACTAACGTCGGGCGGCGTTCTCCAGCGAGGCTACCACTCGCCCCTCGGTCAGAAGCTGGGGCAGCACCTCCGGTTCACCGCCGTCGGCCGGATAGACCAGATAGAGCGGCACGCCTGAGCGTCCGTGGCGCGCCAGTTCGACTGCAATCGCCGCATCGCGCCGGGTCCAGTCGGCCACCAGATAGACGGCCTCGGCCCGCTCCAGCGCCCTGGCGACGCGTCGCGATGACAGGGCCGTGGCCTCATTGGTCTTGCAGCTCAGGCACCAGTCAGCGGTGAAGTTGACCAGCACCGGCCGGCCCTCGCCGCGAAGGGCCGCCAGCCGGTCGGCCGACCAGGGTTTCGACGCCAGGTGTGATCCGGTTTCCGGTGGGGTGCGCGGGGCGGTCGCGGCCCAGGCCAGGCCGGCGGCCGCCGCCAGGATCAGGACGAGGATGGCGGCCCGGCCAGGCGGCTGGCGCCAGTTTTCGGCCCGGGCGATCTGACGCCGACCGAACAGCCACAGGGCCGCCATGAACGCCAGGACCGATCCCGCCAGGATCAGGGTCGGCTGGGCTCCGGCCTGCCGCCAGAAGACCCACGCCAGCCACAAGGCCGCGCCATACATCGGCAGGGCCAGGATCGCCTTGGTCCGGCCCAGCCACGGCCCCGGCTTGGGCAAGGCCCGCAGGAGCGCCGGCGAGGCGCTGATCAGCACATAGGGCAGGGCGAACCCCAGGCCGAGCGCGGCAAAGATCGTCAGGGCGGTGAGCGTGGCCTGGGTTGCAGCAAACCCCAGGGCCGCCGCCATGAAGGGCGCGGTACAGGGGGCGGCGACGGCGACGGCCAGGACGCCGGTGAGGGCGGATCGGACCTGGGGGCCGAGGGGGCCGTGCGGGGAGTCCAGCCGGGCTCCCGTCTCGGTTGCCAGGGCCTGGGCCGAGGTCCCGGCGTGGAAGACGCCGGACAGATTGAGCCCCGCCCCCAGCATGATCAGGCCCAGGCCCGCGACCACGACTGGTGACTGGAGCTGAAAGCCCCAGCCGATGGCCTCGCCGCCAGCCCTCAAGATTAGCAACAGGCCGGCCAGACCCAGAAAGGTCACCATCACCCCCATCAGGAAGGCGAGGCCGTCGGCCCGCGCCCTGGCCGGATCGGCCGCCGAGGCCGCCAGCGACGCGGCCTTCATCGACAGGACGGGAAAGACGCAGGGCATGATGTTGAGGATCAGGCCGCCGAGAAAGGCCCAGACCATGGCCTGGATCAGGCCGATGTCCGGTGTGGAGCCGCCCAGATCGCCGTTCAGCGGTGCCGGCGGGGCCGAGCCCAGGCCGTAGGACCCTTCGGGCGGGGGGCCGGGCTGGAGCGCCACCTGCCAGGCTCCGATCCGCGTCACCAGAATGCCGGCCACAGGCCCCGTCAGCGGTACCAGAGACTGGGCCGCCGGGGCCGACAGGATCAGGCCGCGCCGACCCCGCTCGATCCGCTGGACCGCCGCCTGGTCGATGACGCCCGGCCGATCCGGCAGGAAATAGGCTTCGTCGGCCTCCAACCCCTCCAACTCATCCCCGATGAAGGCGAAACTGACGACGCCGCCCGCCGTCGAGACGAAGCCTTCGATCGAGGAGCTTTGCGGGGCCGTCGCCAGGGCGCGGTCAATCTGCCCGCCCCAACGCGGGTCCAGCCCCGGCCGCCCGTCGCGGATCGGAAGTTCGACCGCCAGTTCGGCCGTCTCGGGAATGCACAGGGTGTCCGAACAGACGAAGAAGGTGGCCGTCAGGCGAATCGGGATCGACGTCCCCGGCCGTACGAAGGCGGGGACCGTCACCGCGACCGGCGTGATCACCCGGCCTTCATAGGCATAGCTGGAGAAGCGGTCCTGACCGGCCACGGTCAGGATGCGCGACGGCACCGGCCAGATCGGCGTTCCCACCTCGATGCCGGGGGCCGGTCGCCAGTCGAAATGGGTGGCCTGGCCGACGTCGCCGGGATTGATCCAGTAGGTGTGCCAGTCCGGGTCGATGTCCTGAACGACCGCCAGATAGACGGTCGAACCGGGGGCCGCCCATTGGGTCTGGCGCACCAGCTCAGCCTGCAGGTGGCCGGCGTGTACCGGCTGGGCGCTCGCGGGGGCCGGCACCATGACAATCAGGGCGACCAGAAGGGCCGCAAGGCGGGTCAGCATGGCGGAATGCAAAAGCCTATCCGGGGGCGCTCGACAAGCCGGTCTTTTGGCGGTCAATAGGGTCGCAAATAGGACGGAGCCGCCCATGACCCGAAATCGCCAGTGGATTCTGAAGACCCGGCCGGTCGGAGATCTCAAGGACGGCGACCTGGAGTTGGTCGAAACCACGGTGCCTGACCTTGGTGACGGCGAGGTCCTCATCCGCACCGTCTATCTGTCGCTGGACCCCACCAACCGCACCTGGATGAACGATTCCGAGGGCTATCTGCCGCCGGTGCAACTGGGCTCGGTGATGCGCGGCCTGTCGTTAGGCGTGGTCGAGCAGTCAAGATCAGACCGCTTTTCGGTGGGCGATGTGGTGACCACCGCCGCCGGGGGCTGGGCCGACTATGCGGCAGTTTCGGATGCGGCGGTGGGCAAGGTCCATCAGTTTCCGGGCCTGCCGCTGACGGCCAATATGTCGGTGCTGGGGATGACCGGCCTGACCGCCTATTTCGGCGTCGCCGATGTCCTGCAGCCTCAGGCCGGCGAGACGATGGTGATTTCGGCGGCGGCGGGCGCGGTCGGCTCCATCGCCGGCCAGGTCGCCAAACAGAAGGGTGCCCGCGTCATCGGCATCGCCGGTGGTCCGGCCAAGTGCGCCTGGCTGACCGATGAGCTCGGCTTCGATGCCGCCATCGACTACAAGAACGAGCGGGTGGGAGAGGCGCTGGATCGCCTGGCACCCGATGGCATTGAGATGAACTTCGAGAATGTCGGCGGCGACATCATGAACTCCGTCTGGAACCGGATGAAGGTGCATGGCCGCATCGCCGTCTGCGGCATGATCTCGGCCTATAATGCCACCAGCGCGCCGCGCCCGCCGAACCTGGCGCGGATCATCACGCATCGGTTGAAGATCCAGGGTTTCCTCGTGCTCGACTATCAGTCTCGGGCGCGAGAGATGGTCGCCGAGATGGGGCCGTGGCTGGCCGAGGGCCGCGTCAAGTGGAGGGTTCACATCGATGAGGGGCTGGAAGGCGCGGTCCAGTCACTGAACCGCTTGTTCACCGGCGCGCATGACGGCAAGCTGCTGGTGCGAGTCTCGGAGGAGCCGTGAGCGACGAATTCCTCGTCCATTTCGATGACCTTGAGGTCGGCCAGGTCGTGAACCTGGGCACCTGTGCGGTCGATGCCGACGCCGTTGCCGACTTCTCGCGCCGGTTTGCACCGGGCTGGGAGGCCTCGCAAGGCGCACCGGACGCCCTGGTCTATGCCTACTGGTCCAAGCTCGAGACCGAATCGGCCAAGCGTTGGGCGCGGTCGAAATCCCTGGCGGTCGATGCGCTTCGATTTTCGCGCACGCCTCCGGCGGGCGAGCTTCTGCGCGCACGCATGACCGTCATGGGCAAGGATCCGGTCGGCGATGAGCGCGGCGTCATCATCGCCCAGCAGGACCTGCTGGATGAGGCGGGCCGCCTGATCTTTTCCTGCCTGACCCGCGCGGTCTTCCTCCGGCGATGATACGAAAAACCCCGGCGAATCGGATCCGCCGGGGGCTGTCTCGATAGGCTGGACCTCGGATCCTAGGCGTTGGCGGCGGTCTGCAGGCGCGCGCCGCGTTCCATGGCCAGGGCGATCAGGCGATCCCAGCCCATGAGCGAGTTCATGTGGGCATAGATCTGGCCCAGGGCACCGTTGTCGCGCAGCTCGGCCAGCTTCTTGGCGCTCAGCTTGCCCAGCTTCTCTTCGGACACGGCCCAGTAGTCGGCGATCTTCTGCGGCTGGCCGGCCGACCCGTCGGGATTGCGCGGGGTGAAGTTGGTTTCGCGCGGATCCAGCAGGTCCAGCTCCTTGAGCAGGGCCATGAAGCTGGTCGTGCGCTGGCGTTCCGTCTCGAAGTCGTTGCAGAACTGCATGGCCTGGTTGGTGTATTCCGAAGGCTGGGTCCCCTCGAAGAACGGCACATCGAACGTCTCGCTGACGAAATCGGCACCGCGATCGATGCACAGGATCAGCCGGTCGGAACCCTGCTCATTGGCATAGACGAACGGATAGCGACGCACGAAGGCCGGCACATAGGAGTCGGGCCGGAAGTCGCCCTTGGCGTCGATGTGCAGGTTCTCGCCCTGGCGCAGGCCCAAGACCATCAGCGGGGTCTTTTCCTCGTCACCGACGAAGATGATCGGATAGGAGAGGGACGCCGGCGCGAACTCCGTCACCGTGGCCGGCACGATGTGGGTGCCCGACACGAAGGCATAGGGGTGTTCGACGCGCTTGATACCAAGCTTGCCGTGATGCTCAGGCGTAAGAGGTTCGGGGCTCTTGTAGAAGAGGACGTTGCCCGTCATCTGAGGGGCGAGCGGGGACTGTTCCATGAAACTTGGCTATCCGGCGGATTGAGAAAGGTGCGGGCTTCTAGCCCAGACCACCGGCCCGGGCAAACCTCTCGCGCGTCAGACGCGAGCTTCAGAAGCGATAGACGACACCCAGGCGCAGATTGCGACCCGGTGACGGGGCCAGGTCCTTGAGGAAGGAGGCGTGTTCGCGGACCTCCGCATCATTGAGGTTGCGGCCTTCGGCATAGACCAGCAGGCCCCCCTCGGGATCAGGTGACCAGGCCAGGAAGGCGTTCAGGGTCCGGTAGCCATCGGTCGGCAGTTCAAACGCCGCCACCCGGTCCTGGGCCCCGACCTCACGAAGCTCCAGGCGACCGCTCCAGGCGTCAAACTGCATCACCACGCGGGCCGTCGCCGACCAGGGCGGAATGCGGGCGGCCGGGCCCAGATCGGTGTCTCCGCGAACATGATCGCCGGCGGCCTCCAGCCTCAGGCTGCGACGGTCGCCCTCGTCCCACAGCCGCCAGGTCGCCTCGACCTCGAAGCCGGTGAAGCGGGCGTCGGTCTGGACGTAGGCGAAGACGGGCAGGTCATCGGCTTCGCCGCCGGTCGGGGCCAGGTCGATGAATCCGTCATAGCGGGCGTGGTACAGATGCAGGTCTGTCGAGACGGCCCCGAGGTCGACATGCAGCGTCCCCTCGATCGAATTCGCACGCTCCGACCTCAGATCCGGGTCGCCGACCTCATAGGCGCGGGTGGCCGCGTGGGGCCCGTCGGCGAACAGTTCGGCCTCGGTCGGGCCGCGGCCGCTGCTGGCAAGGCTGAGACCCACGAACCAGTCGCCATCGGGTCGATAGAAGAGGCCGAGCGAGGCCGAGACATTCTCGAAGCGGCGCTCTGCCACCAGGCTATCGAGACGGCGGTGATCGAAGCGCAGGCCGCCTTCGACGCCGACCCGGCCCCGGTCCAGCCGCTGGAGGACAAAGGCCCCGGCCTCGGTGATGCGGGTTCTGGGGACATAGGCCTCGTCGCCGATGGCGTCGAAATCGCGACGCAGCACCTGGGCACCGATCGCCCCCTGCCAACCGTTGATATTGGCCTGGACCAGTTCGACGCGGCCTTCCCAGCCATCCGACAGGAACCGGGTGCCGACCTCGTCGCCCTCGAGCTCGCCATGTTGATAATCGGCATAGCCGCCCGAGGCCCGGATCCGTGCAAATGGTCCGATGTCCAGGCCCCATTCACCGCGAAGATCATAGCGGGTCTGTTGCAGGCCGATGGTGACGGCAGCGTCGTCGTGCCCCTCGTGGGCGTGGCCGGGGACGCCATAGTCCGACTCCGTGCGCCGGACTGACAGGCCGACGAAGCCGTCCGCGCCGATCCAGCTCAGGCCGCCGCCATAGACGCTGACGTTGGAGAAGCTGTTCTCCAGGTCCCCGCCCTCCAGCGTCTCGAGCGTCTCGCCTTCGGCCTCGTGTAGGCGTCGGGATTCGGCCGGTTGCGGGATGGCATAGTCCCCGGCCTCGCGGCGTTGTCCCTCAAGACTGACGACAAGGGGGCCGACCGCGGCGGACAGGTGGGCAGAGGCGGCCCAGCCGCCGTCGACGCGGGTGGACTGGAGGCCGATGCGACCGTCCCGTCCGCCTTCGGGCGCAACGGACGCGATACGGTCGTCGATGACATTGACGACGCCGCCGATGGCCGTGCCGCCATAGGCCAGGGTGGACGGCCCGCGCAGAACCTCGATGCGGCTGGCGTCGGCGGGATCGGCGGCTACCTGATGGTCCGGCGACAGGCCCGAGGCGTCTATCAGGCCGACGCCATTGGACAGGACCAGCACGCGCGGCCCGGCCAGGCCGCGAATGACCGGGCGGCTGGCCCCGACGGCAAAGGCGGTGGTGCGGACCCCCGGCAGGCCGTTCAGGACATCGCCGAGTGTCGAGGGCGGGGCCGTCGCCAATTCGGTTTCGTCCAGCACCTCGAGGGCCAGGGTCGTGGCGCGGCGGGTCACGCCGTAGGGTGCCCCGGTGACGATGATATCGTCGAGGCGATCGCCGGCCTCGGCCGCCGGTGGGTCCTGGGCCAGGACGGCGGAGGACAGGGCCATCCAGCTGACGGCAGAGAACAGGACGAGCTTGCACATGGCCGAACGGAGCGTATCGGGAAACAGGGCTGGAATGTTATGAGATAACATCACAATCGGTCAAGCCTTGCCATCAGGGGCCGGCGGCCCTAGCTCCAGAGGATGGGATCGGATTGCGCCCACGATCATCACCTCCAGGGCGGCCTGGCCGAGCCGGAGCTGGCGCGCGCGCTCGACCACACCCAGACCGAGCTGGCCGCGCGCGGTGAACGGCTGACAGCGCCGCGCCGGCGTGTCCTGGAGCTGTTGCTGGCGACCGGCCAGCCGATCAAAGCCTATGATCTGATCGCGGATTTCGGCAATGATGGCCGCGCCGCCAAGCCGCCGACCGTCTATCGGGCCCTGGAATTCCTCGAGCGCACCGGTCTGGTGCATCGCATCGCCTCAATCTCGGCCTATGTCGCCTGTTCTCACGGTGACGCCGACCATGTTGCCGCCTTCCTGATCTGTGATTGCTGCGGCGAGACGCGCGAGTTGGCACCGCCGGACGTCGCACCTCTGCTCGGTTCGGCGGCGGGCGAGGGCTATCGCATCGGCCGGATCACGGTGGAGGCTCACGGGCTGTGCCCGGACTGTCAGGAGCCCGCCACCAACGCTTGATTAAGCCCTTGTCGGCAGAGTGGCTCGTTGAACCACGGGATGGGGGGCGGGTGGCGGTAACACTGATCAAATTGATCGACGATTCAGCGCTGAAGGCTGCGCTGGAGGCTCATGGCCGCTATCTGCGCCGAGAACCGGGCGGTCGCCGGCTCGGCCTGACCTACCACGACCTCAGCAACTGTAATCTGGAAGGGCTGGACCTCAGTGAGGCCGACCTGACCGGGGCCATTCTGAGTGGGGCCTCGGCGCGGGCCGCCCGGTTCGACCGGGCCATTCTCTATGGCGTTGATCTGCGTGATGCCGATCTGCGCAACACCAGCCTGGAGCGCACAGATCTGCGCGGGGCCTGTCTGCGCGGGGCCAATCTGGCCCAGGCGCGCATGGTGGGCTGTGACCTGCGCGAGGGCAATACGGCGTTGCAGGACCGCAAGGACGGCTACCGGCTGCTCAAGCATGAACGGCGGGCCGGCGATCTCGAGCGCGCCATCCTCACCGGAGCCGATCTCTCGGGCGCACAACTCAGCGAGATGGGCGGCGTGGCGGCGGACTTCCGCGATGCGGTCCTCGTCGGGGCCAGCCTGAACGGCGCGCGGATGCGAAATGCCCGGCTGGACGGGGCCGATCTGTCCAATTGCAACCTGGCCGGGACGGACTTCTCCGGGGCCAGCCTGAAGGGGGCCATCGTGGTCGGGGCAAACCTGTCCGCAGCCTCGACCAGCGGGGCCAATCTCGAAGGGCTCCTCAAGGCCCCGCCGCCGATTGTCTATATCGATGACCGGCCGCTGGCCGATCTCATTCGCGATCACCGCCTCTGGTGCGAGACCGGGGGCCTGAAGGGTGCCTTTTTCAGCGGTACAGAGGTCGATTTCCGCTCGCTGGGGACCCTGCGCGACGTCAGCCTGACGGCCCTGACCGCTCAGCGTGCCGTTTTCTACGGCATGGACATGACCGGGGCCGAGCTTCAGGGAGCCGACCTGACCGGGGCCGATCTGCGGGCGGTGTGCCTGCGTGGGGCCGATCTGAGAGGGGCCAAGCTGCGGGACGCCCAACTGACCCGCGCCGATCTTTCCCTGGCCAAGCTGGGGCCGCTGGATGTCGGGCAGGGCCGATTGGTGCGCGCCGACCTCAGCCGGGCCGACCTGCGCCAGGCCAATCTCTCGGGGGCCGATCTGACGCGGGCGCGTCTGATCGAGGCCGATCTCGACGGGGTTCAGATCCAGGGGGCCAATCTGACCCTGGCCGAATACGACCCGCTGACGCTCGACGCCGCCTAAAGCCAGCCCACGCCGACCGCCACCAGACCCAGGACGCCGACCCCGATCCGCCACCAGGCGAAGGGCGCGAAACCGTGCCGGGTTACGAAGTCGAGCATGGTCCTGACCACGAACAGGCCGCTGAGGAACGAGACGACGAAGGCGATGGCGATTGTTCCCATGAAATCGGCGTTGAGCAGGTCGCGGCTCTGCCAGAAATCAAGGGCGAAGGCCCCGACCATGGTCGGGATTGCCAGGAAGAACGAGAACTCGGCCGCCGAGCGCTTGTCGGCCCCGGCCAGCAGGCCGCCGACGATGGTGGCCCCGGATCGCGACATACCCGGAATGATCGCCAGGCACTGGAACAGGCCGATCAGCCCTGCCGTCCGGAACGAAAAGTGCATGGCGTCGTCCTCGCGCGGCGTCGGGGCCCGCCGCTCGACCACCAGCAGGGCAATGCCGCCCAGGATCAGGGTTGCAAACACCACCTGTACGTCGAACAGCACCGTCTTGATGAAATCGTGCAGGAGCAGGCCGACCACCGCCGACGGCAGAAAGGCGATCAGCACCGACAGGGCGAAGCGACGGGCCGACGGATCGGTCGAAAACAGCCCCAGCAGCACCTTCCACAGACGCTGGAAATAAAGGGCGACCACCGCCAGGATCGCGCCCAACTGAATCAGCACGATCAAGGTGTCCCACTTGGGATCGGTCAGGCCCAACATCTCCTTGGTGATCAGGAGATGGCCGGTCGAGGAGACGGGAATGAACTCCGTCAGGCCCTCGACGAGGCCCAGGATTACGGCTGCGAGCCAGTCGGGCATTGGGAGATCTTTCTGGTCGAATCAGGCGGCGTCGGAGCCGGTTCCGACATAGCGCAGCGTCGGCTGGAAGTGCGAGCTTGAACCGGTCTGTTCCATGGCGTGGGCCAGCCACCCGACACAGCGCCCCACCGACATGAGGGCGAAGGCGGCGTCGCGCGGCAGATCGAGGTTTCGGGTTGCCAGGCAGATCGCCATCGCCAGGCTGGGGGCGCGGCCCGTCATGGCCTCGCCGACATGGGCGATGTCGGCGAGTGGTTCGGACAGGTGTGCCGCCTCGATCAGGGCGCGCGCCCGGGGGTCGCCTCCGGGGTGGGGGCCGTCTTCGAAGCCGGGCAGGGCCTGGCCTTCCGCCAGCCGGGCCCGGCAGGCCGAGCGGGCATCGGTCTTGCGCGCCTCGATCACGAAATTATTGACCAGGGACAGCCGCCCGCCCAATTCTGGCCCGGAAAAAGCGGCCAGGCCCGACAGGGTCGAGGCCGCCAGCGACGCGCCGGCGTCGGCCGTCACCCGTGCGGCCAGGACCGCGGCATCCGCCTGGTGGTCGATCGACAGGATCATGGCCTGACGCAGGATCGGGGACGACACCTCCGTCAATTTCCAGGCTCGGGCCAGGCGTTGATGGATATGCAGGCGCGGCCCGGGGCCCGCGATGGCGTCGACGATCTCATTGAGGATAGAGGCGGCCTCGCGACGCAGCGACACCGGCGAGCGGCCGGAGGTCGGGCCGTCCTCGTCGGCCCGCCGGGCCAGACAGGCGAAGGCCCGGCTACGCGGGGTGCCGGGGAAGATGACGTCCACGCGCGGGCGCTGGTCGGCGAAGGGATCGTCGGCCGTGCCGCCCCAGACCAGCCGCGCAACCTGTTCCAGCGTGGCCGTCTGCGACAGGGCCACGGCATCCTGACCGCGAAAGCTGACGCCGTCGGCATCAACGGAGGTCAGGCCCGAGGTGATGGTGACGCCGGGAGCGCGTTCGACCTGGGGCCGCGCGACGCGGGGCGAGGACGGGTCCTTGAGCCTCAGCAGATCGGCTGTCGAATAGAGGCTTCGGCGGGAATGGCTCGGGTCGGGCCGAGCCTCCAGATGACCGCGACTGACATAGGCATAGAGCGTCTGGCTCTTGACCCCCAGCAGGGCTTCGGCCTCGGCCCGCCCGATCCAGTCTTCGCGATCTGAGGTCATGGACCCACATTCGTTGATCAATGTTGATAAGCTATCATACGACCCGAGAATGGAAACCCTGGTTGCCTCCAGGCGGCGGCAGAGCGACAACACCGGATGACCACGGACACGATCCCCCGCCCCGCAGACCTCGACGCCGGTGCCCGTGCCGTGCGCCTGGCAACCTGGCTGTCGATCGGAACCGCCGTCCTGCTGGTGCTGCTGAAGGTCTTCGGCTGGGCGGCCTCGGGTTCGGTGTCGCTCCTGGCCTCGCTGCTGGATTCGGGCCTGGATTTGGTGGCCTCGCTGGCGGTGTTCTTCGCCGTCCGCTGGGCGGCCCGGCCGCCTGACTGGGACCATCGCCACGGCCACGGCAAGGCCGAGGCCTTTGCGGGCCTGCTCCAGGCGGGGCTGGTCTTCGGATCGGGCCTGTTTGTGGCCTGGGAGGCGATGGACCGGATCGTGTCGCCCCGGCCCGTCGCCAACGGCGGCTGGGCGGTCGCCATCATGGCTGTCTCGATCCTGGTGACCCTGGGCCTGGTCTGGTTCCAGACCCGCGCCATTGCCCGCAGCGGGTCGGTCGCGATCAAGGGGGACCGGGCCCACTATGCGGCCGACCTGGTGTCGAATCTGGTGGCCCTGATCGGGGTCGGCTCAGCCACCTTCCTGGCGGCGGCTCCGCTGGATGCCGTCGCCGGTCTGATCGTGGCGGTGTGGCTGCTGTGGGGCGCGTTTTCGGTCCTGCGTGAAGCGGCCGACCAGCTTCTGGACCGTGAACTGCCGGCGGCGACCCAGGCCGCCATCACCGCGGCGGTTCTGGCCGATCCGAACATCGGCGGTGTGCATCGCCTGCGGACCCGAAGTTCCGGTTCGGTGCCTATGGTTCAGATGCACGTCGACCTGGATCCCGACCTGACCCTGGCCCAGGCCCATGACCTGCTCGAACAGGCCGAAGCCCGGGTGCGCGAGGCCCTGCCGGGTGCCGACATCCTGATTCACCCTGACCCACGCCGGGTCGGTGCCGATCTGGCAACAGAGTGAACGCGCTCTTAAGGCTTGCAGCGTAAGGCGCGTGTACGGTCATGTCTCAATCCCTCCTGCTGCATCATTTTTCGCTCGACCCCGCCTCTCGCCAGGCGCGCCTGGCGCTGGGGGAGAAGAAGCTGGCCTACGACGAGCGACCGGTGCGCTACTGGGAGTTCGACGAGGTCTTTCACGCCCTGTCGCCGACGGGACGCACGCCCGTTCTGGAGGTCGGCAAGGGCGAGGCGCGGTTCGCCGCCTGCGAGTTGCTGGCGGTGCTGGACTGGATTGAGACGCAAGGAGGCAAGTCCACCCTGCTGCCGGCCGATCCGGCCGAGCGGGCCGAAGCCTTGCGCCTGCGGACCTGGTTCGACCGCAAGTTCGAGGTCGAGGTCGACGCCCCGATCCTGTACGAGCGCATGGAGAAACGGCTCCAGCGTCTCGGACCGCCCGAGGCTGAGCCCCTGCGCCAGGGCCGCACGGCCCTGAAGGAAAACCTGATCTATCTCGAAGACCTGCTGGGGCGGCGCGACTGGCTGGCCGGTCGCACCCTCAGCCTGGCCGATCTGGCGGCTGCGGCGCACCTTTCGGTGCTCGACTATTTCGGCGAGATCGCCTGGCGGTCGTACCCGCATCTGAAGACCTGGTACATGCGGCTCAAGAGCCGGCCCAGCTTCCGGCCGCTGCTGGCGGACCGGTTGCCGGGGATGGCCCCGGTCGAGCACTATGCGGACCTGGATTTCTGAGCGCCTCGGCTCGGCCTATAAGGCGTCCGTGACCGCCTCAGCCGAGCCCGTTTCCCGCGCCGATCCCCGCCCGATCCTGCGGCAGCGCGCGCGCGACCTGGGTTTCGACGTCTGCCGTTTCGCCGATGCGACCGAGGGCTGGTCGGCGGGAGAGCGGCTGGAGAGCTTCGTCGAGGCCGGCCGCCACGGCTCGATGGGCTGGATGGAGACGACGCTGGCGCGACGTCAGCACCCGACCGGCATGTGGCCCGAGGCCCGCAGCGCCATCGTCCTGGGCCTGAACTATGGCCCGACCACCGATCCACGAGCTCTGCAGGGCCGACCCGATCGCGGCGCGATCTCCTGCTACGCTCAGGGCGACGACTACCATGAGCTGGTCAAGGGGCGGCTGAAGGACCTGGCCGGCGTGCTGGCGCGCGAGACGGCCCGGGACGTCAAGGTCTTCGTCGACACCGCTCCCCTGATGGAAAAGCCGCTGGCGGCGCGGGCCGGGGTCGGCTGGCAGGGCAAACACACCAATCTGGTCTCTCGCGAGCTCGGGTCATGGCTGTTTTTGGGGGTCATCCTCAGCGCCGCCGAAATCGAGGCCGATGCCCCCGAGACCGACCATTGTGGTTCCTGCCGCGCGTGTCTGGAGGCCTGCCCGACGGCGGCCTTCCCGGCCCCCTATCAGCTCGATGCCCGGCGCTGCCTGTCCTATCTGACGATCGAACACGCCGGCCCGTGGCCGGAGGATCTGCGCGTCGCCATGGGCAACCGCATCTATGGCTGTGATGACTGTCTGGCGGCCTGTCCGTGGAACAAGTTTGCTCAAGGTGCCTCCGAAATCCGGCTCCAGGCCCGGCCGGAGCTGCAGGCCCCGTCGCTGGCCGAGCTGGTGGCGCTGGACGACACCGGCTTCCGGGCGCTGTTTCGCAAGTCGGCGGTCAAGCGCATCGGACGTGACCGGTTCGTCCGCAATGTCCTTTACGCCATCGGCAACTGCGGCGATCCGGCCCTGACGGCGGCGGCCTCGGCCCTGGTCAGTGATCCCGATCCGGGGGTCCGCGACGCGGCCGCCTGGGCCGTCAGGCGGCTGGGGGCGACATGACCGAACCGACCGTCAGCGTCCTCATCGTCACCTATGAAAGCGGGCCGGTCCTGAGCCGTTGCCTGGCCCAGCTGAAGGCCCAGACCTTTCGGGATTTCGAGGTCATCCTGGTCGACAACGGCTCGACGGACCGCGCGGCCCAAGAGGCGGCCAGGGCCGACCCTTCGCTGATCCTGCTGGACAATGGGGCCAACCTCGGCTTTGCCGAGGCCAACAATCGTGGGGCCCGGCGCGCGCGCGGACAATGGCTGGCCCTGTTGAATCCCGATGCCTTTGCCGAGCCCGGCTGGCTGGCGCAGCTCGTGGCGGCGACCGATGCCTATCCCGACACGGCCTGTTTCACCTCCCTGCAACTGGCGGCGGATGACCGGAAGGTTCTGGACGGGGCCGGCGACGCCATGACCCTGATGGGCCTGCCCTACCGCATGGGCTATCGACGGGCGCGCCCGGCCGAGGTGCCGGCCGGTGAGGTCTTCGGTCCCTGCGGGGCCGCCATGCTGATCCGACGCGAGACCTTTGTCGGCATGGGCGGCTTTGAGGCCCGGTTCTTCAGCTATTGCGAGGACGTCGACCTCGGCTATCGGCTGCGACTTGCGGGGGGCCGTACCCGGCTGGTGCCCGAAGCGGTCGTGGCCCATGTCGGGTCCTCGACGCTGGGGGCGCGGTCGGATTTCGCGCTCTATCACGGCTTCAGGAACCGGCTGTGGACCTTTGCGCGCAATACGCCGGGGGTCCTTTTGCCGCTGGCCCTGCCGCTGCACCTTGTGGCGACGGTGGTGTCGTTGCTGGGCTGTGTCGCCAGGGGCGAGGCCGGACCGGCCTGGCGCGGTCTGGTCCAGGGCGTTGCGGGTTTTGGCCGGATGCGGCGCGAACAGAAGGGCCGGCGTGGCCATGTCCGCGACGTCATCGCCGCCATGACCTTTGATCCGCTCAAGGCCGCCCGGCGTGGGTTGGATGTGCGCCCGTCCTGAGCGGCACCGGCACCCAAAACGTCCACGCGGACCAAAAAGCCGAAATGTCTCGCAACGGGACCGGGCGTTCAGGCACGGCCCGGTCTGGCCGGGCGGACCGTTGGCGTGCGGTCGCCGTCATTGCACAATGTCAAAGACCCTCAGGCCCGCCGACGATCTGGCAGGATGTCATGGACATCATAGTCGGGAGCAACCGGACGGGGATGAATGGCCTCGGCAGGGTAGGGATCTTGTATCGACAAGGGCGGGAATCCACGGTCGAATGTCGCGTGTATGGGTCCTGGAATTACACGGTCCGGGCCCTCGCCACCCGCCCTCTTGCGTCGCGCGCCGCTCAGCGGGGCGGGCCCCTCCCCTCCCCTTCGGGCAAGGAAATCAGAGCGTGACAGCCGCCTGATCGCCCGACGAGGGCAGAGGGCCGGCGAGGAGGTCAGGCGACAATGTCAGCCTGCCGTTGCGCCCGCCGGGGTGCCGCCGGACACCGGAGCCACATCCAGAAGCTCGATGCGGAACACCAGCACGCTATGGGGCGGGATCGGGCCGTCGCCCTCTTCGCCATAGGCCTGGGACGGCGGCACCCACAGGGTCCATTCGTCACCCACGCGCATATGCGGAATGGCTTCCTGCCAGGCGGGGATCAGTCGATCCAGGCTCATGGCCGCCGGCTGGCCGCGCTGATAGCTGGAATCAAAGACGGTGCCGTCGGTCAGGGCCCCCTCATAATTGACCATGACCAGGTCGTTGGAATCCGGCTGGATGCCGTCGGGCGAGCCGGCTCGTACGACGCGATACTGGACGCCTGAGGGCAGGGTCTCGACGCCGTCCTGCCGGCCGTTCTGCTCCATGTAGTAGGCGGCGGATTCGGCGCTCTGGTCCGAGGATCCATCGGAACAGGCCGAGAGGGCCAGCAGGGCCGCAAGACCAATCAGCGCCTTACGGCTGTTTGAGGACATAGCCCTTTTTCTCCAATGCCTTGCCGATCTCGTCGGCGTGATCGTCGTCACGGGTTTCGACCTGGATGTCGTATTCCGCACCCTTGACCGGTACGTCGAGCGCCAGCCGGTTGTGGTGGATGTCGATGATGTTGCCGCCCAGCTTGCCGATCACGGCGGTCATGCCGGCCATCATGCCGGGGCGGTCGTCGCCGACGATGCGGAAGGTGACCAGCCGGTGCTCGCGCACCAGTTCGCGGTTCAGCACCATGGCGAGGATGCGCGGGTCGATATTGCCGCCACAGACCACCAGTCCGACCTTCAGGCCCCGGAACCGCTCAGGGTAACGCAACAGGGCCGCCAGGCCGCCGGCCCCCGCGCCCTCAACCACGGTCTTTTCGATGGTGGCATAGAAGGCGACGGCCTGTTCGAAATCGGCCTCGTCGACGACGAGGACGTCCTCGATCAGGGGGTTTCCCAGCGCAAAGGGGATTTCGCCCACCGCCTTGATGGCGATGCCCTCGGCGATCGTCTGGCCGCTGCATCTGGGCGGCTCTCCGGCGCGCCGGGCGGTGAAGGACGGGTACATGGCCGCCTCGACACCGAAGATGCGGATATCGGGCTTGAGGGCCTTGGCGGCGATGGCCGAGCCGGCGATCAGGCCGCCACCGCCAATGGGAATGACCAGCGCGTCCAGATCCGGCGCGTCCTGAAGGAATTCGAGGCCGCAGGTGCCCTGGCCCGTGACGATGCCCTCATCGTCGAAGGCCGAGACGAAAATAAAGTCGTGCCGGGCCTGAAGCTCGCGGGCGTGGTTGGTCGCCTCGGTGAAGTCGGCCCCCCGGATCACGACCGTGCCGCCATAGCGTTCGGTCTTCTCGATCTTCACGAAGGGGGTGCCCTCGGGCATGACGATCGTGACCGGGATGCCCAGGCGGCTGCCGTGATAGGCCAGGGCCGAGGCATGATTGCCGGCCGAGGCGGCGACGACGCCACGCCTGCGCTCGTCGGGCGACATCTGCGACAGCCGGTTGCACGCCCCGCGCTCCTTGAAGGACGAGGTGTAGTGCAGGTTCTCGAACTTCAGCCAGACCTCGGCCCCGGTCAGTTCGGAAAGCTTGCGCGAATAGCGGGTCGGGGTGCGGTCAACGTGTCCGTCGATGCGCTGGGCCGCAGCCTGGATGTCGGCAAAGGTGACGCTCATGGGGGCGGAAACTAGGCCCGGTCGCGGTCGCTTACAACGGCTGGCATCCGACCTTTGTGTTGGCCTGCAACCTAGTCAGGGTGCATACGTTTCATCTCATCCGTCGATTGTCCGTCCAGGAACCCGCCATGCCCAAACTTCGCCCTGTCGCTGTCGCCTCTGCCCTGGCGGCGGCCGCCCTGCTGTCGGCCTGTGCGACTGGCCCGGAGCCGGTGTCGAGTGTCGCGGTCTTCGACGCGGCCGCCTTCGCCTGGTCGACGGTGCCGGGCAACGCCATGGTGTCGGGTCGCCTCGCCTATGCCGGCGGCGGACGCAGCTGGTCGTGCGCCGGATCGGTCGGGCTGACGCCTGAGACGCCGTGGACCCGTCAGCGGTTCCAGACCCTGTACGGGTCGACCGAACGGGCGGCGATCCCGGCGGCGGTCGTACGGGCGCGGTCGGTGACGGAGGCCACCTCCGACTATCAGGGCTTCGTGCGCTCAGAGACCTGTGACCGCCAGGGCCGGTTCCGCTTTACGGGCCTGCCGGCCGGCTCCTGGTTCCTGATCACGCCGGTCACCACCGAAGGCTCTGAGCCGGTCGTGCTGATGCGCCGGGTGACGACGCGCGGCGACCTGGTGACCGAAGTGACGCTGGACTAGCGTTTCAGGCGCGTTCGGGCCCGCGCAGCACGAACTGACGGCCCAGATATTCGACCGGGTTCAGACGCGCCCCGCGCCGCCGCACTTCGAAATGCAGATGCGGCCCGGTGGAATAGCCGGTCGAGCCGACGCGCCCGATCTGCTGGCCGCCCTCGACCTCGGCCCCGGAAGCGAGGCCCGAGGTGATGGCGCTGAGGTGACCATAGAAGGTCGTCAGGCCGTTGGGATGGCGGATCTCGACGAAGTTGCCATAGCCGCCGGCTTCATAGCCGGTCCGCACGACCACGCCCTGTGCCGAGGACAGGACCGGCACGCCGGTCGGGGCGGCGATGTCGACGCCCTGGTGCATCCGCGCGTGGGCCTCGCCGGCCAGATGCCGGACCCCGAAGTTGGAGTTGATCCGGCGATCCGCGATCGGACGCTCGAAGGTCATCACCCGCACCATCGGGGTCGGACGGGCGACGACCGGCGGGGCGATGGGACGGGCGTTTTCGGCGGCCGCGTCCAGCTCGACGGCGCTCAGCGCCTGCGGGGCAGCGGCCATGGCGAGGGCGGCGACCATGGCCAGGGTGGAGAGCTGACCAAAACGGTACAGCAAGGAGCGTGCAGTGGAGATCATGGGGAAGGTCGGTCTGGCTGCGGTGTCGTCGCTTCTGCCGGGGAGGGGGCGAAACGATGGCCGGGGAGAGGCCGAAAAACAGTCGGCCCCGGTGCTACCGGGGCCGAGGGCGGGGGGCAGTTAACCCATCGTTAAGCTGGAATCAACCCGCAGGGGATTTCGGATCAGGGCTGGAAGGCCGGGGTCAGGGTGCGGAACGGGCCGAAGGCGACCGGGGCGCTGGCGAAGAAGGCCGGGGCATCCCATGAGCCGTCGGCCTCGGGCGCGACGTCCTGGAGCGCGAAGGACTGGCCCAGGAAGTTCTCGGGATTGATCTGCTGGCCGTTGCGGCGGATCTCGAAGTGCAGGTGGGCCCCGGTCGAGCGACCGGTCGAGCCGACCAAGCCGATGGCGTCGCCGGCGGCGACCACATCGCCCTCGGAGGCGCCGATGCGGCTCATGTGGGCATAGAAGGAGGTGACGCCGTTGGCGTGCTGGATTTCGACGAAGCGACCGTAGGAGGACGAGGTGCCGGTGCGCAGGACGCGACCATCCGCCGCAGCCAGGATCGGCGTGCCGGACGGGGCAGCATAGTCCAGGCCTTCGTGCATACGGGCCCGGCGCTCATAGGACAGGCGGCGCAGACCAAAACGGGAGTTCACCCCATAGCCCTGGATCGGGGCGGCGAAGGCGATGGTGCGAACGGCGGCGGCAGAAACCTCGACCGGGGCCGAGGTGTCGGTGGCTTCGGAAGCCATGGCCGGGGCGGCGGCCCCGAGGGCGACGGCGACGCAGGCCAGGCAGGCCGATTTCAGACCGTTCGAAATCAAAGAGGACAAGCCCGCGCTCCGGCTGCTGTTCTAGATCAGTCGAGTGGGGCGGCTCAGGTGAACCGCGAGGGAGGAAATGCGAGGTTTCCCCCGAACCGAGGTTGTCTATGCCCGGCCCGGGCGGCTGACTGAACCTGACGGAATGTCGCACCCCGGGAACCAATTGTCGCAGCCGGCCTTCGGGCGGGCGGCGGGGAGGCTTTTGTCGCCGCAGCGCCACGGTCCTGCGGCGCCAAAGTCGCATTTTTCTTAAGATGCGGGGGTTTGGTGGGCCCTTGTGGCGGCCTCCAGGGCCTCGGCCATGGCCTGTTTCAGGCGATCGGGGCCGACGACCCGGACATTCTCGCCCCAGGTAAACAGATGCCAGGCCAGTTCGCGCATGCCGCTGGCCGAAAACCGGACCGTGACCGAGCCGTCGGGGTTGTCGGTCAGGGTCTGGGTCGGGTGGAAGCGCCAGACCTTCGCCTCGGCGGCGGCGGCGGGCAGGATGGTCAGCACCACATCCTCGACCGCGTCCTGGTAGATGCCGAAGGAGCGATTGGCGAAGGCGGTCAGGTCAAAACCCTCGGGCGGCGCGGCCGGCCGGCTCAGGACCTGGACATCGGCGACCCCGTCCAGACGGAAGGTCTTGGGACTGTCCGAGCCGATCTCGGCGGCGACCAGATAGTTGGCGCGGCCGAACATCAGGCCACACGGCGCGACCTCGCGCCGCTCGCCGGGCCGCGAGCCACGATTGTAGATGAAGCTGATGGCGACCCCGGCCATGATGGCATGGCGGATCGCCGCCAGGGTGGTCTCATGCTCGAACGGGCGGGGTCCGGCCTGGACGGCGATGGTCTCGGCGCGGACCAGGGCCTCCAGATCCGGCGCGATCCGGTTCAGGGCGGTGGAGCGCATGGCGGCCCGGATCTTCCGTTCCAGGGTTTCCAGCACGGCGGCGCGACCGCCCTCACCCTGACGGCGCAGGGCCTCGGCGGCCTTGGTCAGCTCCAGAAGCTCGGTCGTCGTCGGGGCCTGCTGAAAGGCCGACAGGCCGTCGCGGATACGCCAGCGCTTGGTCGGCGGATCGGACACCTCCTCGGCCTGAGGAAACAGGTACAGCACGGCATCGCGCAGCCGCTCGGCGGTGCGCCGGCCGACCTCGAGGTCGCGCGCCATCTCATCCAGGGTCAGGCCCTCAGCCGAGGCGGCCATGCGCCGCGCCAGGTCCAGAACAATCGCCGCCTTGTCGTGTCGCATATGGAACGTCCGATTCTGTCGTGCGTTTATTCTAGGTCTGTTCTCACTGATCGCAAGGAGAGATCGTCATGGCTGTTTCCCGTCCCCAATCGCTGCTGCGTTCGCTGGTTTCGCGCGGACCCCGGACCCTGCGCCGCCTCGACGGCCTGGTGGCGGTGCCCTGTGAAGGGGCGGATCGTGATCTGGTGGTGCTGTGGGACCCGGCCGAGGAACAGATCGTCGACGTCATTCCGGCCTCGCAGGCCGGGCGCTATGGCGAGGAAGACGACCTGTGGATGGAGGCGCGCAACTGGGACCGGGCCGAACCGGCCTATGCGGCGGCGGCCTGAGCCGGTGTCCTAGCGCGTTGGAAAGCGCGCGCGGGTGTCGGCGACACTGGCCTCGGCGATCTGGCGCAGGACGTCCAGGTCCACATCGGCCAGCTTGGCGATGTACAGGCACGACTGGCCGGTCTTGTGTTTGCCGAGCCGGGCCAGCAGGGCGTCCTGGCCCTCGAAGCCCATGACATAGAGGACGGTCTGGGCCTTGCGCGGCGAGAAACCGGTCATCAGCCACTCTCCGGTCGCGCCGGTATAGGTGCCAAAGCCGATGATGGACGGTCCCCACATGACGGGGGGCTTGCCCGTCACCTCCTCCAGCATCCGACACACCACCTCGGCATCGGCGCGCCGGACCGGATTGTCGACGGCGGCGATGAAGTCGGCGACCGAGGCGTCGGAGGGGCGGGTCTTGGGTTCACTGGCCATGAGCCGAGACCTTCTTTCGTTTCAGCCAGGCGGAGACGGCGTCGCGGGCCGGGGTTTCGACAAGGCGGTAGCTGAGCACGGCCAGGCCGACCACGACCGCCAGGAAGACCAGGACGACCAGATCATTCAGCCACACCGAGCCGAGATCAATGCGACGGTCGTGCATGAGGTCCAGCTTGCGCGCGGCAATCACCATCAGGGTGATGATGAACATATGGATCAGATAGATGCCGTAGGAGACGTCGCCCAGCTTGACCAGCGGCTCCCAGGTCAGGGCCTTTGAGACCGGCCCGCGATCGCCGGCCAGCACCCAGACCAACGGCGCAAAGACCAGACTGGCCAGAACCGTCCACGGCCCCACGGCGATCCAGATGAAGGCGAGCGCGGCCACGATCAGGGCCGCTTCGAGCCAGCCCTGACCCGGCGGAGGTCGCCACGACCACAGGCGATAGACGACCACACCGAGGAAGAAGCCATACAGCGCCCGCGCCCAGCCGGTGCGCCAGGTGGTGTTCATCCAGGCGGCCCAGGGCTCGGGCGGTGCATAGATCACCAGGATCGCCAGGCCGAAGGCGGCGATGACCAGGGCCAGGATCAGCGCCCAGCGCCGCGCCCACAGGATCAGCCCTGCGAAGACGACATAGCAGAGCATTTCCGCCGAAACGGCCCAGGCCGGGCCGTTCCAGGTCTGGCTGTCTTCGGTGCCCAGCGCCTGAATCATCAAGAGGTTGGTCACGATGCCGCCGGGTGCCCGGTCGCCGGTAAAGGGCGGCACGGAATCAAAATGGGTCAGGGCGCGCACCACCTCCAACGCCACAAACGCCCCCAGCATGACCACATGCAGCGGCCACACCCGCGCCACCCGCTTGATCAGGAAATCGCGCGCCTGAGCTCCATCATTGATGCGCTGGCCATAGGAATGGGCGATGACAAATCCTGACAGAACAAAGAAATAGTCGACCACCAGATAGCCGTGCATGACCAACGGCAGGTCGCGCACATGGCTGGCCACCGGCAGGTGAAACAGCACCACCAGCAAGGCCAGCACGCCCCTGAGTGCATCCAAGGCGAGAAAGCGGGGCTGGGCCGGGTTTGCGGTCATGGCCAAGGCTTAGCGCCAAGCGGGCGGGTGAGGAAGATGGAGCGGCCCGAACCTAAGCGGCGATTGATCGGCATGCGAACCTTCCTGATGCGGCAGTTACACCCCACTTCAGCATGTGTATTACAAGTATTGCCGGGCACCGTGAGACATCATATGTATGACAAGCGTTCAGCAGGAGATGCACATGTCTGTCCCCACTTCCATCATGTTTTCGTTCAGGCTTACCCCTGACATTCATCAAGGGCTTCAGGAGGTCGCTCGCAATGAGGGGCTCGAGCCGGCTGCCTTTGTCCAGCTGCTGATCCGGCAAGCCGTCGCTGACGCTGGGGTTCTTGGAGATGAGGCAACCGTGAAAATTCGGATGACCGACGCCCTGATCCGACGCGCTGTGGAGCGGGCGCGGGAACTGTTTGCGGCCGGCCGCTTCGACGAGCATTTCACCCTGACCGTTTTTCACGATCTGATGCAAGACACGAGCTATCGGAGTGATTACGAAACGGTAGTCGGCGGTGATGCTTACGCGACCAAGCTAGAGGGCAAGTTTCCGCTAAACATGTACCTTGGTTGGTACATCAAGAACGCCGTGGGAGCCGACCCGCTGACAGGAGATGATGGCAAGCCGCGACGCGCATCGGTGAAGGGCCAACCCATCCAATCCTATACGCTCTTGAAGGAGGGTAGGGCTAATGGGAACGCCGCCTAAGGCCCCTTCGCGATCCGCTCGACCATCTTCTCCGCATCGGCGAAGAGCACCCCCGCTGAGGTGTCACAGGCCTTTGACGATCCCCTCGACCATCTTCTTGGCGTCGGCGAACAGCATCATGGTGTTATCGCGGAAGAACAGCTCGTTCTCGACGCCGGCATAGCCGGCCGCCATGCCGCGTTTGACGAACAGGACGGTGCCGGCCTTTTCCACGTCCAGGATCGGCATTCCATAGATGGCGCTGGTCGGGTCGGTCTTGGCGGCGGGGTTGGTGACGTCATTGGCCCCGATCACGAAGGCGACGTCAGCCGAGGAAAACTCCGAGTTGATGTCCTCCAGCTCGAACACCTCGTCATAGGGGACATTGGCCTCGGCCAGCAGCACATTCATGTGGCCCGGCATCCGTCCGGCGACGGGGTGAATGGCGTATTTCACCTCAACGCCTTCTTCTTTCAGCTTGTCGGCCATTTCTCTGAGGGCATGCTGGGCCTGGGCCACCGCCATGCCGTAACCGGGCACGATGATGACCTTGGACGCATTCTTCATGATGAAGGCGGCATCGTCGGCGCTGCCCTGTTTGACCGGCCGCGTCTCCACCGCGCCGCCCGGGCCGGCCGCCACATCGCCGCCGAAGCCGCCGAGGATGACGCTGAAGAACGACCGGTTCATCCCCTTGCACATGATGTAGCTGAGGATGGCCCCGGACGAGCCGACCAGGGCCCCGGTGATGATCAGGGCGATGTTCTCCAGCGTGAAGCCCAGCGCCGCCGCCGCCCAGCCGGAGTAGCTGTTCAGCATCGAGACCACGACCGGCATATCGGCCCCGCCGATCGGAATGATTAGGGTCACGCCCAGGATCAGGGCGATGAGGAACACGCCCCAGAAGGCCCAGGTCTGTTCGCCGCCCGAGCCGATCATCACCCCGATCAGGAGCACCAGCCCCAGACCCAGGCCGATATTGATCAGGTGCCGCGCCGGCAGCAGGATCGGGGCACCCGACATATTGCCGTTCAGCTTGGCGAAGGCGATGACCGAGCCGGTGAAGGTGATCGCCCCGATAGCGACCCCGAGGCTGAGTTCGATGATCGACAGGGTCTTGATGCCGCCTATCGCCGTGGCGATGTGGAAGGCCTGTGGCGCATAGACGGCCCCGACCGCAACCAGACAGGCCGCCAGGCCGACCAGGCTGTGGAAGGCGGCGACCAGCTGCGGCATCTGGGTCATGGCCACCTTGCGCGCGATCACCGCTCCGATCGTGCCGCCGACCGCCACGCCGCCTCCGATCAGGGCGAGGGTGGTCAGGTCCAGCAAGCCTTGGGCGAACAGCGTCAGAAGCGTGGTGACGATGGCCAGGGCCATGCCGACCATGCCGTACAGATTGCCCTGGCGGCTGGTCTCGGGGCTGGACAGGCCGCGCAGGGACAGGATGAACAGGACGCCCGAAACCAGATAGGCCAGGGCGGCGATCGAGGCGGTCATTGCGGGTCATCCCCTTCGATATGGCGTTGGGTGCGGCTGAGCCGATAAAGGCCCAGGGGAATGTAGATCAGGGCGATGCCGGCCAGCACCCAGTCGATGACGGTACGCTCGGGTGCCATGGCGACGCGGGCGAGGACGCCGGCGAAAATCAGGACGATGGCGGTGTCCTGCAGGCGCTGGCGGCGGATCGGATCGTCACCGCGGAACAGGCTGAAGACGAACAGGCCCAGACCCAGGCCCGTGACGGCCCAGCTCGCCCACAGCATCCAGTCGACGCCGCCGGTCATGCCTTGGGCTTTTCCTTCTTCTTGTACATGGCCAGCATCCGCTGGGTGACGAGAAAGCCGCCGAAGATGTTGACGCCCGCAAGCGCCGCGGCGACCGCGCCGGCCCCCTTGGCGACCCAGGCGTTCGCCCCCTCGGCCGAGCCGAGACTGGCGGCCGCCGCGATCAGGGCCCCGACGATGATCACCGAGGAAATGGCGTTGGTGACGGCCATCAGCGGCGTGTGCAGCGCCGGCGTCACCGACCAGACGACATAGTAGCCGACGAAGATCGCCAGCACGAAGATGGCCAGGCGGAAGATGGTGGGGTCAACGAGGTCCATCAGGGCCTTCCTCTGTTGCGGGGGCGACCAGATCGCTCGGAGGTTCGAGGCCGAGGCGGCGGGCGAGATCAATGGCGCTGGACATCCCCAGGGCAAGGGCCGCCGTGCAGAAGCTGTCGCCCTGACCGGTCCACAGGCCATAGGCCAGCCCGATGGCACCACCGGCGATGGCGAGCAGATGCAGGGGGTGGCCCAAAGCGTGCCTCACCCCTTGACCCCCTCGTGCACCACCGCCCCGCCGTGGGTGACGACGGCGGCCTTGAGGATTTCCTCATCAAGGTCGAGCGCCAGCGCCCCGTCCTTGAGCAACAGGCCGACGAAGGCCTGAAGGTTGCGGGCATAGAGCGCCGAGGCATCCGCCGCGATCCGGCCGGGCAGATTGGACCAGCCGACGATCTTGACCCCGTTTGCCGTGGTCACGATCTGATCGGGTTTGGAGCCTTCGACATTGCCGCCGGCCTCGACCGCCAGGTCGACGATGACCGAGCCGGGCTTCATCGAGGCCACATGGGCCGCCGAGATCAGGCGTGGCGCGGGCCGACCCGGGATCAGGGCAGTGGTGATGACCACATCCTGTTTGACGATGTGCGAGGCCGTCAGTTCGGCCTGTTTGGCCTGATATTCGGCCGACATCTGTTTGGCGTAGCCGCCGGCGGTCTCGGCGGCCTTGAACTCTTCATCCTCGACCGCGACGAACTTGGCCCCCAGGCTCTCGACCTGTTCCTTGGCGGCGGGGCGGACATCGGTGGCGGTCACGACCGCCCCCAGTCGCCGGGCCGTGGCGATGGCCTGAAGCCCTGCGACCCCCGCCCCCATGACGAAGACCTTGGCCGCCGCGACCGTGCCGGCAGCGGTCATCATCATCGGAAAGCCCTTGGAATAGGCGTGGGCGGCCTCGATGACGGCGCGATAGCCGGCCAGATTGGCCTGGGACGACAGCACATCCATGACCTGGGCGCGGGTGATGCGCGGCACGAACTCCATGGCGAACGACGTCGCCTTGGCCTTGGCCAGGGCGTCGACGGTGTCCTTCTCGCGCCAGGCGTCGAGCATGGCGATGACGATGGCCCCCGGCTTGAGCGCCGCGATCTCGGCGGCGGTCGGCCCACGCACCTTGAACAGGACATCGGCCCCCTCCAGCGCGGCGCGCACATCCTTGACCACCTTTGCGCCGGCCTCCTGATAGGTTTCGTCAGGAATGGCCGACGCCGTGCCGGCCCCGGCCTCGATGCGGACCTCGGTGCCCGCCGCGATGAGCTTCCGGGCCGTCTCCGGCGTGATCGCGACCCGCGGATCTTCCGCGCGGCGCTCGCGTGTACAGGCGATTACGACGGCCAAACGCGCCTCCCTGGTGGCTGGCCCTCAGACGTTAGGCGCGTTCGTGCGGGGGCGTAAAGGGGTGCGTAGGTCGCGTGGCGCTCACCATGCTGAACCGCTGATAACCGGACCCCTCAAAACGCGTTCAGCGCCGCCGCAACATCGTCCGTGTGTCGCCAAGCCGGCGACGCCAAAATCAAAAAAGGCCCCCCGCCATGAAGTCCTTGATGATCACCACCGCCGCCCTGGCTCTGACGGCCGTCGCCGGAGCTGCTCACGCCCAGTCCGGCATTGCCCTAGGCACGCCCGCCTACGGTGGCACCGGCTGTCCCGCCGGTTCGGTTTCGGCCGCACTTAGCCCGGACAACACCTCGCTCAGCCTGCTGTTCGACGAATATGTCGTTGAAGCGGGTCAATCGGTCGGCCGCAGCTTCGACCGCAAGAGCTGCAACATCGCCATTCCGGTCCATGTGCCCCAGGGCTATTCGGTCTCGGTCCTGTCGATCGACTACCGCGGCTACAACATGCTGCCGGCGCGCGCCTCGTCGCAGTTCAACGTCGAATATTTCTTTGCCGGCCGTCAGGGCCCGATGTTCACCCGGTCGTTCCGCGGCTCGCTGGATTCGGACTATCTGATCAACAACACCCTGGCCGCCACGGCGATGATCTGGTCGGCCTGTGGTGAAGACGTGATCCTGCGCACCAACTCCTCCATGCGTGTGATGACGTCGGGTGGTCGTGACGCCATCGCCACGGTCGACTCCCAGGATGTCAACGCGGCCCTGGTCTATCACCTGCAGTGGCGCCGGTGCCGCTAGTGGCCGGAC
>CAUJHO010000002.1 GCA_963205025.1 Pseudomonadota bacterium | reverse complement strand
CTGGCGGTTCGACGCCGACATCCGAGACTTGAGCGCCAACGCGCCCCTTCTGGGCCTGGCGATGTCGGCTGTTACCGGCCATGCCACCGCCGGCGATGCGGGCCAGGGCCTGACCCTGACCGCGACGGTGGCCGACAGCCGTATCGCGGACTCCCAGCCGGGCCCGCGTTTTCAGCCGCTGGGCGGATCAGGCCAGGTCAGTCTGGCCGACGACACCTGGGGCGGGACGATTCGGCTGCGCGAGCCGACCCAGGGGCACCGCATTGCCGATCTCGGCATCCGGCATGACGGCCGCGCTGGGCAGGGGGGGCTCCAGATCGACGCGAGCGGGCTTCAGTTCGTGCCCGAAGGACTCCAGCCCGACCTGATCAGCCCTCTGCCGGACGGCCTGGTGAATAGCCCCGTATCCGGTTCGGCGGACTTTACCGGCAGCTTCGACTGGACGGCGCACGGCAGCACCAGCCGCGGTCGGTTCTTCACGCCGGGCCTGGATTTCGTCAGTCCGCTTGGGGCCGTCCAGCAGATGCGTGGTGAAATCCAGTTCCTCAGTCTGACGCCCCTGGTCACGGCACCGAACCAGCATCTGACCGCCGCGCGGATCGAAACCTTTGTTCCCCTCACCAATGTCACCGTCGATGTCGGCCTGAACGAAGCCAGTTTCCATATCGAGGGCACCCGGGTGGCGGCCGCCGGCGGCTACATCACCCTGGAGCCGGTCGACATTCCGTTCAATGCCACGGAGTCCTGGGACGGCGTGCTGGTGCTGGATCGGGTTCAACTGGGTGAGTTGTTCGCCGCCTCGAGCTTCTCGGAGTCGGTGCAACTGGATGCCGTGGTGTCGGGGCGTCTGCCCTTCATCTATGGGCCGAACGGGGTCACCATCGTCGCCGGTGAGGTGCATGCCGTGCAGCCGGGCCGCCTGTCGATCGCGCGTGAAGCCCTGACCGGCATGACCGCCGCCGGCGGCGAGACCGGCGAAACGGTGCCACCCAACACGGTGCAGGATTTCGCCTATCAGGCCCTGGAGCACCTCTCGTTCGACCAGCTGGAAGCCCAGCTCAACAGCCTGCCGGGCGGCCGGCTCGGCGTTCTGTTCAGCATTCACGGACGCCACGACCCGCCGGTCGATCAGGAGATCCGGCTGGGCGTGGGCGAGCTGATTCGTCGGGATTTCCTGAATCGGGTTCTGCCGCTGCCCTCGGGCACGGAAATCAATCTGACGCTGGACTCCTCGTTCAACCTGGATCAACTGATTGCAGACCTGATGGAAATTCAGAGGGCCCGGAACGTGTCGGAACGCAACCCATGACGTTCAGTTCGCGTTCAGGCCCCATGGTCCCTAATCGCCCCTGACAGGAGACGAACGGCATGACGAGAACGGAAGCTGCGGTGGCAGGGGCCATTGCACTGGTTATGACGGGCGTTGCCTGTACACCGACCGTTCGGGTCCAGGTGGATCCGATCACCATCTACGCCAAGCTGGATGCGGACGTCCGTATCCGGCTCGACCAGGAAGTGCGCGACCTGATCGCGCAGAACCCCGACCTGTTCTGAGGAGGAGGTCACCATGATGAAGCGTTTGAACCCCGCCCTTGCCGCCGCCGTCGTCGGCCTGGCCGCCGTGGCCGCCACCCCGGTCTTCGCCAAGACGGCCACCACGGTGATGTCGCGCCAGGACGCGCGTGCGACCGTCAATCAGGCCAAGGCCGATGGCATCATCGGCGAAATGGCCGACGGCTATGTCGGCGTTCGCCTCGAGGCCCGCATGACGCCGGCGATCCGCGCCGCCATGGGCGAAATGAACGCCGGCCGCGCCGAGCTCTACCGCCAGGCCGGCCAGGCCGCCGGCACCACGGCCGCGGCGGCGGGGGCCTCGTCCTACCAGCAGCGGTTCAGCAGCATCCCCGCCGGTCAGTGGTACCGCGATGACGCCGGGGCCTGGCACCAGAAGTAGGGGCGGGTCACAGGCCGCGGGCCTCGCCGACGATCTGAATCAGCCGCGCCAGATCCTGGGGTCGTGACAGGCGGTGGTCGCCGTCCTTGATCAGGTTGAAGACGACGTCGTCGCCTTCGATCCGGTCGGCCAGTTCCAGCGCGTGTTCCCACGGGACCGGTTCATCCAGCTGGCCCTGAAGGATGCGGACCGGTGCATGGATCGGCACGGCGGCGTCCAGCAGGCTCCAGTGGCGCGCCTCGTCAAAAAAGGTCCGCGTCAGATCATAGGGACCGTCAAAATCGTCGGTCACCGTGTGGATGCCGGTCTGCATGATGTCGTGCCGGGCCTCATCGCTCAGGTTCGGCCACATCAGACGGTGCGCGAAATCCGCCGCCGGTGCGACCAGCACCAGGGCTGAGATCCGATCCGGGCGAGCGATGGCCGCCAGGCTGGCGACCCAGCCGCCCATGGACGACCCGACCAGCACGACGGGGCCGCGCACGAGATCGTCGATCACGGCGATCAGGTCCTCGCGCCAGCGCCCGATGGTCGCCCAGTGCCAGTCACCTGACGACGCCCCATGGGCGAAGTGATCGTAGCGCAGATAGGACCAGCCCCGGGCCACGGCAGCCTCGGCCAGGGCCTCGGCCTTGGTCCCGCCCATGTCCGAGCGCCAGCCGCCGACCCAGATCACCGTCGGACCCTGAGCCTCGACCCGCCTCCAGGCGAGGCGCTCGCCGTCGGGACGCTCGAGGAAGCCGGAGGTTTCAGTCATGGCGACGATCCATTATGTCAGAGGTCGTGATTTCCCTGCCCCAAGACTTCGTCCTGCTGCAAGTTGTCCCGGAGCTGGATGCCGGGGGCGTCGAGCGCACGGCGGTCGATATTTCGCGCGCGGTCGTGGAGGCCGGCGGAACGTCCCTGATCGCCTCGGCCGGGGGGCGGTTGCAGATGGAGTTGATCGAGCACGGCGCTGAGCTGATCAAGATGCCGGTCCAGTCCAAGAACCCCCTGACCATCGCCGCCAACCTGGGCCGCCTCTACCGCCTGATCCGACAGCGCAAGGTCAGCCTGGTTCATGTCCGCTCGCGTGCGCCGGCCCTGTCGGCCCTGCCGGCGGCCAGGCTGGCGGGGGTGCCGGCCCTGACTACCTACCACGGCGTCTATAATGCCAAATCCGGGCTCAAGCGGGCCTATAACGGGGTGATGACCAAGGGCCGTCATGTCATCGCCAACTCGGATTTCACCCGCCGCCATGTGCTGGAGACCTATGGGCTTGACCCGCGGTTGGTCACGGCGGTGGCGCGCGGCAGCAATCTGGCCTGGTTCGACCCGGATGCGGTGACCGACGAGCGGTTGCAGCGGGCCCGGACCTTCTTTGGTCTGGCGGCGGACGACACCCGCACCGTCTTTCTGCTGGCAGGTCGGCTAACGCGCTGGAAGGGGCAGCTCCTGGCGGTCGAGGCGACGCGCCGCCTGCACGCGGCCGGTCGTCGTGATTTCGTCCTGGTCATGGTCGGCGACGACCAGGGCCGCATGGCCTATCGCGCCGAGATCGAGCGGGCCATCGGCGCGGCCGGCCTGGATGACTGCGTGGCCGTGGCCGGGCATTTCACCGACATGCCGGCCGCCTGGCTGGCGTCGGACGTCGGCGTGGTGCCGTCGCTGGACCCGGAAGCCTTCGGTCGCACCGCCGTCGAACCCCAGCTGATGGGTCGTCCCGTCGTGGTCGCCGCCCACGGGGCGCCGGTCGATACGGTCATCGACGACGAGACCGGCTGGCTGTTCCGACCCGGCGATGCCGAGGACCTGGCGCGCCGCATGGTCCAGGCGCTGGACGCCGGCCCGGCGCGCCGCCGGCAGATGGGTGAGGCGGGACGGCTGCGCTCGCGCGAACTCTATTCGGTGCAGGCCATGGTCGACGGCACCTTCGGCGTTTACGCTCAGGTGCTGGAAGAGGCCTGGGCGCAAGGGTAGGGTCAGGTCATGGAAATCCTGGTGCCCGTGTCCGTGGGCGAATTGATCGACAAGATCACCATCCTGCGTATCAAGGCGCGGCGGGTGTCTGATCCGGCCAAGCTGGAGAATGTGCGCCACGAACTGGCGCGGCTGGAAGGCGCATCGACGGGTTTGCCTCAGGATGAGGTCTTCCTGGACCTGGTGACCGAGCTGGAGGCCATCAATGCCACCCTCTGGGACATCGAAGACCTCAAGCGCACCCACGAGAAAGAGAGCCGCTTCGACGACGCCTTCATTGATCTGGCGCGGCAGGTCTATCTGAAGAACGATCGCCGGGCGGCGCTCAAGCGGGCGCTGAGCCTGCACGCGGGCTCGTCGATCATCGAGGAAAAGTCCTATGGCTGACGCGCCCAGGCGGCCGCGTCGCAGCCTGTTCATCACCAATACCCGGATCGGGGACGCGGTCCTGACGACGGGCCTGCTCAACGCCCTGCACCAGCAGGACCCCGATGTGCTCTGGACGGTGGTGGCCGGGCCGGTGGCAGCCCCGCTCTTTGTCGAGACGCCCTTTGTCGAACGGGTCATCCCGCTCAGGAAGATCCGGCTCTCGCTGCACTGGGCCCTGCTCTGGACGCAGTTGGTGGCGACGGGCTGGGACACGGTGGTCGATCTTCGCGGCTCGGCCATCTCCCGGTTGCTGCCGGCGCGGCGGCGCTTTCTGCGGCGCTCGGTGCGGGCCGATCATCGGCACAAGGTCGTCCAGGCCGCCTCCGTCATCGGCCAGGAGGCGGCACCGCCGGCCCCCGGGCTCCATGTCGCGCCGGCGACGCGCGCGGCCCTGCAGGCCCGCCTGCCGTCGCGGCCGATGCTGGCGCTGTCGCCCTCGGCCAATCGCCTGGGCAAGACCTGGCCGCTGGATCGCTACATCGAACTGATGGACCGTCTGACCCGGTCTGAGGCTCCGCTCGAGGGCTGGAGCGTGGCGGTGCTGGGCGGGGCCGACGAGGCTCCGGCCGCCGCGCGGCTGATGACCTCTCTGCCGGGCCGCGATGTCCGCGATTTCTCGGGCGAGCCGCTGCCGGCGACGGCGGCGCTGTTGGAACAGGCGGCCCTGTTCGTCGGCAATGATTCGGGCCTGATGCACATGGCCGCGGCCGTCGGCTGTCCGGTGGCGGCCCTGTTCGGGCCGACCGACGAGCGCCTCTATGGCCCCTGGACGGCCAATCGGCGGATCATTCGGGCCCCGGCCGAGGTCGTGACCTTCGGCCCGACGTCGCGCACCGTCTCGGAGACCGAAAGCCAGATGCTGGGCATTACCGTCGATCAGGCCGTCGAGGCGATTGCTGATCTGGCAACCCGCTTGCCAGACAGGGGCTTGAGGCCCATATAGGGCCGGCCCGAGCCTGCTCGATGCGCGTCTCTTTCGCGCGTCCGTGGTTCCGGCCAGATTTTTGAACGACCACAGGAGTCGACGCCTATTCGCCGCCCCATGCAGACGCCCCCCGTCAAGGACGGACCGCGCACCAACCAAGACATTCGCGTTCCCCGCGTTCTTCTGATCGATCAGAACGGCGAGAAACAGGGTGAAATGCCCACCTCGGCCGCGCTCGAAGCCGCCGAGGAGGCCGGACTTGATCTCGTCGAGATCGTCCCGAACGCCAATCCGCCGGTCTGCAAGATCATGGACTACGGCAAATTCCGCTTCCAGGAGCAGAAGAAGAAGAACGAGGCGCGCAAGCGGCAGAAGGTCGTCGAGCTCAAAGAGATCAAGCTGCGGCCCAACATCGACACCCACGACTACGATGTGAAGGCCAAGGCCATGCACCGCTTCTTTGAGGCGGGCGACAAGGTCAAGGTGACCCTGCGCTTCCGGGGCCGCGAAATGGCCCACCCCGAGCTGGGCATGAAACTGCTGTTCAAGGTCAAGGAAGACTTCGATGAGGTCGCCAAGGTCGAGTACGAGCCCAAGATGGAAGGCCGCCAGATGATCATGATCCTGGCCCCCCGGTAGGGATCTTTCCATCGGACCGATGTGAAGACGCCGCGTGCTCCAGGGCCGCGGCGTTTTTCTTTGTGCCCCTCCTTTGGCGCGTCCCCACGAAAGCGGGGATGAGCGGTGATGGCGGCAAACGTGGTTAATCCTCGTTAAGATACAATATCTTGTAGGGAACAAATCCTGAATCGCGGCGTGTCAGTGATTCGGTCCTGATTCGTTTCGCCGCTGTTCCGGCGGACCGGCCGGGGCCGTTAACACCTGGCGCGCCCGCTTGAGGAATCGCCCCGGCTGACCCACCTTCATCGGTATGAGCGACCGGTCCACAGGCCTCGGCCCTTCGCGTGTGACGGCGGTGCTGGGGCCCACCAACACCGGCAAGACCCACCTGGCGGTCGAGCGGATGTGCGGCCATGCGTCCGGCATGATCGGCCTACCGCTCAGGCTGCTGGCGCGTGAGGTCTATGACCGCGTCGTCGCCCTCAAGGGCAAGGCCTCCGTCGCCCTGATCACCGGCGAGGAGAAGATCGTGCCGGGCCGGCCCAGCTACTGGGTCTGTACGGTCGAGGCCATGCCGCTGGAACGCTCGGTCGACTTCCTGGCCGTCGATGAGATCCAACTTGCCGCCGATCCGGCACGCGGCCACATCTTCACCCACCGCCTCTTGAATGCGCGGGGTCGCTTCGAAACCATGTTCCTGGGGGCCGCGACCATGGCCCCGCTGATCCGGCGGCTGTTGCCGGACGCTCAGATCGAAACCCGCGACCGCTTTTCCCAGCTGACCTATGCCGGACCCAAGAAACTGACGCGCCTGCCGCCGCGCAGCGCCGTCGTCGCCTTCTCAGCCGATGCGGTCTATGCCATCGCCGAGCTGATCCGCCGCCAGAGGGGCGGGGCCGCCGTCGTCATGGGCAGCCTGTCGCCCCGCACCCGCAACGCCCAGGTGGCCCTGTATCAGTCCGGCGAGGTCGACTTTCTGGTGGCCACCGACGCCATCGGCATGGGCCTGAACATGGATGTGAACCATGTCGCCTTCGCCGCCCTTCGCAAGTTCGACGGCAGGCGCACCCGCTGGCTGACCCCGCCCGAGGTCGGCCAGATCGCGGGCCGGGCCGGGCGCTTCACCCGTGACGGCACCTTTGGGGTGACGGGTGACTGCGAGGACATGGATCCCGACCTGATCGAGGCGGTCGAGGGCCACGATTTCGAACCCGTCGCCGCCGCCGAATGGCGTTCTGGCCGGCTCGACCTCACCAGCCTGAATGACCTGATGGCCTCGCTGTCCCGCCCGCCCGAGCGTCAGGGTCTGAGACTGGCCGCCGAGGCGCTGGACGAGACATCCCTGCGCCGCCTCGCCGCCGAGCCCGAGATCGCGTCGGCCTGTCGTGACCGCTCCCAGCTGATCAAGCTGTGGGAGGCCTGCCAGATTCCGGATTTCAGGAAGACCCCTCTGGACGAACATCTGCGACTGGTGCGCGAGGTGTTCGAGGCCCGCACCGGTCCCGGTCATCGCCTGTCCGAAGACTGGATCGCCCCCCAGTTCGCGGCCCTGAACTCGACCGCCGGCGAGATCGACGTCCTGGCCGGTCGGCTGGCCCAGATCCGAACCCTGGCCTACATCGCCAACCGGCCCCAGTGGCTGCATCAGCCCGAACACTGGCGCGGCGAGACCCAAGGCCTCGAAGAACGCCTGTCCGACGCCCTGCACGAACGGCTCAAGGCCCGTTTTGTCGACCGGCGCACCTCGGTCTTGATGCGCGCACTCAGGGACAACTCCGTCCACGCCCAGGTGTCCGACGCCGGCCAGGTTACGGTCGAGGGCGAGACGGTCGGCACCCTGAACGGCCTGGTCTTCACCGGCGAGGGCCAGACCACGACCGTGGCCGACCGCACGCTTCGCAGCGCCGCGCGGCGCGCCGTCGAGCCCGAGGTGTTGCGGCGGCTGGGCGCGCTGGCGGCGGATGAAGACCGCGCCTTTGACCTGTTGCCCGACGGGGTCGTCACCTGGAACGGAACGGCGGTGGCAGCCCTGGCCCCGGATGTGCGCCTGTTTCAGCCGCGCGCCCGCTTGTTCGGAGAACTGGGGGCCGCGCCGGCCCGCGAACGGGCGCTGCGCCGCATCGAGGCCTTCCTGGCGGGGGAAAGTGTGCGCCGGCTCCAGTCTCTGCATCGGCTGAATGCGGCTCTGTCGAACGGCAGGCTCAAGGGACTGGCGCGCGGCGTCGCCTGGCGGCTGGTCGAGGCCTGGGGCCTGATCGACCGGGCCGAGGTCGAGGCGGATCTGGCCGCCCTGTCCAAGGTCGAGCGCCGCACCTTGCGCGAACTCGGGGTCCACCTCGGGGCCCACTCCGTCTGGCTGCCCCAGCTTCAGACCAAAAAGCCCCGGGCCTTCCTGGCTGCCCTCGCCACCGGCCTGGACCCGTCCAGCCCCCAGGCCCTGGCGGCCCACGGACACCGCCGTGTCGGGCAACTGACGCTCGACGCCGCCACGCTGGAACGCTGGGCCGAAGCCCGTCGCGAAGCCAAAGGCAAACCGCTCGCCGAAGACATTCTGTCCGCCCTGGGCTGGAGCGAGGACCTGGCCAGACAGGTCGCCGCCGCCCTGAAGAAATCCACGCCCAAACCCACCCGGCCCGAACGCGTTGAGCGCATCGTCTCGACGTCGCCCTTTGCGGTTTTGGCCCCAACCCAAGCGCCCGCGCCGCCCAAACGCCGCCGCCCTCGCAGGCCCCGTCGCCCTCCGGCGGCGTGAGGGGAGATGGGTTTGATATGCGGGCCTCCCAACCCTGTTCACACCGACCCAATCGGCCTAGCGTCGGCGGCATGAAAACGATTGTCGCACTCAGCGCCGCCCTGGCCTTGCAGGCCGCTCCCGCCATCGCCCAGGACGCCGATCTGATCCTGTTCGGCGGACCGATCCATACCGCCGACCCCGCCAATCCGACCGCGGAGGCCATCGCCGTCGAGGACGGCAGGATCGTCTTTGTCGGAAGCCGGGAGGGGGCCTTCGCCCTGGCGGATGCCGATACGCGCCGGATTGATCTGAGGGGGGCGGCGCTGTTCCCCGGCTTTACCGACGGCCACGCCCATCTGATCGGCATCGGCCAGCGCGAGCTGACGCTGGACCTGTCGGGCGCGCCGTCGATCACAGCGGCGATGCAGGAGCTGACGGCCTGGGCCGAGGCCAATCCTGAAGGGCCGATCATCGGGCGGGGCTGGATCGAGACGCACTGGCCGGAAGGCCGGTTCCTCAGCCGGAGCGATCTGGATGCGGCGGCCCCCGGACGGGTGGTGATCCTGACTCGGGCGGACGGCCATGCCCTGGTGGCGTCCAGTGCGGCCCTGGCCTCGGCCGGCCTCGATGCGGCCTCGGCGGCTCCGGCCGGCGGCGAAATCGAGCGCGACGGGGCAGGGGCCCCGACCGGCATCCTGATCGACGCGGCCATGGCCCTGATCGCGCCGGCGTTTCCGGCCGAGACGCCGGATGTCCGCCGCCTGGCTCTCCAGACCGGGATGCAGGTCTATGTCGGTCGCGGCTGGACCGGGATGCACAATATGAGCGCCGCCTGGAGCGACGTACAGCAGCTCGAAGCTCTGGATACCGGGGGGGAGGTGACCTTGCGCCTCTATAATGCCGTCGACATCGACCAGGCCGAGCCGCTGTTCATCAGCGGCCCGCGTACGACGGACGACGGCCTGGTCATCACCCGCGCCATCAAGGTCTATGCCGACGGGGCCCTGGGCTCGCGCGGCGCGGCCCTGTTCGAACCCTATGCCGATGCGGCCGGATCGACGGGCCTGATGCAGACGACGCCTGACAGTATTCTGCCGGCCTATCGCCGGGCCCTGGAGCGCGGCCTGCAGATCGCCACTCATGCCATCGGGGACCGGGGTAATGACGCGGTGCTGGACTGGTACGAGGCGGCCGAGGTGCCGGCCACGGCGCGCTGGCGCATCGAGCACGCCCAGATCGTGCGTCCGTCAGACCTGGGCCGGTTTGCCCGCGACGGCATCATCGCCTCGATGCAGCCCAGTCATGCCATCGGGGATCTGCATTTCGCGCCGGCGCGCCTGGGCGAGACGCGGCTGGATGGGGCCTATGCCTGGCGGGCCCTGGTCGAGGACGGGGCCGTGGTCGTCGGTGGCTCCGACGCCCCGGTCGAGGTCGGCTCGCCCCTGATTGAATTCTATGCGGCGGTGGCCCGGCGGGACCTGAACGGGTTTCAGGGGCCGGACTGGCATGCCGATCAGGCCCTGACGCGCGACCAGGCCCTGGCTCTGTTCACCACGGCCCCGGCCTGGGCCTCGTTCCGCGAGGATGAGCTGGGCATGATCCGCCAAGGCTTCCGGGCCGACCTGACGGTCTTTGACGTCGATCTGATGACTGCGCCCGAGGCGGCGATCCCTGACGGCCGCGCGCTGCTGACCATCGTCGACGGCCGGATCGTGTTTGAGGCCGCGGACTGGTGAAGCGAAGGCTCCAGGGAAACAGCCGCCGCCCTGGAACCTGTAACCTGACCCCTGGAACCTAGTACCGTCCGCGACGGGGGCGGCGGATGTCCGGGTCGCGCTCGTCGTGCCAGCGGCTCGGGTCGGCGCGGGTCGCGCCGTTGTTGGTGCCGAGGTTGTCATAGGCCGGATAGTAGCCGCCTGTCGGTCCCGTGGTGCCGAACATCAGGTCGCCAGAAACCTGCAGACAGGCCTCCGGTCCGGGGGCTCCATACAGATTGGCCATCATCTCCAGCACGGCGCGTTCGACCAGGGCGCGGACTGCCCATTGGGCCGGTTCCTGACCGCCGGTGCCGATCGACAGGTCGAAGACGTTGCCGTTCAGGAAGTCGAACCAGCCCAGCGAGATTTCGCGGCCGATGATCTGCTTCTGATAGGAGATGACGTCCACGATCTCCTGAGTGCGGGTGTCGACCAGTCTCAGGTCGATGGCCACATTCATCACCGCCGAGCGGGCCGTCAGCAGGCCGCCGCGAGGAATGGTGTCGGCGGCCTCCTCGGCGACGCTCCCGCCCAGTTCAACGCCCGAGCCGCGGATGTTGAAGTTCACCTCGGTGATGCCGCCCTGGATGATATAGTCCGACCCCGGCACCTGGCCCGCGATCAGGCGGCGGGGTTCGGCGGTGCCGTCCTCGGCCGGCTCGCCATCACCGATCAGCATGGCCCCGGAATAGCGCATCTCCATTTCGGAGACGGAGGTGTCATAGCGTTCGACCTGGCGGGCCCCGGCCTTGCCGAGGGCCGTAATGGCCATCAGGGACGCCCCCTGGGTGATGATGCGGCCGTTCTCTCCGACCATGCCGGTGTAGTCCGAGATCCGGCCCACCGCGATGCGCGGCGAGGGGCGGCCGTTGGCGCGCGCCCAGTCGGCCATACAATAGAGTGCCGGCGAATAGGGGGTCGGATTGGCGATCACCGGGGCCGTGCCGATCGGGGCGGCATACATGCCGTGCGCCCCGGCTCCGCCACCACACGCGGAGGTGAGCAATCCGGCGGCGGCTACGGCGGCGGCGGTCTTCCATCTTCCGAAGGCGCTGAGCGTCATCATCCGGGCCATCTCGTTCTTTCATTTCCACCCGCGCGCGAGTCGCGGGCCTTGGGACAAGATGAGTGCCGATTCTTAAGAAGCGCTTGAGATTCGATAACCATGATTCCGCCATGACCGAATCGTTCCCCGCCCAACCCAGAGATGAGCCCGCCTTCAATGTGCCGGGGCCGGTACTGCTGATCGTGGGTGTGATTCTGGGGCTCTACGCGGTGCAGAGCTGGATCGGGCCAGACTGGCCGCAGCGATTCGGACTGATTCCCGTCCGCCTGTGGCGGGGTGACGTCCTGGGGCTGGTCACCTCGATGGGGGTGCATGGGGAATGGATGCACGCCGGTTCCAATGCCGTGGCGGCCCTGGCCTTCGGGGCTCCCCTGGCGCGCCGCCTGGGTACGGATGCGAGAGGCTACGCCCTGTTTTTGGGTTTTTTCCTGGTTTGCGGGGTGGTCAGTGGCCTCGGCTACGCCCTGATCAACCCCGAATCGCGGATTCCGCTGATCGGGGCCTCGGGGGCGGTGTTCGGGCTGATCGGGGCGGCGACCCGATTGATGAACCCCTGGGGGGTGCTGGAGCCACTGGGATCGCCACGGGTCATCGGCATGACCGGGGCCTGGATCGGCGTGAACGTCCTGGTCGCCCTGCTCGGTTTCGACCCGTCGACCGGCCTTCGTGGCATCGCCTGGGAGGCCCACCTGGTCGGCCTGGCCTGTGGTCTGCTGGGCGTCGGGGCGTGGTTGCGATTGTGGAGAATCGCGCCGGTCCGGATTCCAGCCCCGGGGCCCTGGGGCGGACCTCCCACGAGCGAACATTGATTCCCAAGGCTAAATAGGAGAGGCTGTCGATCCAGAAGGAGGCGTCGCCATGCTCGTTGCCGAGATCCTCAAGGACAAGGGACCGAATGTCTTTACGGCCGGTCCGTCCGACAGTCTGGAAGCCACTATCCAGGCCCTTGAAACCAAACGCGTCGGAGCCCTGGTCGTCTGTGACGGCGACCGCGTCGTGGGCATCCTGTCCGAGCGCGACCTCGTGCGGGCCGTCGCCCGCCACGGCGGCGGGGCGCTGGCGCGGCCGGTCGGGGACTTCATGACGGCAGAGGTGGTCTTTGCCGAGCCCACCGAGACGGTGGCCGTGCTGATGGAGCGTATGACCGACCGCCGCATCCGCCATCTGCCCGTACTCAGCGAAGGCCGGCTGATCGGCGTGGTCTCGATCGGCGACCTGGTGAAGTCCCAGATCGCCGAAGCCACCTTCGAGGCCGAGAGCATGAAGGCCTATATCGGGGCGGGCTGAGGTGCGGGCTTAGGTCTTAGGGTATGGGGTCAGAGGCGCTCTGCCTCGCCCCCTGCCGCGCAGACGGACTGCAGAGCTGGCGTCCACCCCAGGCCCCACACCCCAACTCCCCAAACCGCCGCTCGGCGAGAATCTTTGGTTTGCCGTGATTTCGCCCTTGCGTCCGCGAAAGGCCGCTCGTATATCGCCGCCTCGCTCGGAACCGGGCGGGCCGGAACGAAAAAGAGAGACGAAAGCCTCTTGATTTCGAAACCGGAAATCACTAGGTTCCGCGCCTTCAACCGAATCTCTCGACCTTCTGGGGATTGCCCCTCGGCGGCCCCGAGACGTTCTTTGCGTCCAACTCCACCCTGGTGGAAAGAAAACGCAAAAAGCTGAAAAGATCCGGTTGACTCTGAAATCGGCGGCGACTAAATCGCCGCCTCCGCCGGCCACCGGGCGTTAAACGGGTGGGGCCACTTCGGTGGTTTCGGTCTTTGACATCGTTGATTTGGAAAGAGAAACGCAGGCGGCGGTGTCTCAGCGGTGACTTCGGTCACTCGGACACTGACGAACTTGCGGTCTCTTGAAGACATACCATGCCCGTCGGATTTCGGTCCGGTGGGATTATGGGAACTCGTCAATCAAGAAACTATGCAAACCAGAACGCAGCGATGCTTCGGCATCGCGAACTATCTGGAGTCAATGTCAACTCAACTTGAGAGTTTGATCCTGGCTCAGAGCGAACGCTGGCGGCAGGCCTAACACATGCAAGTCGAACGAACTCTTCGGAGTTAGTGGCGGACGGGTGAGTAACACGTGGGAACGTGCCTTTAGGTTCGGAATAACTCAGGGAAACTTGTGCTAATACCGAATGTGCCCTTCGGGGGAAAGATTTATCGCCTTTAGAGCGGCCCGCGTCTGATTAGCTAGTTGGTGGGGTAATGGCCCACCAAGGCTACGATCAGTAGCTGGTCTGAGAGGATGACCAGCCACATTGGGACTGAGACACGGCCCAAACTCCTACGGGAGGCAGCAGTGGGGAATCTTGCGCAATGGGCGAAAGCCTGACGCAGCCATGCCGCGTGTATGATGAAGGTCTTAGGATTGTAAAATACTTTCACCGGTGAAGATAATGACTGTAGCCGGAGAAGAAGCCCCGGCTAACTTCGTGCCAGCAGCCGCGGTAATACGAAGGGGGCTAGCGTTGCTCGGAATTACTGGGCGTAAAGGGCGCGTAGGCGGACACTTAAGTCAGGGGTGATTTCACGGGGCTCAACCTCGGAACTGCCTTTGATTCTGGGTGTCTTGAGTGTGAGAGAGGTGTGTGGAACTCCGAGTGTAGAGGTGAAATTCGTAGATATTCGGAAGAACACCAGTGGCGAAGGCGACACACTGGCTCATTACTGACGCTGAGGCGCGAAAGCGTGGGGAGCAAACAGGATTAGATACCCTGGTAGTCCACGCC
>CAUJHO010000001.1 GCA_963205025.1 Pseudomonadota bacterium | reverse complement strand
CCTCGGCGAACTCGGACGGGCTGCGAACGTCGATGATCCGGTCGTAGCCCGACAGCGCGGCGACCTCGACCTGCGCCAGCCGCCGGATCACGCCGAAACGACCGTGAGGCCTGGCGCGCCTTCCACGACCCGACCGACGACCGCCCCCTTAAAGCCGCTGCCCCTGAGCAGGAACATCACATTCGGCAGCGCCGCCTCGGCCACCGAGACCAGCAGGCCGCCCGACGTCTGGGGATCGGTCATCAGGTCGCGCAACGCGCCGTCTTCCAGGCCTTCGATCTGGTCGCCATAGCTGGCCCAATTGCGGCCCGAGGCCCCGGTGCGGACGCCCTGCTCCAGCAGGGCCTGAACCCCATCCAGCACCGGCGGGGCATCAAACAGCTCGATCCGCACACCGGACCCCCTGGCCATCTCCAGGGCATGACCGGCCAGGCCGAAACCCGTCACATCGGTCATGGCGTGGACGCCGTCGCGCTCGGCGATGTGCGGCCCCAGCGAGTTCAGCCGCGTCGTCGAGCCGATCAGGGCCTGATAGCCCGCATCGTCCAGCACGCCCCTTTTGAAGGCGGCGCTGAGCACCCCGACGCCCAGCGGCTTAGTCAGGACGAGGACATCGCCCGGCCTCGCCCCCCGGTTGGTCATCACCCGTTTCGAATCGACCAGGCCCATGACCGCCAGCCCATAGATCGGCTCGACGCTGTCGATGGAATGGCCCCCCGCGATCGGAATGTCGGCGACGGCGCAAACGCTGGCCCCGCCCGCCAGAATCTGGCCGATGGTATCGGCGGACAGGACGTTGATCGGCATCCCGACCAGGGCCAGCGCCAGGATCGGCCGCCCGCCCATGGCATAGATGTCGGACAGGGCATTGGCCGCAGCGATCCGTCCGAAGTCGAACGGGTCATCGACCACCGGCATGAAGAAGTCGGTCGTCGCCACCAGGGCTTGATCGTCGTTCAGTCGCCAGACCGCCGCATCGTCACTGCTTTCATTGCCGACCAGCAGCTCGACGAACGGCCGAGCGGGCGGGGCCTTGGCCAGCATTTCCGACAGGACCGCCGGCGCGATCTTGCAGCCGCAGCCGCCTCCATGGGCGAGGCTGGTCAGGCGCGGTTCGTCTGGGATGCCGGTCATGGGCGATAGCTGGCGCGATCCGCAGAGAAACTCAATGGGCGGTCAATTGCGCGAGGTCGCCCGGCATGATTAGGTCGTGCCATTCGAGGGGGACTCACCATGAAAAGACTGCTGATTGCGACCGTGGCCTGGGCCGCACTGGCGGGGGGCGCACTGGCACAGGAGAGTGATCTGCGCGCCTCGATCCAGGCCGATTACGACAATCACCTGGGCAGTCTGTGGGACTGGTTCCACCGCAATCCCGAGCTGTCGGGGCTGGAGGTCAATACCGCCGCCCGCATGGCCACTGAGCTGCGGGCGCTGGGCTATGAGGTCACCGAGGGCGTCGGCGGCACCGGCGTCGTGGCCCTGCTCAGAAACGGTGACGGCCCGACTGTCCTGATGCGCGCCGACATGGATGGCCTGCCGGTCGAGGAGCGTTCGGGCCTGGCCAATGCCTCGACGGCGCGCCAGGTCGACCGCGACGGTCAGGAAAGACCGGTCATGCACGCCTGCGGTCACGATGTGCACATCACCGCCCTGGTCGGTGCAGCCCGCCAGATGATCGAACGCCGCGACCGCTGGTCCGGCACCCTGGTGCTGGTCGTCCAGCCGGCCGAGGAACGCATTTTCGGCGCCCGCGAGATGCTGGAAGACGGCCTGTATGAACGCTTCCCGCGCCCGGACTATGCCCTGGCCTTCCACGTCGCGGCGGGCCAGCCGGCGGGCAGTATCGCCGTGCCGCTCGATGTCGTCTCGTCCTCGTCCGACAGCGTGGATATTCAGGTCCGCGGCGTCGGCACCCATGGGGCCTATCCGCACATGGGCGTCGATCCAGTCCTGGTCGCGTCCCAGATCGTGGTGTCGCTGCAATCCATCGTCAGCCGCCAGGTCAGCCCACTGGAAGGCGCGGTCATCACCGTCGGGTCCATCCATGGCGGCACCAAGCACAACATCATCGGCGAGCGCGTCGATCTGCAGCTGACGGTGCGCTCGGACAGCCCCGAGGTACGCGAAGTCCTGCTCGACGGCATCGATCGGGTGGCCGAAAATACCGCGCGGGCACTCGGTGTGCCCGAGGATCGGCTGCCGATCGTGACCCGCTCGGCCACCGAAACGACGCCGGCCACCATCAATGATCCCGAGACGGCCCAGCGCGTGCGCGACGCCATCGCGGCGGGCATGGGCGAGGACCGCATGGTCGAGGCCCCGCGCACCGGCATGGGGGCCGAGGACTTCGCCTATTTCGTTGCGCCGGGGAATGGCGTGAGAGGCGTCTATTTCGATGTCGGCGGCACCCTACCGTCCGAGGTCGATACGGCGGCCGGCCACCATTCGCCGGAATTCCGCATCGAGGCCGAACCCTCGGTCACGGTCGGGGTCGAGGCCATGGTGCTGGCGGGTATGGCCCTGATGGCCCCAGATGGAGATGCCGGGGCGGAATAACGGCGCTCTGCCTCATCGTCGCCTTGATCGGGGCCTAGAGGCGCTCCCCCAAACGCCCGGTCCGGGATTTCCCCGACCGGGCGCTTTTTCGTTTTCAGGTCCTTTGATGCCCTTTCCGATTGTCCATCCCGCGCTGGCGCGCGCCCTTGATGAGCGCGGCTACGCCGAGCCGACGCCCGTGCAGGCGGCCGTTCTGGAAGACGGCCTGGAGACCCGCGATCTGCTGGTCTCGGCCCAGACCGGATCGGGCAAGACGGTCGCCTTCGGCCTGGCAGCGGCCCCGACCCTGCTGGGCACCGATGAGCGATTCGGCGGGGCCGATCTGCCCGTCGCCCTGGTCATCGCCCCGACGCGGGAACTGGCCATGCAGGTTTCGACCGAACTGACCTGGCTCTATGCGCCAGCCGGCGGTCGCATCGTCACCTGCGTCGGCGGCATGGATGCGCGACGCGAACAACGCGCCCTGGCGCAGGGCACCCACATCGTCGTGGGTACGCCCGGTCGTCTGAAAGACCATATCGAGCGCGGCAATCTGGACCTGTCGGCGGTGCGGATCGTCGTGCTGGATGAGGCCGACGAAATGCTCGACATGGGCTTCCGCGAGGACCTGGAGTTTATCCTCGACGCCGCCCCGGCCGAGCGCCGGACCCTGTTGTTCTCGGCCACCATCGCCCGCGACATCGCCGCCCTGGCCCGCAAATACCAAAACGACGCCGTTCGCATCGACACCACCAACCGCAATGTTCCGCACGGCGACATCGAATATCGCGCCATGCGGATCGCGCCCAATGAGGTCGAGCACGCGGTGGTCAATGTGCTGCGCTTCTTCGAAGCCCCGGGCGCGCTGGTCTTCTGTTCGACGCGCGACGCGGTGCGTCACCTGCAGTCGTCGTTGCTGGAGCGGGGTTTCAACTCGGTCGCCCTGTCCGGCGAAATGGGCCAGCGCGAGCGCAACGATGCCCTGCAGTCGCTGCGTGACGGACGCGCGCGTGTCTGTGTCGCCACCGATGTCGCCGCACGCGGTCTGGATCTGCCGGATCTGGGCCTGGTCATCCATGCCGAGCTGCCGATGAACAAGGCCGGGCTGCTGCATCGCTCGGGCCGAACCGGCCGGGCGGGCAAGAAGGGCGTGTCGGTCCTGCTGGTGCCGCACACCCGCCGCCGCAAGGCCGACATGCTGATCGGCAATGCGGGTGTCGACGTCGTCTGGTCCGGGGCCCCGACCGCCGACGAGATCCGTGCCAAGGACGAGACGCGCCTGCTGTCGGCCGACGTTTTTGCCCAGGAGACGACGCCGGAGGATCTGGCCCTGGCCCAGCGCCTGCTGGCCGAGCGATCGGCCGAAGACATTGCCGCGGCCCTGATCCGGCTCCAGCGCAAGGACCTGCCGGCCCCCGAAGACCTGCTGGACCCCGGCGAGCGCCCGGCTCGCAAACCCCGCGACGGAAACGACACCGCAGCCCAACCCTGGCCGGGTGAGCGGCTTCAGGAAGACGAAACGACCTGGTTCCGCATGGATGTCGGCCGCAGCCGCAATGCCGACCCCAAGTGGCTGATCCCGCTGATCTGTCGCCTCGGCCACATCACCAAGCGTGAAATCGGCTCGATCCGCATCTACCCGGACGAAACCCGCTTCCAGATCGCCCTGACCCACGCCGACCGCTTCCGGGAGGCGGTGGCGGCTTCGGGGGAAAAGGATGTGACCATCACGCCGTCCGAGGCCCCGGCCCCCGGTGGCTATAAATCGGGGCCCAAGCCCCGCTTCGACGACGCTGACGGTGCCAAGCCTTTCAAGAAGAAGCCCTTCGCCAAGCGCGCCAACGGCGACCCGCGCCCGCCGCGCCTGCCGTTCAAGCGTGCCGAGCACGCGGAGGCCCCCGAGGCCGCGCGCGGACCGTTCAAGAAGAAGCAGGGCTTCAAGCCCAAGGGTGCGCCCCCAACCGGCAAAAAGTCCTTTGCCAAGAAGCCGTTCAAGGCCAAGGCGCGCGGGTAGCCACGGCCCTACGGGGCGCTAAAGTGGGGCAGAGCCTACCGGAGCCGCACCCATGATCATCGTCCATCACCTCAACGACAGCCGTTCTCAGCGCGTGCTTTGGCTGCTGGAAGAGTTGGGGCTGGAGTATGAGGTGCGACGCTATCAGCGCGACCCCGAGACCATGCTGGCCCCGCCCGAACTGAAGGCCATCCACCCGCTCGGCAAATCCCCGGTCATCGAGGACCAGGGTATCAAGGTCGCCGAGACCGGGGCGATTTTCGATTACCTCCTCAACACGGATGGCCAGGGGCGTTTGCGCCCGCCGGCCGACACCGAAGAGGCCCGGCGGTTCACCTACTGGATGTACTATGCCGAAGGCTCAGCCATGACGCCGCTACTCCTGCGCCTGATCTTTGCCCAGATTCCGGCCAGGGTGCCCTTCATCGCCCGACCGATCGCCAACGGAATCTCCAGGGGCATGAACGCGCGCCTGATCCAGCCGCAGTTGGACAACCACCTCGGCTACTGGGAGTCCGAGCTGGCCCGCTCGGAGTGGTTCGCGGGCGATCAGTTTACCGCTGCCGACATCATGATGAGCTTCCCGCTCGAAGCCGCCGCCGCCCGTGCCGGTGCCGGCGGCAAGCCGCACATCGCCGCCTTCCTTCAGCGCATCCACGCCCGTCCGGCGTATCAGCGCGCGATCGACCGTGGCGGCCCCTACAGTTACGCCTGACGGAAACAACGCCTATATGGCGAACCGAAACGCCCGTTTCGCGTTTACGGAAAGCGATGCACAGGCCCGAACCACCGCCTCCGTCCTCCGGTGCCCGGCTCAGGGGCCAGACCCTGCGCCTGGCCGCCTCGCTTCTGGTCGGGCTGCTGGTGATGCTGGTCACAGGCCTGATCGGGATGGCGCTGACCCGCGCGGTGCTTTGGTCGCTCGCGGCGGCGATAGTCTTCTGGCTGTGCTGGCTGGTCGCGATGAGGATGTGGCTTAGGATGAACCGACACCGCTCTTGAAAAAGGCGAAATTGGGACCTATCCTCTTCCCCCACTGAACGCCGACCGCCACGCCCGCGGTCGGCTTTTCATTTCCCAGGGCGACAAGAAAACTACCCGATAATGGAAAAAGTGCCGATGACCGCCGGGGGATACCAGTCCCTCGACGAGGAGTTGAAGCGTCTCAAGTCGGTGGAGCGCCCCAATGTGATCGCGGCGATCTCCGAGGCCCGCTCGCATGGCGATCTGTCTGAAAACGCCGAATACCACGCCGCCAAGGAGCGGCAGGGCTGGATCGAGGGCCGTATCGCCGAGATCGAGGACAAGATCTCGCGCGCCCAGGTGATCGACGTTTCCAAACTGTCCGGGGCCCAGGTGAAGTTCGGCGCGACTGTCACGGTCGTCGATGAGGACACCGAGGAAGAAGGCCGCTACCAGCTGGTCGGCGAGCACGAGGCCGACGTCAAGGAAGGCCGCGTCTCGATCACCTCGCCGATCGCGCGGGCCATGATCGGCAAGGAGACGGGCGACGTCGTCGAGGTCAACACGCCTGGCGGCGTAAAGGCCTATGAGATCCTCAAGGTCGAGTGGCGCTAGAGTCACCCCTGTCGATCTGGACCGTCACCGACGGTCGTGCCGGTATCGAGAACCAGGCGCTGGGGCTGGCTGAAGCCATCCAGCGCCTGACCCCGGCTGAGATCACGGTCAAGCGGGTGCGGTTCCGGTCGCTGTTCGATCGCTGGCCAAATGCCCTCAGGATCGCGCCCGATGCCATGCTGACAGCGGATTCCGATCGGATCGGGCCGCCCTTCCCCGACCTGGTCATCGCCAATGGTCGGGCCAGCCTGCCGTTTTCGACACGGCTGAAGCATCGCTCCGGTGGCCGGACCTTCGTGGTTCAGCTCCAGGACCCCCGCACCTCGCTGACCGACTTTGATCTGGTCATTCCGCCGCTGCATGACGGCCTGACGGGACCGAACGTCCTCGCGATCCTGGGGTCACCGAACCGGATCACGCCCGAACGCCTGGTCGAAGGGGCCGGGTCCTTCCGCGAGGCCCTCGCCGGTCTGCCACAGCCGCGCGTGGCCGTCCTGATCGGCGGTCGATCCCGGTCCCACGACCTCGGTGCCGAGCGCGCCCAGGTCCTCGCCGATCAGATCGCCGAGGCCGTGACCGACACCGGGGGGTCGTTGATGATGACCTTTTCGCGCCGGACCCCGGTGGCAGCGCGGGCCATCCTGACGTCGCGCCTGGCGGCCCTGCCCGGGATGATCTGGGATGGCGAAGGACCAAACCCCTATTTCGCCTTTCTGGATCTGGCCGACCACATCCTGGTGACGGAGGACTCGGTCAATATGGCGACGGAGGCCGCTGCCACCGGCAAGCCGGTGCAGATCCTGGGCCTGGACGGATCCTCGCCCAAGATCGAAGGCCTCCACGCCGCTCTCCAGGCGCGCGGGATCGCCCGCCCCTTCGCGGGCCGGCTTGAGACATGGACCTATGCGCCGCTGAACGAGACAGACCGGGCCGCACGAGAGGTCCTGGCGCGGATGCGGGCGCGAGCCCAGGCGGACAAGCCCCACACCCGACACCCCACACCCTAGTCCCCTGCGCTCCGGCGCTTTATACCGCCGCCCATGAGCACGTTCCGCACCCTCGACACCGCCGGCGACCTGACCGGCCAGACCGCCCTCGTCCGCGTGGATTTCAATGTTCCCATGGAGAACGGACGGGTCACCGACGACACCCGCCTGCGCGCTGCCCAGGCGACGATCAACCGCCTGCGCGAAGCCGGGGCCAGGGTGGCCCTGCTGGCGCATTTCGGGCGGCCCAAGGGCGAGCACGTCACGGATATGAGCCTGGAGCCGATCGTCGCGCCGCTGGCCGCGCTGCTGGGCGCGCCGGTAGCCTTCGCCTCTGACTGCGTGGGCGAGGCCGCCCGGTCGGCCATCGCGTCCCTGGACGACGGCGGCGTCGTGCTGCTGGAGAACGTCCGCTTCCACAAGGGCGAGGAAAAGAACGACCCGGCCTTTGCCGCCCAATTGGCGGCCCTGGGCGATCTCTACGTCAATGACGCCTTCTCGGCGGCGCACCGCGCCCACGGCTCGACCGAGGGCATCGCCCGCCTGCTGCCCGCCTATGCCGGGGAATCCATGCGCCGAGAGCTGGAGGCCCTGGATGCCGCGCTCGGCAGCCCCAAAAAGCCGGTGCTGGGCATCGTCGGCGGCTCCAAGGTCTCGACCAAGCTGGACCTGCTCCAGAACCTGGTCAGCAAGCTGGACAAGCTGGCCATCGGCGGCGGCATGGCCAACACCTTCCTGGCGGCCATGGGTCAGGATGTGGCCGCCTCGCTGTGCGAGCACGACCTGGGTGACACCGCCCGCGAGATCATCAAGGCGGCCGACAAGGCCGGCTGCGAGCTGTTGCTGCCGGTCGATGTGGTGGTCGCCACCGAGGTCAGCCCGAATGCCGAGGCGCATGTGCGCGAGCTGGGGCAGCTTCTGCCGGAAGAAAAGATTCTGGACGCCGGCCCGGCCACCGTTGCGCGGCTGGAAAAGGCCATGACGGAATCCCGCACCCTGATCTGGAACGGCCCGCTGGGCGTGTTCGAGGTGCCGCCGTTCGACGCCGCCACGGTGCGCGCCGCCCGCACGGCGGCGGCCCTGGCGCAATCGGGCGCTCTCGTCGCCGTGGCCGGCGGCGGCGATACGGTCGCGGCCTTGAACCATGCGGGCGTGGCCGAGGACATGACCTTTGTTTCCACCGCCGGCGGGGCCTTCCTGGAATGGATGGAAGGCAAGGCCCTGCCGGGCGTCGAGGCTCTGAGAACCTAGTCCGTTTTTATTTGCAATCGACTCGCTGCGATGCCAGTTTGCCCGTCAGGAAGCGGGGAGTTGTCATGTCGGAATTCATCTCTGTTGAAGATCGTGGCCATGTTCGTCTGATCGGGCTGAACCGGCCGGAAAAGCGTAACGCCTTCACCTTCGACATGCTGGCCGAGCTGGCCCAGGCCTATACGGACATGGCCGCAGCCCCGGACATTCGCTGTGGCGTCGTCCACGCCCATGGCGTGATGTTCACCGCCGGTCTGGATCTGGCCGATGTCGCCCCGCGTCTGATGGCCGGCGATAGCATCGTCACGGACGGCCAGATCGACCCCTGGGGCATCTATGGTCCTCGCTGCCCCAAGCCGGTGGTGGTGGCCGTGCACGGAAAGTGCCTGACGCTCGGCATCGAGCTGGCCCTGGCCGCCGACGTCGTCGTCGCCGACGAGACGGCCACCTTCGCCCAGATCGAGGTGGCGCGCGGGATCTTTCCCTTCGGTGGCGCGACCATCCGCATGGCCCAGGCCGGTGGCTATCAGAACGCCATGCGCTGGCTCTTGACGGGCGACGAGTTCGGCGTCGAAGACGCCCGGCGTCTGGGATTGGTCCAGGAGATCGTTCCCGCCGGTCAGGCCGTGGAGGCAGCCGTCGCCCTGGCCGAGCGGATTTCAGCCCAGGCCCCCCTCGGCGTCGCCGCTACCCTGGCCAATGCTCGCCTGGCTCAGCAGGATCCCGACACAGCCAAGGCGGCCCTGTATGACGAGGTCCGCCGCCTGATGGCCACCGAAGACGCACAGGCCGCCGTTGCCGCCTTCATCCGCCGCGAGACCCCGAAGTTCAACGGTCGGTGATCACGCCCGCGTGACTTTTGCGGCGGGATTGCCTATACGCGCCGCCACAAAATCAAAGTTCACAGGATCCAATCATGAATCTCGCGGCTCTGAACGCGGTGGCTACGGCTATGGTCGCGCCCGGCAAGGGCATTCTGGCGGCGGACGAATCGTCCGGCACCATCAAGAAGCGTTTTGACGGCATCGGCGTTGAGAGCACCGAGGCCAACCGCCGCGACTATCGCGAGATGCTGTTCCGTTCGGACGCGGCGATGAAGGATCACATCTCGGGTGTCATCCTGTTTGAAGAGACCCTCTATCAGGACGCCGCCGACGGCACGCCGCTGGTCGAACTGATCAAGGCCGCCGGCTCGATCCCGGGCATCAAGGTCGACAAGGGTGCCAAGCCCATGGACGGCTTCCCCGGCGAGACCCTGACCGAGGGTCTGGATGGCCTGGGTGAGCGCCTCCAGAAGGACTATGCGCGCGGGGCCCGCTTCGCCAAGTGGCGCGCCGTCATCGACATCGCCGACGGCATCCCGACCTGGGGCGCGGTCAAGGCCAACGCCCACGCCCTGGCCCGCTATGCCGCCATCTGCCAGGCCAATGAGATCGTGCCGATCGTCGAGCCGGAAGTGCTGATGGACGGGGCCCATTCGATCGACCGCTGTGACGAAGTGACCCGCTGGGTGCTGCAGACCGTCTTCAACGAACTGGCCGAACAGCGCGTCGAGCTGGAAGGCATCGTGCTCAAGCCGAACATGGTCATCTCCGGCAAGAAGCATGCGAACCGCGCCGGTGTCGAAGAGGTGGCTGAAAAGACCATCGCCGCCCTCAAGGCCACCGTACCGGCGGCCGTTCCGGGTATCGCCTATCTGTCGGGCGGTCAGTCCGACGAAGAAGCCACCGCCCATCTGGACGCCATGAACAAGATCGGCGGCTTCCCGTGGAGCATGACCTTCTCCTACGGCCGCGCGCTTCAGGCCGCGCCGCAGAAGGCCTGGTCGGGCAAGGTCGAAAACGTCCCGACGGCGTCCAGCGCCTTCCATCACCGCGCCCGGATGAACGGCCTGGCCTCGACCGGCCAGTGGTCCAAGGCGCTCGAAGCGGCCTGATCGCAACGGGTCCGAAACGAGAAAGGGCGGCTCTGGCGAGCCGCCCTTTTTTCATGTCCGCGCGATGGTGGCTGGGGGCGGGCTCGAACCGCCGACCTGTGGGTTATGAATCCACCGCTCTAACCAGCTGAGCTACCCAGCCATCAGCGCGAGACGGCGCGTATATAGGCCTAGCCGCGCCGGTTCAAGACAGGTGCGAAAACTCTCGCAAGCGGCTAGCTTGCTCGCACCGATGACCCGCGCCCTGCACCTTCTGGGGTCCGCCGCCGACGGAGGCGCCGAGACCTATTTCACTGAGCTGGTGACGGCGCTTCATGCCGGGGGTCGCCCGACCTTCGCCGGCATCCGCCGCCATGCTGGACGCGAGGCGCGCCTGAAGGCGGCGGGCGTCCCGTTTGAGGTCTTCAGCTTTGGCTCGCCGCTGGACTGGGGTACCCGGCCGGCCATCCGACGCTATGCCCGGGCGCAAGAGGCCCAGGTTCTGGTCGCCTGGATGAACCGCGCCGCCCGTCATTGCCCAAGGGGTCCGTGGGCGCGCGTCGGCCGGCTCGGCGGCTATTACGATCTGAAGAACTATCGCGGCTTCGACGCCCTGGTCGGCAACACCGCCGACATTCGCGACTGGATCATCGCCCAGGGCTGGCCGGCCGAGCGCGCCCATTTCATTCCCAATTTCGCTGAGCCGGACGATCACCGCGCCCAGAGCCGCGCCCTGCTCGACACGCCACGCGAGGCCCCCCTGCTGCTGGCCATGGGCCGACTGCACGACGCCAAGGCCCATGATGTGACGCTGAACGCCCTGGCCCGAGTCTCCGACGCCGTGCTGTGGATCGCCGGGACCGGCCCGCTCGAAGGCGACCTGCGCCAGCTGGCCCACGATCTGGGCGTGGCCGAGCGCGTGCGCTGGCTGGGCTGGCGCAGCGACGCGGGGGCGCTGTACCGCGCCGCCGATTTGGTCGTTTTCCCCTCGCGGTTCGAGCCGCTGGGAAATGTCGTCATCCAGGCCTGGGCCTACGGCAAGCCGGTGATCGCCGCCGAGGCCGCCGGTCCCAAGGCCCTGATGCGCGACGGCGACGACGGATTGCTGGTTCCCATCAACGACCCTGTCGCCCTGGCCGAGGCGATCACACGGCTGTTGAACCATCCGTCGCTGGGGCGGGCCCTGGCCGAAAACGGCCTGAGGCGTGCGCAAGAGGTTTCCAAGGCGGTCGTCCTGCCGCAATGGGACGCCCTGTTCGATCAACTAGCCGGGGAGCGGGCCTGAATGTGCGGCATCGCAGGCATCCTGGGGGCGGATCAGCCCCCCGAAGCGGCGGTCCGCACCATGATCGAGCGGCTCCAGCATCGCGGCCCCGACGGCATCCGCGTCGAAAGCGGGCCCGGCTGGTGCGTCGCCCACGCCCGCCTGTCGATCATCGACCTCGAAGGCGGCTGGCAGCCGCTCCACGCCGGCGGCTCGACCATCATCGGCAACGGCGAGATCTACAACTACATCGAGCTGATCGAAGCGTTCGGCCTCAAGGACAAGCTGAAGACCGGCTCGGATTTCGAGCCCCTGCTCCACCTCTATGCGCTGGAGGGCGAGAGGGCCTTTTCCCGGCTCCGAGGGATGTACGCCTTCTGTCTGATCGGGGCCGACGGCCGCACCTGGCTGGTCCGCGACCCGTTCGGGATCAAGCCGCTGTACTTGCAGGAGAGCCCCGAAGTTCGGTCGGCGGCCTTCGCCTCGGAATGGCGCGCCTTGGTCGGTTATGGCGGGATTTCAGCCGAACTTTCCGCAGCCAACGCCGAAGAACTCCTCTCGCTCGGCTACACCCTCGGGATGAGCGGCAAGGGCGACGACCTCTACCGCCTGCCGCCCGGATGCGCCTTGACTGCCGAAATCGGCGGGCAAGGGGACCAACAACTCTTCATATCGGAAGCGATTTCATCGGTGCCGCGACGCGCCGGCCAGCCGATGGCAATGTTCGACGCGTTCAACAACATCGTTGTCCCCTCCCTATCGTCTTCCGATGGCGAGGAGGACCGCGCAGGGGTGCGGGCGGCGGCTCGCACTGAACCCCGTCTCGCCCCCTCCACCGGCTTCGCCGGTCCCCCTCCCCCATCGAAGCCGATGGGGGAGGATCACATGCTCGACCGTCTCGACGCCGTCCTTGAAGACAGCGTCCGCGTCCACCAGCGCTCCGACGTCCCCTACGGCCTGTTCCTGTCCGGCGGCATCGACAGCTCCGCCATCGCCACCCTGATGGCCCGGCTGAACGAGCGGCCCGTCACCGCCTTTACCTGCGGCTTCGACGCTCCCGGCGCGCGGGACGAGCGCGCCCACGCCGAGAGCGTCGCCCGCGCCCTGAACCTCGACTGGCGCGAGACCACCTTTGGAGAGGAAGACTTCTGGCGCATCCTGCCGGAGGTCGCCTGGTGCCTGGACGACCCCACCACCGACTACGCCACCCTGCCGACCTGGAAGCTGGCAGAAGCCGCCAAGGGAACGCTTACCGTGGTCCTGTCCGGCGAAGGCGGCGATGAGCTGTTCGGCGGCTACGGCCGCTATCGCCGCGCCCTGCGTCCCCGCTGGCTGGGCGGACGCCCCGCAGAGCCGCAGTTCGACGCGCCCTATCTCAAATACGGCGGCCGCGCCGCGCTGAACACCTGGCGTTACGTCGCCAAGCAGGCGGCCCAACCCTGGATGACGCCCCTCCAGCGCGCCCAGGCCGCCGACATCGCGACCTGGCTGCCCAACGATCTGCTGCTCAAGCTGGACCGCACCCTGATGGCCCACGGCCTGGAAGGCCGCACACCGTTCCTGGACCGCGAGGTCGCCGCCTTCGCCTTCAACCTGCCCGACCGCTTCAAGGTACGCGGCCGCTACGGCAAGTGGCTGCTCCGCAAGTGGTTGGAAAAGCACCTGCCCTCAGCCGATCCCTGGGCGAAGAAGAAGGGCTTCACCGTCCCCGTCGCCACCTGGATCACGCCGCGCGCCCGCGACCTCGCCCCGGCCTTGGCCGCTCACGAGGGCCTGGCCCAGGTCTGCGACATGGAGGTGGTCCGCGCCGTCTTCGAGCACGACGATCACACCTCAGGCCGCTGGCCCCTGCTGTTCTATGCCGTCTGGTGGAACATCCATGTCGCCGGCATGAATCGCCGGGACGCGCTTGAGGCGCTCCTCTCTCCCTGATCCCGTGATCCGCCGGCTTGACCCGTGGATCGGACGAGCCGCTGACGAATTTCATGGGGCATGGCACAGCCCCGCCGCACCTCTGATCCTCGGATCAAGCCCGAGGATGACGAAAGGAATACGATGCGCCACGCTCTCGCCCTGATCGCCGCCTCGACGCTGGTGATGTCCGCCACCGCCTGCAACAGTCAGGAAGCGGCCAATGCCGAGGCCGCTGCCCGCACCGCGCGCGGCGAGCCGGCCGAGAGCCGTCCGGCCAACGGAACCGATCAGGCCCCGGCCTTCGACGGCCAGACCCGCGCGCCGGGCGTGGTGACGCATCAGGCCCTGGCGGTGACGACGATGGCGGAAGGGCTCAACCACCCCTGGGCCCTGCAGCAACTCCCCAGCGGCCACTGGCTGGTGACCGAACGCTCCGGGACCTTGCGCCTGTTCGCTGCCGGCGGTGTTGGCCTCAGTGCCATTTCCGGCGTGCCCGCCGTCCATGCCGAGCGCCAGGGCGGCCTGCTCGATGTAGCCTTGAGCCCCGACTTCGCCACCGACCGGCTGGTCTATTTCAGCTATGCCGAGGATCGCGCCGATGGCAACGGCACCACCGTCGCCCGCGCCCGCCTGTCGACCGATGAGCGATCTCTGAGCGACCTCGAGGTCATCTTCCGGGCCTATCCCTCCTATTCCAACGCCCTGCATTATGGCTCGCGTCTCGTATTCGACCGTGAGGGCCGGCTCTACATCACCCTGGGTGAGCGTTCCGACCTCGAAACCCGGCCTCAGGCCCAGGACCTGAACAGCCATCTGGGCAAGATCATCCGCATCAACGCCGACGGCTCGGTGCCGGCGGACAACCCCTTCGTCGGCCGTAACGGTGCCCGGCCCGAGATCTGGTCGCTAGGCCACCGCAACGTCCAGGGCGCGGCGCTCAATCCGGAAACCGGCGAGCTCTGGGCGGTCGAGCACGGTGCCCGAGGCGGCGATGAGGTCAATATCGCGCGGGCCGGCCGGAACTACGGCTGGCCGACCATCGCCTATGGCATCGAATACCGCGGCAGCTCCATCGGCGACGGCCTGACTGTCCGCGACGGACTGGAGCAGCCGACCTACTACTGGGACCCGGTCGTGGCCCCCGGCGGCGTCACCTTCTATGACGGCGAGGCCTTCCCCGAGTGGCGCGGCAATCTGTTCATCTCGGGCCTGGGCAGCCGCCACCTGTCACGGCTGGTGATCGAGGGAGACCGCGTCGTCGGCGAGGAATGGCTGCTGACCAATCTGAACCAGCGCATTCGCGACGTTCAGGTGGCGGCGGACGGTGCGCTGTGGATCGTCACAGACGATGACAACGGCCGGTTGATCCGAATTGGGCCGGCGCAATAGCACCAGCTATTAATCTAAATGCCTTACTGCGTCCGGGCACATGCGGCATCGCCGTTGCACAGTATCCTGGGGCCCATGACCTCCGCTGAATACGAAGCCATTGCCGACTCCATGGCGCGGCGGTCCCGCCAATGGAAGATGCGGATCTTCATTGCCGCAGTCGTGGCCGTCGTGGCCTTCCCTCTGACATCGTGGGCGGTCGCCCTGGCGTGGTTTCTGGCCTACGGCCTGCTGCAGGCCTTCGAAGGCCGGCTGCACCCCGAAGGCCGTCTTGCCGCCCAGCTTTCACAAGGCCGGTATGTCGCCCTGTGCCTGGCCCAGACGGTGCTCAACAACGTCGTCTTCAGCGCCTATGGGGCGGTCGAGATCTTGTCAGGCACGCTGCTGGGGCTGACATGCGGGACGCTGCTGATCGGCGGCGTCACCATCAACGCCGTCATGGTCGCCCCGGGCTCCCGCACCATGGCGACGGCGGCGATCCTGCCACAGGCCGGCTACGCCTTGCTGGTTCCCTTCGGTGCCCTGGCGGCCGGACTCTCCTATGCCGACACCGCCCAGATCGCCTTTGCAGCGATCATGCTGGTTCTCTCGGGCCTGGGAATCCGATCCTACATCACGCGGCTCTTCGCCGAGACCCAGGCCGCCAGGGCCCAGGCCGAACAGGCGAACCTGGCCAAGAGCCAGTTCCTGGCCACCATGAGCCATGAGATCCGCACGCCGCTCAACGGCGTTCTCGGCATGGCGCAGGCCATGACGGCCGATGACCTGCCTCCACATCAGAGGGCGCGGCTCGAGACCATCACCCAGTCCGGCGAAAGCCTGTTGCACATCCTCGGCGACGTCCTCGACCTGGCCAAGGTCGAGGCGGGCAAGTTGGTTCTGGAAGAGACGGATTTCGACCTGGACGACCTGGTTGATCGTAGCCAGGCCGCATTTCAGGATATCGCCCAGGCCAAGGGCCTCGTCCTAGCCGTCGAGATGTCGACCACCGCCCGAGGGGCCTGGCGCGGAGATCCGACACGCATCCGCCAGATCCTGACCAACCTGATCTCGAACGCCGTCAAATTCACCGAGGTCGGCACCGTCACCGTTCGCACCGATGCTCACGAAGGTGAACTCATCCTGTCCGTCGCCGACACCGGCCCCGGCGTCACCGCTGAACAGCTTCCGGCCCTGTTCCAGAAGTTCGCCCAGGCCGACACATCGACAACAAGACGGTACGGCGGAACCGGACTAGGCCTGCCGATCTGCCAGGAACTGGTGCAACTCATGGGCGGCAGCATCCAGGTCGATCATGTGGTGCCGCACGGCCTGGCCTTCGAGGTGCGCCTGCCCTTGCGCCGCGCCGACGGGCCCGGCGCGAGCAGGACCTCGGATTTAGTGGATCTGGCGGCCTTTGACGGTCGCGGCATCCGGGTCCTGGCCGCTGAGGATCATCCGGTAAACCGCCAGGTTCTCGACCTCCTGCTGTCCCAGGTCGGCATCAGGCCGATCTTTGTCGAAAACGGTGCCCTGGCCCTTCAGGCCTGGCGCAATGAGGAGTGGGACCTCATTCTGATGGACGTCCAGATGCCGGTGATGGATGGCCCGACGGCGGCCGCCGCCATTCGTGCCGAGGAACTGGCGACCGGTCGTGAGCGGACGCCGATCATCGCCTTGACCGCCAATGTCATGGCCCAGCAGATCGAGTCCTACCGGGCCGTCGGCATGGACCTGGCGGTGGCCAAGCCGATCGAGATCAGAAGCCTGATCAGCGCGATCGCATCCACCCAGGCCCCTCACCAGGCCCCGACGTCAGCGCGGCTGAAGTACCATCAAGGTTGAAGCGCCGTGGGCGACGATCCGCCCCTGACTGTCCTTCAGCACCGCCTCAGCCGTCACCAGCGTGCGGCCGGCGTTGATGACCCGCCCTTCGCACCGCAGGGTGCCGCTGTCGGGCTGGATCGGGCGGGTGAAGTTGGCGTGGGTCTCGACCGTCGTATAGCCGACGCCTGCCGGCAGGGTGGTGTGACAGGCACAGCCCGCGGCGCTGTCGATCAGGGTCAGGGCCCAGCCGCCATGGACCGTGCCGAACGGATTGAGCAGGCTGGCGTCCGGCTCGCCCTCGAAGGCACAGAAGCCGGGCTCGACCTCGACTAGATCAAACCGCATCGGCCCGCTGATCGAGGCGGCATTGACCTCACCGCGCGCATAGGCCTGCATCAGCTCCAGGCCGGTCATCCCGGACGGATTCATCAGATGTGAATCGCGTGGCCCAGCGCGCGCAGCGTCGCCTCATGGAAGGCCTCGCCCAGGGTCGGATGGACATGGATGGTGCCGGCCACATCTTCCAGCACGGCACCCATCTCCAGCATCTGGGCGAAGCTGTTCGACAGCTCCGACACATGCTGGCCGACGGCCTGGATACCCAGGATGCGGTGGTCGTCCTTGCCCGCAATCACCCGCACGAAGCCGCCATCGTCGCCGGCCTCGATGGCAAGCGCCCGACCGATGGCCATCAGCGGGAAGGAGGCGGTGATCACATCGTCGCGGCCCTCGACGTCAGCCGGCCCCAGGCCCGCCGAGACGATTTCCGGCTCGGTGAAACAGACCGCCGCGATGGTGACGGGGTCGAACACCGCGTCATGGCCGGCGATGATTTCGGCGACCACTTCCCCTTGCGCCGAGCCCTTGTGGGCGAGCATCGGCTCGCCGGTCAGGTCGCCGATGGCCCAGACGTTTTTCATGCTGGTGGCACAGCGGTTGTCGGTCTTCACGAACGGCCCGGCCATGGCCACGCCCATATTCTCCAGGCCCCAGCCTTGCGTGCGCGGACGCCGCCCGACCGTGACCAGCACCTTGTCAGCGTCCAGCTTGATGGCCTCGCCGTCCTTGGTGGTGACGTTCAGCTTGCCCTTTTCAAAGGCCCCCGCCTTGGCCCCCAGCAACAGTTTGACGCCATGCTTCTCCAGCCACTTCGTCACCGGATCCGTCAGGGCCTTGTCATAGAGCGGCAGAATGCGCTCGGCCATTTCGACGACCGTGACCTCGGCTCCCAGCTTGCGGAACGCGATGCCCAGCTCCAGCCCGATATAGCCGCCGCCCACGACCACCAGCTTGCCCGGAACCTTGTCCAGCGAGAGAGCCTCGGTCGAGGAAATCACGTCGCCGCCAAACTTCAAAAACGGCAGCTCGACCGGCTCCGATCCCGTCGCCAGGATGACGTGCTCGGCCGAAATCGTGATCTCGCCCTCGTCGGTTTTGACGGTGCAGGTCTTGGCATCGGAGAAGGTCGCCCACCCCTTGATGACCTTGACCTTGGCCCGCTTCAGCAGGCCCGAGACCCCCTGGTTCAGCTTCTTGACGATGCCGTCCTTCCAGCCGACCGTCGCCTTCAGATCGATCGCCGCCTTCGACGCCGTGATCCCCAGGGTGCCGCCATCGGCGGCCTTGGCCACCGTCTCGAACTTGTTGGCCGCGTGGATGATCGCCTTGGATGGAATGCAGCCCACATTCAGGCAGGTCCCGCCGAGCCCGTCTCCGGCGTCTACCAGCACGGCCTCCAGCCCCAGCTGGCCGCAGCGGATTCCCGCGACATAACCGCCGGTGCCCGCGCCGATGATGAGGACTTTGGTTTTGATCTGCTCGGTCATGTAATCTCTCTATCCGCCTCTATGGCGGGATCGGACCCCTCACTTGCGGACGGGTCCAGTCCGAGGACCAGCCTCACCATCGGATCCATCCGCGCCTCCATCGACTCATCGGCTCCGGTCACCTCCGCAAAAAGTTCCTTGTCGAGGCCCACGAAGTGCAAGATCTCCACCCGTCGACTGGTGTAGGCCTCTTCAAGGACCGTTCTGATCAAGAAATAGAGCGGTGCGACATCGCCAGACCATTGTTGCGGGATCGCAGAGCTGAAGGGAGATCTTCGCTTCCAGCCGGGGAAGGCCTTCGAACTTCCGACGTTCCCCGGCCTGGCACCCGCTTCGATCTTGATATCGCGCGAAACACCGAAGAATGCCGCCATGAAGGAGAACCGATTATCCTTCGCCCAAGGCAGAATGTGACGCCACATATCGCAGACGTCTTCGCGGTCGATAATCTTGGCGTGCAAGCCGCTCGCGACTCGCTTTGACCATGAGACCACCCTGTGCAGCGTCAGGGTGTCGACGTAGTATCCTGGGGCGACCTGGGCATGCCGAGCGCCGTTCACGTAGATATATTGGTTGGGGCCGTTGTTGTCGGATCGGCCGGGCGCAGCGAGCCAGAGAACATGACGAGTCAGGACCAGTTCGAAGAGGCAAAGGTCCTTCGCATCCACGGTATTGTTGTTGATCAAGGGCGAGCGACCCGATGGGTCGCCAATCCGAAAATCAGGAAACTGTAGCGAGGCTGCGTTGGCGACGACACAGCGCTTCGCCATGATATTCTCATACTCCCGATCAAGGTCATGCAGTATGCGGGCCCGCTCAATCCGTCGGTTTTCTTCCGCCGATGTGTTCTGCCCCTTGTGGATCAAGAGGAACGCCACTCCAGCGGCCAGCACGCCGAGCAGCGCCTGTGAGATCGTCTGATAGATTTCGGCCTGGTAGCTCGGTTCAAATCCGAGCCATGCGAGCATACCGCCCATGGTCCCCTCCCGATATTCGGTCCCTTCCGCCGCCAGCGAGGACGCCGACCTGACCAACGCTGTATTTCACCCCATCCACAACGTCGCCGGATGCTCTAGCAAGCCCTTGATCCGTTGCACGAACACCGCCGCGTCATGGCCATCCACAATCCGGTGATCGAAGCTGGAGGACAAGTTCATCATCTTGCGCACGATCATCTGGCCGTCCTTCACCACCACCCGCTCCTGGATCTTGTTCGGGCCAATGATGGCGACCTCGGGGTGGTTGATGATCGGGGTGTGGGTGATGCCGCCCAGCGTGCCCAGCGAGGTGATGGTAATGGTCGAACCGGACAGTTCGTCCCGCTTGGCCGTGCCGTCCTTGGCGGCGCCCGAGACGCGGGCGATCTCCAGAGCCGTATCATAGGGGTCGCGCGCCTCGGCGTGGCGCACGACCGGCACCATCAGGCCGTTCGGCGTCTGGGCCGCGATGCCCAGGTGCACGGCGTTGTAGGTCGTCAGAACCCCGCCCTCGTCATCATAGTGGGAGTTCAGAACCGGCTGGTCCTTCAGCGCCACCACAATGGCCCGCGCGATGAAGGGCAGGACGTTCAGCTTGGGCTTGCCGGTCCCCTTGTTCTGGGCGTTCAGATGAGCGCGCAGCTCCTCCAGGGCCGTGACGTCGATCTCCTCGACATAGGTGATGTGCGGAATGCGCCGGACGCTCTCGGCCATCTTTTCCGCGATCTTGCGACGCAGGCCGATGATCCTGGTCTCGGTCACACCGTCGGCCTGGGCATACATCGAGCCGCCGCCGGACGCGCCGCCCGTCCCCCGGCCACCGCCGGCGACATAGGCGTCCAGATCGTCATGGCCGATACGGCCCGCCGGGCCGGAGCCCGCCACGAACTGAAGTTCGACACCGAGGTCACGCGCGCGTTTCCTGACCGCCGGTGACGCCAGCGGACGCTCGCCGGCCTTGCGGGTGGTGAAGCCTTCGGCGACCGCCCTGGCCGGAACCTTGGCAGGAGCCGGTGACGACGCCTTGGCCGGCGCGGGTTCGGCTTTCGGTGCAGGGGATGCAGCCGGTACCGGCACGCTGCCCGCCTTCACATTGCCCGCACCTTCGACCTTGAAGCTGACCAGGGGGCCGCCGACGGCCTGGGCCTTGCCCGGCTCGCCGTGCAGGGCCACGACCACGCCCTCGACCGGGCTGGTGATTTCCACCGTGGCCTTGTCGGTCATGACATCGGCCAGGATCTGGTCCTCGGAGACGGCATCGCCGACCGCGACGTGCCAGGCGACCAGCTCGGCCTCGGCGGTGCCCTCCCCCACATCCGGCAGTTTGAAGACATAGTTGGCCCCGGCGGGCGTGGCCTCAGCCGCTGCCGGAGCCGGCACTGCCGCCGGTTCCGCCGCCTTGGCGGGTTCCGGCGCAGGCGCCGGGGCGGCGGCGGGCGTAGCCTCGGCCTCAGAGGCATTGCCCGCCCCTTCGACCTCGAACTCGACCAGGGGCGCACGCACGATCAGCATGCCGCCAACCTCGCCGTGCAGGGCCGTGACCTTGCCGGAAACCGGGCTGGTCAGCTCGACGGTGGCCTTGTCGGTCATGACATCGGCGACGATCTGGTCCTCCTCGACCCGATCCCCCAGCTTGATGTGCCAGGCGACCAGTTCGGCCTCGGCGGTGCCCTCGCCCACGTCGGGCAGCTTGAAGACGTAGCGTCCCATCGGTCAGCCCTCCATCACGCGCTTGATCGCCTCGGCCGTCCGCTCGGGGCCGGGGAAGTACTCCCACTCAAAGGCATGGGGATAGGGCGTATCCCAGCCCGCCACCCGCTGAACCGGGGCCTCCAGGTGATAGAAGCACCGCTCCTGAACCAGGGCCGACAGCTCCGCGCCATAGCCCGAGGTCTTGGGGGCCTCGTGCACGACGACGCAGCGGCCGGTCTTTTTCACGCTGGCCTCGATGGCCTCGATGTCCAGCGGAACAAGTGAGCGCAGATCGATCACCTCGGCGTCGACACCGGCGTGTTCGGCAGCGGCCAGGGCGACCCAGACCATGGTGCCATAGGCCAGGATGGTGACGTCCGCGCCCTCGCGCATGATCCGGGCCTTGCCCAGAGGCACGACGTATTTGCCGGTCGGGACCTGGGCCAGCTCCTGGGCCTTCCAGGGGCTGACGGGCTTTTCGTGCCAGCCGTCGAACGGCCCGTTGTAGAGGCGCTTGGGCTCGAAGACGACGACCGGGTCGTCGTCCTCGATGGCCGCTGTCAACAGGCCCTTGGCGTCATAGGGGTTGGACGGAATGACCACCTTCAGGCCCGCGATATGGGTGAACAGGCTTTCGGGCGACTGGCTGTGGGTCTGGCCGCCGAAGATGCCGCCGCCGTAGGGCGACCGCACCGTGATCGGACAGGTGAACTCCCCGCCCGAGCGATAGCGGATCTTGGCCGCCTCGGAGACCAACTGGTCATAGGCCGGATAGATGTAGTCGGCGAACTGCATCTCGATGACCGGGCGCAAGCCATAGACCGCCATGCCGATGCCGGCGGCGGCGATGCCGTTCTCGGAGATGGGGGCGTCGAAGCTGCGGGTCAGGCCGTGCTTCTTCTGCAGGTGATCGGTCACCCGGAAGACGCCGCCGAAATAGCCGGCGTCCTCGCCGAATGACAGGACGTTGGGGTCCTCGGCCATCTTGATATCGAGCGCCGAGTTCAGCGCCTGGATCATGTTCATGGAGGTGGTGTCGGTCATGGTCAGACTCCCACCTCGCGGCGCTGTTCGACCAGTCGCCAGTCTTCGGATGCGAAGACCTCCTCGAACATGGTCTTCACGCTCGGCCGCGACTGGCCAAGGGTGCCGATGGCTTCGGATTCCTTGGCGGCGGCCTTCACCTGGGCCTCGCAGTCGGCGATGGCGGCGGCGTGTTCATCGTCGGACCAAAAGCCCTGGCCGATCATATGCTGCTTCAGGCGGTCCACCGGATCGCCCAGCGGCCAGTGCGCGCCCTCGTCGCCGGGGCGGTAGCGGCTGGGGTCGTCCGAGGTCGAATGCGGCGCGTGGCGATAGGTCAGAAACTCGATGACCGTCGCGCCCTGGTTCGAGCGAGCGCGCTCGGCGGCCCACTGGCTGGCGGCCCAGACCGCCAGGAAGTCGTTGCCGTCGACCCTGAGGCACGGCAGGCCATAGCCGATGGCCTTGGACGCAAAGGTCGTCTCCATGCCGCCGGCGAAGCCCTGGAAGGACGAAATGGCCCACTGGTTATTGACGATGTTCAGCACCACCGGGGCCCGATAGACGGCCGCAAACGTCAGGGCCGAGTGGAAGTCGCCTTCCGCCGTCGCTCCATCGCCGATCCAGGCGACGGCGATCTTGTCGTCACCCTTGTAGGCGCTGGCCATGGCCCAGCCGACGGCCTGGGGGACCTGGGTGCCCAGATTGCCCGAGATGGTGAAGAAGCCGTACTCCTTGGCCGAATACATGATCGGCAGTTGGCGACCTTTGATCGGATCCGAAGCGTTGGAATAGATCTGGTTCATCATCGTCGCCAGCGGATAGCCGCGCACGATCAGAAGGCCCTGCTGGCGATAGGTCGGAAAGCCCATGTCCTCCGGGCTGAACACCATGCCCTGCGCCACCGCTATGGCCTCTTCGCCGGTCGACTTCATGTAGAAGCTGGTCTTGCCCTGGCGGTGGGCCTTGTGCATCCGGTCGTCGAAGGCCCGCGTCAGCAGCATGGCCTTCATGCCCCGGCGCATCGTCTCGGCGTCCAGCTTCGGGTCCCAGGGTCCGACCGCCTTGCCGTCATCGTCCAGCACCCGCACCAGGCGGAAGGCCAGATCTCGCGTCTGCGACGGCGCAACCGAGGTATCGGGCCGTGCCACGACTCCCGCCTCGTCCATCTGAACGTGCGAGAAGTCGGCCTTGTCGCCGGGCCGGGCCGGCGGCTCAGGCACGCGAAGGGAGAGCTTGGGTGTGTTCTTGGCCATGGGTGCCCTTGGGGGACGTTTCCGGATTTTCGGGCGTCTTAGCACAGGCTGCCCCTGAGTCACCCGCTTGCGGTCATCGGATTGCCCTCAACCCTCGGGCAAGGCTACGCTTGTTCGAAATAGAGATGCGCTCCTTATGATCCGACGCCTTGCCGGCCTGCTGGCCATCGCCCCTCTTCTGGCCGCCTGTGGCGCGACGGAGCGCCTGCTCGGCGGCCCCGACGATGTCGGCCCGGTCGATCCGGTGGTCGTAGTCTCCCCCACACCGGAAGGTATCCGTATCCTGGCGCGCAGTCCGGCCCGGCCATTGCTCCTTGAAAGTGTCGCCTTCGACGACCGGGGGCGGCTGCTGGTGTCCTCGATCCACGCGGCAGGCGTGTTCCGCCTGGACCTGGACGGCACTCTGACGCGCTTCACCCGCGAGGGCGACACCCAGGGCGTCTTCGGCATGGTCTCCGACCGCGAGCGGGGTCACCTGTGGGTCACCAGCGCCAACACCCTCTATGACGGAATCGAGGGTGCCGGCGGCTCGGCCCTGATGCGGCTGGATCTGGCCACGGGCGAGATCCAGGCCGTCTATGCCCTGCCCGAAGCCGGTCACCAGCTCAGCGATCTGGTCCTGGGCCCGGACGGCACCGTCTTCGTCAGCGATAGCGTTGGCGGCGGCATCTATATGCTGTCGCCCGGCTCGGGTCGTCTGGAGCATCTGGTCGACGCCCCCGCGCGTGCCTCGCCGCAAGGGCTGGTCGTCTCGGATGACGGGCGCTGGCTGATCTTCTCCAACTACGGCACCGGTCTGCACCGCGTCGTCATAGACACCGGGGCCATCCAGAACGTCCAGATGCCCGAAGGCCGGACGATCCGGGGGCTGGACGGCCTGGCGCGGGACGGCAATCGCATCATCGCCATTCATAACGGCTCGCCCCCGGGGCGCATCCTGGCCCTGACCCTGTCGCCGGACTGGACCCAGGTACGCACCCTCGAGACACTCTTCGACGGTGCCCCCCTGTCCGAGCCGACCACGGGCTTCGTGTCGGGAGACAGCTTCGTTTTCATCGCGCGCAGCCAGTGGTCAGACTACGGCCAGGATGGCCAACCCACGACGCCGTCGCCGGACCCGGCCCTCGTCGCCAGCATCAATCTCTCGGAGAGCCGCCCATGATCGAAATGGTAATCGACGCCCGCAAGAAGGATCTCGGCGGGTTCGATGTCGGGCGCGTTCTTCCCTTCGCCCGCAAGCGGATGGTCGGCCCCTTCATCTTCCTGGACCACATGGGCCCGGCCGAGTTCGCGCCGGGGTCTGAGGCGATCAATGTGCGCCCGCACCCGCACATCGGTCTGTCGACCCTGTCGTACCTGTTCGAGGGCGAGATAACCCACCGGGATTCGACCGGAGCGCACAACATCATCCTGCCCGGTGAGGTCAACTGGATGACGGCGGGCAAGGGCGTGGTTCATTCCGAGCGCACCGAGCCCGCACGCCAGGCCGCCGGTGGTCGCCTGAATGGAATGCAGGCCTGGATTGCCCTGCCGACCGAACGCGAGGACGACGATCCGTCCTTCAGCCACCATGGCGGAGGTGACCTTCCGTCCTACGAACAGGATGGCCTGTTCGCCCGTCTCGTGGCCGGCGAGGCCTATGGTGCGCGCGCGGGCGTGCCGGTGGCCTCGCCCCTGTTCTATGTCCACTGGGAGATGCAGCCCGGCGTGCGCGCGGCCCCGCCCAAGGGCAAGGGTGACGGCGGCTATTCCGAGCGCGCCCTCTATGTGGTGACCGGCTCGGTCGAGGTTGGCGACCGTCGCCTCATGGCCGGTCAGATGGCCGTGCTGGAACCGCACGCCGAGCCGGTCGTCACGGCCCTGGAAGCGTCCACCGTCATGCTGCTGGGCGGCGAGCCGATCGGACCGCGGCTGATCTGGTGGAACTTCGTCGCCTCAACCCAGGACCGGATGGACGCGGCCAAGGCCGACTGGAAGGCCGGACGCATGAAGCTGCCTGACGGCGACGACCATGAGTTCATTCCCCTGCCCGACGAGCCGCCGGCCGCACCCACGCCCGGCCCGACAGACGTGGTCTAGGACCGAAATCCGATGCGGGGAGCCTGAACCAGGTGATGATTGCTGCCGTTCCCGAAATCGCCGATGTCACCGGTGAGCTTGAACGCACCCGCCTGTTCGAGATCGGCGGCGTCGAGATCACGATCGGTGGCCTGGTCGCCGCCGGTATCATCATGGTCGTGTCCTTCGCCCTGTCGGCGGGCGTCACGCACGGCCTGCGCCGGATGCGGCGCAACGCTTCCAGCCGAGCGGGTGCCCTGTATCTGCTCGAAAAGCTGGCGGGCTACGGGATCCTTATCGTTGGCGTCGTCATGGCCCTTTCGGCGACCGGCCTGAATCTGTCGTCGCTGGCCGTCTTCGCAGGTGCCATCGGCATCGGCGTCGGCCTGGGCTTGCAGGGCGTGGTCAAGGAGTTCGTCTCCGGCATTTTTCTGATCTTCGACCGGATGGTTTCGATCGGCGACTACATTGAAATCAATGGCGGCGCGCGTGGACAGGTCGTTGAAATCGGCGCGCGCGCAACCCGCATCCGCACCAATGACAACGTCAATATTCTGGTGCCGAACTCGAGCCTGATCGACGAGCCGGTCACCAACTGGACGCTGAAAGGGGACACCCGGCGCATCCACATTCCGTTCTCGGTCGCCTATGGCGCGGATCGGGGCGCGGTGCGCGAGGCCATCCTGGACGCCGCCAAGGCTTCCCCCTTCACCCTGCCGGAAACAGCTGAGCGCAAGAGCCAGGTCTGGCTCGTCGGCTTCGGTGAGAGCGGGCTGGATTTTGAATTGCTGGTCTGGCCCACGAAGGAGGCGGTCAAGCGCCCTGCTGCCATGCACGCGGCCTATACCTGGGCCATCGCCGAAGCCCTGGACAATGCCGGCATCGAGATCCCCTTCCCTCAGACCGACCTGCGTGTCCGCTCGATCCTGGGGCATGAGGGCGACGACGCTCTGGAGGCGCTGGGCCTGAAGTCCAGGCCGGCGGCCCGCACCCCTAAATCAGGCCCGGCCCAGCCGCGCCCCCAGACGCCGGTGGCAAACGACGCCGCCGATGATCTGATGAAGCCGTCCGACGGCGTCGAGGATGCGCCGGAGCCAAACGGCTAGGCGTGGCCCGACAGCCGACGATCGACGCCTGAAATCAGCCGGACCAGGCTGATGAGAATGCGCCCCGCCGGCTCCAGCAATGACGCCGCCAGGATCAGCACGACGACGCCCGACAGGCTCCATACACCAGTCCCGATGCCGGTCTGAATGGTGTCTCGCACGCGCTCGACGACCGAGCCGACGTCAGAGATGCCGAGCGCCCGCCCCATCGGCGACACCAGCAGCAGCCATCCGGTCATGGCCAGCCGCCCACACGCCAGGACGATATCTCCCAGCGCCGTCATCTTGACTGCTCGGGGGGTGGCGGCGCGGAACAGGTCGAACAGGATGCGCGCCGCGCCATAGCCGACGACCGGCCAGAAGATCAGGGCGACCGTATTCCGGGCCGCTTGCGAATAGTCGACGCCCGCAATCTCAACGACCCACTCGCTCATCGGCAGGCCGCCGAAGTGGACGGCCCCGACCCACCAAGCCGTCAGGACGGCGGCAGCCACGGCGCTCGACAGGGCGCGCGCCACCGGCGACATGGACTCGCTCTTGCGAAGGCGGGCGGGCGCGCAGCGGCCCGAACTCAGGGCGCGGTTGAAACCTTTGGCATCGAGCCGCGCCACCTCGAAGACGCCCAGGTCCTGGACCCGCCAATTGGTGATGAAGGATGGCTTTTCGGTCTGGCGCTCGATGATGTAGCCGGCGGTGGTGGCGATACCGATCAGGGTCATGGCCCCGCTGAACAGGCCGGCGAAGCCCTGCCCCACCGCCTGGCCGACATCCTGGCCACTGATGACCTTGATGATGGCGGCAAAGATCGTGACCGCCACGAGCACGATCAGCCCGACCTTGACGCTGAACAGCCACCACGGAAACAGTTCCGGCCCGATCAGGTGCTGCGGCCCCGATCCGAAACGGGCCGCCACCACCAGTGGATGGCCGATTTCCCGCAGAATGACCTCGACTTCGTTGTCGGTCAGGTCGCGGCCGAGCGCCGCCTGGCGAGCCTCGATCCGGCTCATGATGTCGTCGCGCAGCTCAGCTGTCACATCATCGCGACCAGCTGCCGGCAGTTGCGCCGCCACGGCGGCAAGATAGCGATCAATCAGGCGCATCGGCCCATCCCCATTGTCTTGATTGTTGGTCATCCGAGCACGCGGTCCAGCGACGCGGAGATGCGCCGCCACTCATCGTGCAGGCGCTTCAGCACCGCCTCGCCCTCAGGCGACAGGCGGTAGAAGCGCTTTCGGCGCTTGTCTTCCTCGCGCCATTCGCTGGTCAGCAGGCCCTGGCTCTCCAGTCGGCGCAACAGCGGATAGAGGGTGCTCTCCTCCATCTCGATGCCGTCCTCGGCCAGCCCCATACGCAGCGAATAGCCGTATTGCTCCGTCCTCAGCCGTGCCAGGGTCGCCAGGACCAGAGAGCCGCGTCGCAGCTCCAGCCTCAGCGCCTCATAGGTTTCGGTCTCGCCCATCGGGCCTCACTTGCTATCACATAGTGTGTACCACACAGTGTATGCCGCATACTATGTGTGATCGTCAAGCACCCCTGAGGGGCCGCCGTTCAGAGCGGCCAGAAGGTCAGGATCAAGGGGGGGGCCACCAGCACCACCATGAGGCTCAAGGGGGCCCCAAGACGGGCGTAGTCCTCGAACCGGTAGCCTCCAGGTCGCATGACCAGGGTGTTGCACTGATGGCCGACCGGCGTGAGGAAGTCGCACGCCGCCCCGACTGCCACCGCCATCAGGAACGGATCGGGGCCGAATCCCAGCTGCATGGCCATGGTCGCCCCGATGGGGGCGACGATCAGCACAGTCGCGGCATTGTTGAGGAACGGCGTCACGATCATCGAGGCCAGCAGCACGCCGGCAACCGCCAGAACCCCCGGCAGGCCGACGAACAGGTTGGAGAGAAACTCGCCGATCAGGGCCGAGCCGCCGGTCTCCTGGATGGCGTTGGAGATCGGGATCATGGCCGCGACCAGAACCAGCAACGGCCCGTCCAGGGCGGCATAGGCGTCGCGCATCCTGAGTCCCCCCAGGGCCACGGTCACGACCGCAGCGGCAAAGAAGGCTACGGCCACATGCACCAGACCCAGGCCGACCAGGATCATCGCCAGGGCCAGGACGATGGCCGGCATGAAGCGCTTGCGGACCGTTCCCAGCTGCACATCGCGCTCGACCAGCGGCAGCAGGTCCAGCCCCTGAACGGCCGGGGGCATGGCGTCCTCGGCCCCCTGCAGCAGCAGGATGTCTCCCGGCCCCAGCTTCAGACGATGGAACCGATGCACCAGCTCATAGCCGGTGCGCGAAACGCCCAGCACATTGATCCCGTAATCGCCGTAGAAATCCACCTCGCTGACGAACTTGCCCCTCAGCGAGGAGTGCCGGCCGACGACCGCCTCGACACTGATCACCTCGACGGTCGGGGGGGCCGTCGCGATCGGCTTGTTGTTGCGCGTCAACTCCAGCCGGGCGCGCGCCAGAAAGCGGTGCAGCGCCTCCTGTGACCCGTCCAGCACCAGCACATCGCCGGCATGAACTGCGGCGTTTCCATGCGGCTTGGCTCGACGCTGACCGCCCCGGATCAGGGCCAGGATGTTGACCCCACCCTCCCCCAGATCGGTCAACTGCCTGACGGTACGGCTTTCCAGCACCCAGCCTTCGGGCACCCGCGCCTCGGTCAGATAGACATTGTCCCCCACCCCGCCGAGCAGGGCCGCACCGCCCTTGCGACGCTCGGGCAGGACCCGGTAGGTCAGCGACACCAGCACGACGATCAGTCCCGTCAGGATCAGGCCGACCGGCGCATAGTCGTACATGCCGAAAGGCTGACCCTCGATCTGCTGGCGCACCTCCGAGACGATGATATTGGGCGAGGTTCCGACCAGGGTCACCATGCCGCCGGCCATGGCCCCGGCGGCCATCGGCATCAGCAGCCGCGACGGCGAGGTCCCGGTCACCGCCGCCACCCGCATGGCGACCGGCATCATGATCGCCAGGGCCCCGACATTCTTGGTACACATCGACAGCAGCGTCACCACCGCGGTCAGAACCGGCGTCTGGGTCGCATTGGTCTTGAGCAGCGGCGTCAGGGGCTTCAACGCCCATTCAACGATCCCCGAGCGCGAAAAGGCCGCCGACACGATCAGCGCACAGGCGATGATCACGGTCACATCGTTGCGAAACCCGTCAAAGGCGGATTCGGCCGGAATAACCCCAACCGCCAGCCCGGCCACCAGGGCGACACAGGCGATCAGGTCATAGCGAAACCGGCCCCAGATGAAGGCCACGATCGTCAGGCCGACCAGGCCGAACGCCAGTCCCTGTTGCAGTGTCACCCGCTGTCCCTCGCCTGTCTGCCGACACAACGCACGAGGCTGAGGGCGGCTGCAAGGGCTGTCTTGCGCCTCCAGGTCTCAGGAGGCGCGCGTCCGGGGCCCGGCAAGGGACACCGGTGGCCGGGAGCCTCTCGGGGTTGCCGGTTTCAGCCCCCGACCTGGGCCATGCGCGCGCCGATTTCGACCTCGGCCCCGGCACCGCCCCAGGTCATCACCACCTGCATCAGTTCGGCCATGGCGGTCGGCTTGCCCACGCAATCCTGCATGCCGGCCGCCCGGTAGCGCCGCACCTGGGCGTCCAGGGTGTTGGCCGTCAGGGCGACAATCGGGGTTCGTGCCGCCTCACCCTCCAGCGCGCGAATGGCCCGCGTCGCCTCGACGCCGTCCATCACCGGCATCTGGATGTCCATCAGGACCAGATCATAGTTGCCCGCGCGAACCCGCTCGACAGCCTGGGCCCCGTCGTTGACGGTATCGCACTCCCAGCCCAGCGCCCCGAGCATGGCCGAGACCACCATCCGATTGTTCTCATGGTCGTCGGCGTAGAGGATTCGCAGGCGTTGCGGCGGGACCATGGCCTCGATCTCGACCACCGGGGTCGCGGCCTTGCCGGACCCGCTCGTCTCGTCGGGCGCCTCCTCGGCCAGCATGCCGTTGACCAGGGCGTCCAGCTGCTGGCCGGCGGCCAGCATGCGCCGCAGGCGGTCGGTCTGTTTCGGGCACGTCGTCTCGCGTTCCAGGATTTCGGCAAACCCCAGAATGGTGTTCAGCGGAGTCCGCATTTCGTGGCTCAGGTCGGTCAGGCGACGCTCGCGCGCCTCGGCGGACTCGGCGCGTTCGGCCGCCTTGACCAGGGACATCTCGGCCTCGATCTGGGGCGTAACGTCCTGGCTGGCCCACAGCAGGGCGGCCTCGCCCGTCACCGGATCCGTCACCCGCTGCGCGGTCGTGTGCATCCAGCGCTCGCCGTTCAGTGTCACGGCCTTGAGCAACGCCGAACCCGGCGAGCCCGTCCAGGCATCCGCCAGCAGGGTTTTCGCCGCGCTCAGATTTTCGTAGCGCTTCTCGAGGTACAGGTCGCCCGGCCCGAAGATCGAATAGGCCACCGGATTACGGAACAGGGCCCCGCCTCCCGGTCGGAACAGACAGATGGCGGCCGGCGCGTGCCGCAGGGCCTCCAGCGAGCGCAACTGGTCGGCCTCGACCTCCAGCGCCTCGGCCTCCATCATGATCACCGCGCGCCCATTCGACAGCCGGAAGGTACTGGCCAGGACCTTGGCGGGCGTCGGCTCACCATTGGGATAGAAGGTCCAGCGCTCACTGACGACCTCGCCGTTTGCCGTATCGTCCAGCAGCCGCTGGGTGCGCGCCTTGACCGCTTCGGACTGGTCCGAGCAGTCGCGCTCCAGGAATTCCTCACGGCTTGTGGCCCCCCAGAGGATCAGGGCGGCGTCATTGGCATACAGATGGCGCTTGGCGACATTGTCGAACAGCCAGACAGGGCGTCGCAAACGGTCCCAGCCCCGGGCCTCGGGCAGTTCGTCAACGATCATCAGGGGCCCCAAGCCAGTCCGAGCCGGACACTACTCACGACCGCGTTATTTTCCCCTTAATCGCGGTCTTTTCGGCACCTCAGCCGCCGGTTGAAAGCGCGGCACGGTCGACATCCGGGGGGACCGGTGCCGCCTGACTCACCGAACTAACGATGCTACGGAGGTACATCCTGGGAGGCCGCCATGTCTGATTCATCGACCGTCACCACCCGCACCGGCTGGTTCTCCCGGCTGGGCAGTTCTCTCGGCGGTATCCTCGTCGGGCTGATCCTGCTCGCGGTCGGCGTCTGGCTGCTCAGCTGGAACGAAGGTCGGGCCGTCAAGCGCGAGCGCGCCCTCAACGAGGGGGCCGGGGTCGTCCAGACGGTCGATGCCAACACCATCGACCCTACCCAGGACGGGACCCTGATCCATACCACGGGCGACACCACCGTGGCCGGCACCCTGACCGACAACGCCTGGCCGGTCAGCGTTCAGGCCCTGCGCCTGCTGCGCGACGTCGAGATGTACCAGTGGCGCGAAACCTCCCGCAGCGAGACCCGGACCCGACTGGGCGGCGGCCAGGAGACCGTGACCGTCTATGAATACGAACGAATCTGGTCCAGCAGCGCCGAGAATTCCAGCAACTTCCACAATCCCGATGGCCATCAGAATCCCGGCTTCCCAATCGAGGCGGCCGCCTTCACCTCGTCGGATGCACGCCTGGGGGCCTATCGCCTCGACACCCGCGTCATCGAGCAGATCGGCCCGACCGAAGCCCTGACCCTGGACGCCGACACGCAGCGTGCCCTGGCTGGTCAGGCCGGCCGCCGCGCCACCGCCTCCTCGTCCCAACTCTATCTAGGGGCCAATCCGGGATCGCCCGCGATCGGGGATACCCGCGTCTCCTGGCGCGTCGTACGGCCCGGCACGGTCAGCGTCGTCGCGGCCCAGGTGGGCGACGGCTTCGCCCCGTTCCAGACCGACAACGGCGAGTCGATCCTGCTGGTCGAAAGCGGGCGCGTGTCCGCCGCCCAGATGTTCGAGGGAGCCCAGGCGGCGAACCGTGCTGTGCTGTGGGGTATCCGGGTCGGGGGCCTGGTCGTGCTGGTGATCGGCTTCGGCCTGATCCTCAACCCCTTGCGGGTCCTGGCCGATGTCATTCCGCCGATCGGGTCGGTCGTCGGCATGGGCCTGGGGTTGGTGTCGACGCTGCTGGGCGTGCTGCTGGGCGCTCTGGTCATCGCAATCGCCTGGTTTGCCTTCCGGCCCCTGTTGTCCGTCATCGTTCTGGTGGTCGCAGGCGGCATCGGCTTTTTCCTGTGGAGGATGGGTCGATCCCGGCTTCGCCGCCAGACCCCTGCACCTGCCCCCGCCGAACCACCCCCACCGCAGGCGGCAGCTTAAGCCTTCGCTTACCCTGATCGTCCACGCGCCCTTAGGCCCGCCGGGGTCATGTTGATCCGTCGCAGAACGCGAGGGACCCATGAACGCCGTCTATGCCAATGCCGCCTCCGGCATCCGCAACGCCTTCGACCGCTTCGCCGCCAGTGCCGAGCGCACCGCGCGTCATCCGCTCGACGCTGTCGCTGATGAGGCCGTCGAGCGTCTGAACGCCGTCATCGAGCTGACCGCCAATCTCCAGGTGCTGGAGACCGCCGACGCCATGACCGAGGCCCTGCTCGACATCCGCGCCTGAAGCCTGATCTGAAGCCTGCTCTAGGACGCGGCCTTTTTTCCAAGCAGCTTCACCGGATCCGCAGGTGGCACCTTGGCGACCGGCCATTTGATCATCGCCTGCTGGGCCATGGCCCCGTTGGCGATGATGATCATGCGTCCGTCGTCGGTCTTCAGCGTGGTGAAGCCCAGGGTGATGTCCTCAACCACGCCGATCTCGCACTGGTCGGCCGTCGGGGCCATGACCGACAGCCGATCCCCCTTCCTGAAGGGTTTGTAGAGCACCAGGCTGATCCCGGAGACGAGATTGCCCAACGTCGTCTGGGCCGCAAATCCGATCACCACCGAGGCCAGGCCGACCCCGGCCAGCAGGGCCGATCCCAGCCGGTTCAGGGCCGGCACCAGATGGGCATAGGCGGTTGCCAGCAGCAGCCACATCGCCAGGACCAGCAGTCGGCTCAGGAAAGACAGGGCGATCTGGTCGATCCGCTGTGCGTGGTCGTGCAGGATCACCTCGCGCAGGGTTCGATGGATCAGGTTGGCCCCGACAGATCCAGCCAGCAGCAGCACCAGCGCCAGCAATAGCGCCCCCTGCACCGTCGCCGGATTGAAAAGGGCCACCGCCTGTTCAAGAAGATGCGTCACGTCGCCCGCCTAGTTGTTGCCCGGCCCCAGGGTGATGCGTGGCATCCCCGCCCCGTTCATGGCCATGAAGGCCGCCAGGACGCTTAGACCCAGGGCCGCCAGTGTGCCCCAGTAACCCGGCTTGACCTCCATCTGGATCGCAGCCGCGACACCGGCCGCCATGTTGCGCCCGAACTGATCCATCTCGGTATCGCCGCCCGGCTGCGCCTCCAGCGCCTGGCGCTTCTCTTCATCGAAGGCGTGATCGGTCCAGGCCATGCCACCGCCCAATGCGGCCAGGGCCAGGACGCCTGCCGCCACCGCCCCCATTGCCGCCGCCCGGGCCGGACGCAGGACGAACCCGAGAACCAGACCCAGCGCGATCAGAACGGCCCCCGCCAAGGCCCACCAGCGCGCGCCATTCAGGGACTGATCGGCCGGCGACTGATCGCCAGCTTCGACCTGAACCTCCGCCGATCCCATGAAGCCACCCATCATGCTTTGATCCGACGGTTCTACATCGCCGAGGATCAGATCCAGTCCCGACGCCTCGATCAGCGGGCTGCTCTCGCAGGACACCACCAGCCACGGCGTGAGAAACAGCACCAGGGCGATGACCTTCGCCGCCCGCGCCAGGTTCATCCAGTTCATCGTCGACCTCCTCCCGATCCGGTCGAGAGGCTAGCCCGCCTTGGGCGGTATGGCGACCGGAACCTGCTGTTCAGCCTCGCCCCGTGCGCGCGGCAGGCCTGGAGCAAAGGTTCTAGGTTCTAGGGAATAGGGCATAGAGGTCAGGCGCGCTATTGATCCGGGAGATCGGCCTTGCGCCCCCGATGCTGGTCCCACCACCCCACTCCCTGGAACCTAGAACCTAGAACCTAGAACCTAGAACCTGAACCCTACCGAGCCCTTCGCCATGACCCACAAGATCCGCCCCTGCATCTGGTACGACCTCGGACAGGCCCGCGCCGCAGCCGAGTTCTATGTCTCGCTCGGCCTGCCCGACAGCCGCATCGACCATGTGGCGCTCAGCCCCACCGACAATCCGTCCACCCCGGCGGGCGAGGAGCTGATGGTGGAGTTCACCCTCGCCGGCCAGGCCTTCCTGGGCCTCAATGGTGGCCCGCGCTTCCCCCAGACCGAGGCCGTGTCCTTCCTGATCACCTCCGAGGACCAGGCCGAAACCGATCGCCTGTGGGACGCCATCGTCGGCAATGGCGGCTCTGAAAGCATGTGCGGCTGGTGCCGGGATCGCTGGGGTGTCAGCTGGCAGATCACGCCGCGCGTCCTGATGGACCTGCATCACGACACCAATCCCGCCCGCACCAAAGCCGGCTTTGAAGCCATGATGACGATGAAGAAGCTCGACATCGCCGCCATCCTGGCCGCCGCTGACGCGGCCGGCTGACCCCCCTCATTCAAGGAGATACCCATGACCTATTTCGACATCAGCGTCGCCGCCGCCCCCAGCGACGGCAAGGACGCCTACATCGCCTTTGCCAAGAAGACCGGAAAGATCTTCCGCGAGCACGGCGCGCTGCAGGTCATCGACACCTGGGGGGACGACATTCCCGACGGCCAGGTCACCGACTTCAAGAAGGCCGTCGCCCTGAAGGACGGCGAGACGGTCGCGGTCGGCTGGATCGCCTGGCCCGACAAGGCCACCCGCGACGCCGCCTGGGCCATCCTGATGGACCCTGAGGGTCCGATGGGCGGCATGGACATGCCGTTCGACGGCAAGCGCATGATCTTCGGGGCCTTCGACACCATCGCCGAAAGCTGAGGATAGGGGTCAGGTAAACGCTTCCGCGCATCCCCGCGAAAGCGGGGATCCAGGTCTGTCCATCGCAACGCGGGCGGTCCTGGACTCCAGTCAGAGCGAGGTTCAGCACCGACAGGTCACCCAAAGCACTGGATTCCCGCTTTCGCGGGGATGAGCGGCGCAAAGATCGCTACCTCATCCTGTCTCACTGCGAACCGATGATCCGCTCATCAGGTGCGATGCCCAAGGAGGCGCAGTGAGCCCGATAGGCGACCTCGGCCGTCTGGCTGTCGGAATGGTCGATGACCGCGCCGGCGTCATCCAGATATTCGACCCGCCCTCTCAGGGTGATCTGGACCACGCAGGGCGCATCGCCGAAACACTCCCAGCTGTCGGTGTTGCCGGCGGGCTCATAGACAAAGTCCCCCGGCTCGACGATCTCGTCCGCCTCGATCAGGCGGCGCGCACCGCTCAGGTTCAAGGCATGAACCGGCCCCGTGTGGCGATGCGGGCCGATCCTTGTGCCCGGTTCCAGGCGCAGTTGCAGCGAATAGCCCGACCGCTCAAACCTCAGCGGTCGCATCGACAGCCCTTGCCTCAGGGGCACCCAGGGAATCGTCTCGGGGTTCAGGGCGGGCTGATCGTGTGTCATGGCACATCTCCTCTTCGAGTTCGGATCACGCCGCGATGGCGCGCGCATAGCGGTCGAATGAGGCGGTCAGCTTGGTACGGGCATCGCCGATCATCTCGCGACCGGGGCTGAAGCCGAACACATCCTCAAAGGCCATGGCCTCGACCCGCCCGCGAAGGTCCGACAAGGCGTCCGGCCCCAGCGGGATGTGGTTCGGATAGCTGTACATGAAGGACGCGAAGCGCCGGTCGCTGGACACCTGCACCGCGTCGCCCGGGAACAGCGCCCCGCCTGGTCGCGGCCCGGTCTTCCACCACAGGCCCGTACTGCCGGCGAAATGGCCGGCCAGATGCACCAGCTCGACCTCGTCGGTCAGCGCCAGCCGATCCTCCGACCACAGCACCAGATTGTCGGGCCGGCGCTGGATCCAGGCCGCGTCCGCCCTATGCACATAGACCGGCACACCTCACAGGGCCTCGCTCCAGTCGGCCATGGCTCCATAGAAATGCGGATGCGAGATGGCGATGGCGCGCACGGGACCTCTCGCCCGGATCGCCGCCAGCGCATCGGGCGTCACCGCCGCCAGACACTCCCACAGGATCTGGCCTTGCGGCGTCGGGATCAGGAAGGCGCGCTGATTGATGGCAATGCCGGGCGACAGCACCAGGGTCGTGACGCCGTGCGTCTCTTCCATCTGCGTCGTCTGCATGCCGACGAGCGCCGCACGCTCCACCCACCGCTGGCCGGACCAGCCGACGTACTGGCGCTCGTCCTCGCAGATCACGCAGCGCAGCGGGGGCGTGTCTGACGGCGGCTGTTGCACCCCGCAGGTTTCACAGGACCAGCAGCCTGCCCGCGTATCGAATGACGGACTCATCTCTCATCTCCCTTGATCTTCGCCACGGACGATTTATCTTGAGATCAAGATATATCGCTTTATCTCGATGTCAAGATAACCGGAACAGCCATGGATCAGGATCGGACCGGCCGGCGTCAGGCCCAATGGCGCAAGGAACTGCCCGACCTCGACACACGCGGCATGGCGGTGCTGGGACGCGCCCGCTGGATCACCCTGGCGGCCCGCCCCCGCATCGAGGCCCTGTTTGCCGAGCACGGGCTGGACAGTGGCGAGTTCGATGTGCTGGCCACTCTGCTGCGCGCCGGCGCGCCCTACAGCCAGCGCCCCACCGAGCTGTTCAGGTCCCTGATGATCTCGTCCGGCGGCCTGACCGACCGTCTGCTTCGACTGGAGAAGGCCGGCTGGGTCCGGCGTATTCCCTGCCCCGAAGACGCGCGCTCAAAACGCGTTCAGCTGACCGAAGCCGGGCGGACGCTCACCGAAATCCTGTTCCGACAGGATATGGCCCTCGAAAGTCAGATACTGTCGGCCCTCACCGACGCGGAGATCGAAACCCTCTCAGGCCTGCTGGCAAAGCTGGCGATGTCGCTGGAAGCCGCTTAACGGCACATGGTCCAGGTCGCCTCGCGGATTTCCAGGTGCAGGTGGTCACGGTGGGCGGCGTTGTAGTCGGGGCTGAGCACCGTGCCGTAGATCCGGCAGCTTTCGTCGCGCACCCGCCTGAGGAACCGGGCCTCGTCCTCGGCCCCGGACCAGCCGGCCTGAACCGTGATGCGCCGCCCGTTGCGCAGGCGCACCCCGCCGAAGTCCAGCGCATTGGCCCGCGCGTGGGCGCTGCGCCGGCCCGTCGCCGCGCCGTTCACATTGCGGCACGAATAGGCCCCCATCAGATCGATCTGGACCACATCCGAGCCAAAGATGTCGCGTGCCGCCGGCTCGACCACCTGGCGCCGCCAGATCGACATGGCCAGGGCCGCCGGACAACTCAGCAGCGGCTGCGCCGGGCTCAGCCGCGCCACCGTGCCCCAGTCCACCGTCACCAGCCCGGCATCGACATAGGCACAGCCGGTGCCGTCGTCGCGGTCCGGCATCGGGCTGAAGTCGACCCGCGCCGCCGCCAGTTCGGAAAAACACTGCCGATAGTTGCCGACCGCCGCGGTGATCCGGTCCATGGTCCGGTCGTCGACCCGCTGATTGATCAGGCCGCTGCCTTGCCCGCCCGGAGAGGTCGGCCGGGTCGGTTGAACCGGCGGGGTCGGCCCTGGCCCCGGCGCATACCTCGGCCCGCCACACGCCGCCAACAGCGCCAGCACGGCCACCGTCGCCCAGGGTCTGCATCCGCGCACCATCCCCCATGACCTCCCCCGGGGCGCGATTCGTCAAGGCGGTGCCCCCACCTAGCCCTCCGCCCCCGCGCGCCCTACATTGGCGTTCATGGCTCGTTCTCCTCGCAAGTCCCCGGCGTCAGGCGTCTCCGAGGCGCCCGCGACCTTTGTGCCCGCTGCTGCCGATCCGATGGCGCGGATGCCGATGTTTGCGCCGATGCCGGACGGGCCGCGCCTGACCCCCGACGAGGCCCCCGGCGCGCCCGAGGGCTGGACCCCGCACCGGCCCGACCGTCCCGGGGCCAGCCGCGTCAAGCCCTTCCGCATGGTCTCGCCGTTCGAGCCGTCGGGCGATCAGCCCGCCGCTATCGCCGAGCTGGTCGCCACCGCCGAGGCCGGCGAGCGCGATCAGGTGCTGCTGGGCGTCACCGGCTCGGGCAAGACCTTCACCATGGCCAAGGTCATCGAGGCGACCCAGCGCCCTGCCCTCATCCTGGCCCACAACAAGACCCTGGCGGCGCAGCTCTATTCCGAGTTTAAAGCCTTCTTCCCGGACAATGCGGTCGAGTATTTCGTCTCGTACTACGACTATTACCAACCGGAAGCTTATGTCCCAAGAACAGATACTTACATCGAGAAAGACAGCTCGATAAACGAGCAGATCGACCGGATGCGCCACGCCGCCACGCGGGCCATTCTGGAACGGGACGACGTCATCGTCGTGGCCTCGGTCAGCTGCATCTACGGCATCGGCTCGGTCGAGACCTATACGGCCATGACCTTCAAGCTGAAGGTCGGCGAGCGCATTGACGAGGCCAAGCTGCGGGCCGACCTCGTGGCGCTGCAGTACAAGCGCAATGACCAGGCGTTCGAGCGCGGCACCTTCCGCAAGCGCGGCGACACGATCGAGATCTTCCCCGTCCACCTGGAGGACCGGGCCTGGCGCATCAGCCTGTTCGGCGACGAGATTGAATCGATCGCCGAGTTCGATCCCCTGACCGGCAAGACGACCACGGCGCTGGAAGAGGTCACCGTCTATGCCGCCAGCCACTATGTGACGCCGCGCCCGACGCTCAACCAGGCTGTCAACGGCATCAAGGCCGAGCTCAAGGAGACGCTCGACTGGATGATCGAGCACGGCAAGCTGCTGGAAGCCCAGCGCCTCGAACAGCGCACCCGCTTCGACCTCGAGATGATGGAGGCCACCGGCTCGTGCGCCGGCATCGAGAACTATTCCCGCTGGCTGACCGGGCGCGCGCCGGGCGAGCCGCCGCCGACCTTCTTTGAATATATCCCCGACAACGCCCTGCTGTTCGTCGACGAGAGCCATGTCACCATCGGCCAGGTCAACGGCATGTACCGGGGCGACTATCGCCGCAAATCGACCCTGGCGGAGTATGGCTTCCGCCTGCCTTCCTGCATCGACAACCGGCCGCTGAAGTTCGACGAGTGGAACGCCATGCGGCCGCAGACGGTCCACGTCTCGGCCACGCCGGGCCAATGGGAAATGGACCAGACCGGCGGCGTCTTCACCGAACAGGTCATCCGCCCGACCGGCCTGATCGACCCGCCGGTCGAGGTGCGCCCGGTCACCAGTGAAACCGCCAACCAGGTCGATGACGTCATCGCCGAGGTCAAGGACACCACCGCGCGCGGCTATCGCAGCCTGGTCACCACCCTGACCAAACGCATGGCCGAGGACCTGACCGAATATATGCACGAACAGGGGGTGCGGGTGCGCTACATGCACTCCGACGTCGACACCCTGGAGCGGATCGAGATCCTGCGCGACCTGCGGCTGGGGGCCTTCGACTGTCTGATCGGCATCAACCTGCTGCGCGAAGGCCTCGACATCCCCGAGTGCGGCCTGGTCGCCATTCTGGACGCCGACAAGGAAGGCTTCCTGCGCTCCGAAACCAGCCTGATCCAGACCATCGGCCGCGCCGCCCGCAACGTCGACGGCCGCGTCATCCTGTACGCCGACCGCATCACCGGCTCGATGGAACGGGCCAAGGCCGAGACCGAGCGCCGCCGCGACAAGCAGCAGGCCTATAACCTCGAACACGGCATTACGCCCGAAAGCGTGCGCCGCGACATCAAGGACATCCTCGCCAGCCCCTATGAGAGCCGCGAGATGGACCGCCTGACGCGGCCGGGCGTGGCGGAAGCGGCCAAGCCGTTCGTGGGGTCAAACTTCCAGGCGGCCCTCAAGGACCTGGAAACGCGGATGCGCGAAGCCGCCGCCAACCTCGAGTTCGAGGACGCCGCACGCCTGCGGGACGAGATCAAGCGGATGAAGCTGCTGGACCTGGAATTCGCCAATGAGGCCCTGACGGGAGCTGGGGAAGCGGTAGATTCGACGGCACCGAAGAGATGGCGCAAAGAAGCGGCAGCGGAGAAGGCGGAGCGGTTCAGGAAGGGGCGGCGGTAGGAGCACTTTGCGGAACATACCGCGAACATTGGTGGATTGTTAACGTCGTTTGTGTTACGTTCCGATCCACGAGCGGAGAATCACCACCGTCATGCGCATCGCGGGATATGAAGAAGCCACTCCCTGCTTCCTCCCAAAGCGGCAGGTCTACAGCTTGGCCGAGTCCGTTGCCAACCAGCTAGAGCATAAGCCGGGCGACGACATCCATGCATTGGTTGAACGCATCGGGGGCACCGTAACCGTTCAGGATACGCTCATGGAAGATCCGGAGCGGTCCGGCAGTCTTTACGTGGACGCGCATGACGACTTTCGGATTATAGTGCCCGCTCACACCAGCGGAGTGCGTGACCGGTTTACGATCGCTCACGAGCTAGGTCACTACGTTCTTCACTACGTCTGGAAGCACTCTCATGGCGAAAATCCGCCCGAGCGGATGTATGCGCTGAGGAAGGGATCAGAGCGGGTTGAGTGGGAGGCGAACTGGTTTGCCTCTGGATTTCTGATGCCTGAAGCGCATTTCCGCGAAGCCTTTCAAAGACTGCGGAACGTGGCTGCAGTTGCGGCCGAACTAGATGTGTCGCTACCCGCCGCTGAGATTCGCGCGCGCCAACTCGGGCTGGCTTAACCAGCCGTGGAGTGTCCTGAGTTTCTGCGACCTAGACTGAGGCTGTTTCTCAGTGCTGACATTGTAGGTTCAACCGCGCTAAAGCAGACACGTGGCCCGGTCGATGTCGGCGACTTGCGAAAGCACTACGCGTGGTTTTCCGTAATTCAGGGCTTCTACGTAGTAGCCCGCCAATCCCTTTCGCAGTGTTGGGCTGAACGACGGGGGAAGTGGCCTGACAATGACGATTGCTTCGGAGATGAGCCTGAGCTTTGGAAGACAATTGGCGACGAGGTAATTTTCGAGAAAGTCCTAACTGATCACCGGCAACTTGCCGTGACCCTCCACTGTTGGGTAGAGGCTGTCGAAGAGATGAGGAACTTCGTCAAACTTCGTAATTCTAGCCTCGATATCAAGTGCGCAGCTTGGCTTGCTGGATTTCCCGTTCGAAACAAGGAAGTGGTTCTTTCACATAAAGAAGAACTCGAAAATCAAGACGACTACAATAAATCTAGCGGCTTACTTCTCAACGAGCATTATGCTAACACAGAAAGCAGCCAACTTTCGATAGATTACGTCGGGCCATCGATAGATATCGGCTTCCGGGTAGCGAGTTACGCGACGCCTCGGAAATTTGTTTTGAGCGTCGGGATTCCCTACATACTGGCTCTAACAAGCCCCACCCAAAGCGGGCTGATTGGAGATTTTCGAATATTCTATGACGGCTCTCGCCCACTCAAAGGAGTGCTTGGTGGCGTTAACTATCCTCTTTTCTGGATAGATCTCAGCAAAGAAGACTCAATTGACTATCATGAAGACAGGCTAACAGGTCACCGCGAAGCGGCTCGTGACGATATTAGACGATATTGTGACGCTTTTTACGAAGAACACGACATATACACTCATCGTCCATTCATACAGAGCCCAACGGAGCAGCAGATATCCAAGAAACCTGAGTGGTGGGACGAACTACACTCAAACTTGATAAAGAACTTTTACTTGGAGGATGACTCGGCCTCTGAAGGACCTGCAGAGGGGGCCGATCTAGGCATTGATCAACCTGTAGACGAAGATAAATGGCAGGAACGGGTCAGCGTGATTCTGGGCCTACTTTCTAAATTTCAAGAGGAAGACTCGGACGACAAGTCCTCTTGATGGCGGAGATCGACCACCACTGGAGCAATCCCGGCTTCGCTGAGCAACAGGCCGTCTTCAAGGGGTCGACCCAGAAAGTCCGCGCCCTATCCGAAGGCTGGGTCTCGGCGCATTTGTTTTGCCCGTCCTGTAGCGCGGCGCGGTTGTCGGCCCTTTACCCCGACAACCACAACGTTCGACCCAAGATCAGGCAGCAGCTTCAGGTCTTGCGGGACAGGGGCTGGCTTTCATTCGGCGGGCGCGGGACCGATCGGCGCATCGGGTTGGGATAGCGAGGCCACGTTGGCGGCGGCAATGATGTCGGGGGACCTGGGGTCGGTTCCCCTGTGGCACATTGGTTTTGTGCTGGAATGGCGAGCGCATCATTGCGGAGCCGATGCCGTGGCCAAGATCGCGCCCGGCTGGAGGCGCGGGGGCTGGACCTGCCGCTGTGGCACGAGGATGGACGGTTGCGCACCCTGGGCGTGATGGATGCCGCCATGCTGAAGCTCTATCGCCAGGACTGGCGCACGGACATGGGCCTGCCCGACGACGGGGTGGCAGAGCATGTTCCCTGAAGTGTCAGGCGTGTACGCAAGGCCGGCGTGTCAGCTTGCGGCGGTATCCGCGCCCTTCACCTCGGCATCGACGGCATCGAAGGCGGCGGCGATGGCATCCGACGGCGCCTTGCCCATCAGGCTGACGATGACGATGGCCAGGAAGCTGAGCACGAAGCCGGGGACCATTTCGTAGATGACCCTGGACAGGCTGCCGCCGTCGGGGCCGAGCGGGGCATAGATCCAGATCAGTACGGTCGCGGCCCCGACGATCATGCCGGCAAGGGCCCCGGCGCGGGTCATGCGCCGCCAGGTCAGGCTGAGGATCACCAGGGGGCCGAAGGCCGCGCCGAAGCCGGCCCAGGCCTGGCTGACCAGGCCCAGGACATTGCTGTCAGGGCTGTAGGCCAGAAAGATCGCCGCCAGGGCCACCGCCAGCACGGCCAAGCGGCCCACCGTCACCAGCTCGCCCTGGGAGGCGTTGCGGCGAAAGAAGGTGGCGTAGAAGTCTTCGGTCAGGGAGCTGGACGAAACCAGCAGCTGCGAGGAGATGGTCGACATGATCGCCGCCAGGATCGCCGCCAGCAAGAAGCCCGTGATCAGCGGATCAAACAGCACATCCGACAGCACGATGAAGATGGTCTCGGGGTCTGTGATCGCCAGGCCGGTGCGGGTGGCATAGGCCAGGCCGGCCAGGCCCGTGGCCATGGCCCCGACCAGGGTCACCAGCATCCAGCTCATGCCGATGTTGCGCATGGTCGGAATGTCGCGCACCGAGCGCACCGCCATGAAACGCACGATGATGTGCGGCTGGCCGAAATAGCCCAGGCCCCAGGCCAGGGCCGAGATGGTGCCCAGAAGGGTGAAGCCCTGGAACAGATCCAGCCGCGCCGGATCGATGCTGCGGATGGTCTCGGCCGCCCCACTGATGCCGCCGACATGGCCCAGCGCCACCACCGGCACCAGGATCAGGGCCACGAACATGATGCAGCCCTGAACGAAGTCGGTCAGGCTGACGGCCATGAAGCCGCCGATCATGGTGTAGGCCAGCACGACGCCCGCCGTGATCCACAGGCCCCAGGCGTAGTCGAAGCCGAAGGCCGACTGGAACAGCTTGCCGCCGGCCACCATGCCCGACGAAGTATAGAGGGTGAAGAAGGTCACGATGACCACCGCCGAGACGATCCGCAGCAGGCGCGTCCCATCCTGGAACCGGTTGTCGAAGAAGTCCGGCAGGGTGATCGAGTCGTTGGCCACCTGGGTATAGACGCGCAGGCGCGGGGCCACGACCTGATAGTTGGCCCAGGCCCCGATCAGCAGCCCCACCGCGATCCAGCCCGACGACAGGCCGGTCAGATACATGGCTCCCGGCAGGCCCATGAGGATCCAGCCGCTCATGTCCGAGGCCCCGGCCGACAGGGCCGAGACGGCCGGGCCGAGCTGGCGCCCGCCGAGCATATAGCCCGAGACATCGCTGGTGCTGCGACGCCACGACCAGATGCCGATGCCCAGCATCAGCGCGAAATAGAGCCCGAGGGCGATCAGGGTACCGGTTTCCATGCCCCTTGCGTATCAGCAGGAGACGGGCCGGCGCCAGCCCCCCGTTGCGGGAGGGCTGGGCCGTTGTCCGGTCTAGTAGGCCTGGACCTCGAAGCTGAACAGACCCTCTTCCCCGTCGCCGAAGCTGGTCAGGGCTGCTGTGTAGAGGCCCGTATAAGGGGCCACGAAGGTCGTCTGGGCATCAAAACCGGTGTCACCGCCTCCGGAATCATCGTCGCGCCACATCTCGTGGAACGCGCCGTCCGACCATTGCCCGACGCGAAGATAGGCATCGAACTCGCTGGACCGCAGGGTCGCGGTCACGGTCTGGCCGGCCACCGCATAGAAGGTGCGGTACTCGGTATAGGTGCCGTCGGTGTAGTTGTCGGTGGTGGACAGCCAGCCGCCGGTGATCATGCCCGCGCTCATGCCGCCGTCGGCCGTGGCCGAGACGTCCTCGACGATCAGGCGATAGGGGCCGCTGCCTCCGGGCGAATAGGTCGAGGCCCGGACCTCGAAGACGTCGTTGGCGACCGACTGATAGACGAATTCCGAGTTCAGCTCACCGCCGGAATCGTCGTCGTGGAACAGGCCGATCCATTCACCATCGGCCCCAAGGACGCCGAGCATGACCCAGGAGTCCAGCGTATCGGACTGCTGGCGGATACGGATCACCTGCTGGTTGGTGAGTTGGACGCGCCAGGCCTCGTAGTGGCGGCCATCGGCATCGACCGGATCGTCCAGGTCGATATAGCCGCCCACATCGAGGGGAAGCGGGGTCATGCCACCGCCGCCGCTGGTGTCGACCCAATGGCTGGAGCGGCTGAGGCTGTAGCCGCCGAAGGAATCAGTCCCGAAGCTGGTCGCACGGACCTCATAGGTACCGCCCTCGACAGCCTGGAACTGCAGCAGGGAATTGGGATAGCCGGCCCCGTCATCGTCCGTCGCCAGTTGGTGAAACTGCCCGCCAGGCCCGGTCCGACCGATCTGGATCACGGAATCGATGTCGCCGGAGTCCATCCGCAGAACCACCAGCTCCCCGGCGTAGGCATCGACGCGCCAACGGTCGAAGCGACCGCCCGTGGACGACACCGGGTCGCGGCGATCCAGGGTCCCAGAGACCGTGCTGTCGGGCGCGATCAGTTGCTGGGCCAGGGTCGGCCCCGCTGCGACGGTTAGCAGCGCCGCGACAGCGCCTGCGACGTAGTGTCTGGTTTGCATACGATTCTCCTCCAGCCCTTGCCTTTGACACCGTTAAGCATGAACCTTGTTATCCTGTCAGGGACCTGCCTGATCCTGACGGTGTTTGACGACAGTTGGGCTGGCCGAAAGCGGCCGCCGTGGAGGACCTTTCCCATGAAGACCCTGGCCACCTGCACCGCCTTGATGGCAACCTTCGCCCTGGCCGCCTGCGAGGCATCCGGCGGCGCTTCCGAGAGCACCGACGCCGGTAGCCCGAGCGCCGAGGGTGCCGCCGACCCGGCCTCCAGCGCCGCCTCCGACACGGTCGATGCGCGCGTCCGGGCGGGCCTGTGGCAGACCACCGCCTCATTCCCGGGCGGCCAGGGTTCGTCCGTGACCAGCCGCGTCTGTTTCGACGAGCAGATGACGGCCCTGAACGTCGGCTCGGGGCCGTCTGCCCATTCCGAGGACTGCACCCAGAATGTTACCCGCACGCCGGACGGCTTCGGCTTCACCAGCCGCTGCGACGCCGGAGGCGGGGGCGTCACCGAAACGGTCGGGAGCCTGACCGGTGACTTCCAGACCGCCTATCGCATGGAGGCAACCGTGACCACGAGCGGGTCGTCCATGGCCGCCATGAACGGCACCACCCAGGTCGTCACGACGGCGCAATACCAGGGGGCCTGCCCCGAAGGTTGGCGCGCCGGCGACATCGAGGTCCCCGGTCTGGGGACCCGCATCAACATCAACGACATGCAGGCGCAGGCCGCCGCAGCGACCGCCGGCGGCTAGCCGCCTCTCAGGAGACGGGTTTGGCCTGGAGCAGACTGATCAGGCCAAACACGCTCTTGACCGTGAACCAGACAAACAGAATGACGTTGATCGCCAATGGGATGATAATCGCGACCAACCCCACGGGGCCGGCCGCCACCGTAATGATCGCCACGACGATCCACGGCAGGATGTGCCACCAGAACGACTGCCAGAAGATGCGGACCTGTTGATCGAAGTGGCTGACGATCCAGCCGCGTGCGGTTCCCCGCGCGACATAGGCGACGATCAGGCCGACGATCGCCAGCGCCCCGACCGACGGGATGCTGAGGATATAGAGCACCCAGACGACGGCGGCGGCCGGGCGGCCCTCTTCGGCCACAAGGTCATGGTCGCGGGCGTCGGTCATGGCAGCTTCCAGGTCCGGGGATCTCGAATTTCTTCATGGCGAAGCAGCTTCGCCAGGCCGGCGGCTCCGCGCACCACGACCCAGATCACGGTCGCGCTGAGGACGAAAACGCCCAGGCCGACCGGGAAGGTGACGACGCCGACAATGCCCGCGATGACCCCGATCAGGCTGGTACGAAGCTGGTACTCCAGATGGGAGCGGGTCCAGCCCTGAACCAGGAACTGGCCCGTCCAGGCGAGAAACAGCGCCAGAACGACGGTCAGGCCGACGGAGACCGCCGCCGCAATCAGCAAGACATAGACGGCCAGGCTGAGCCGGGCATCGCCGTCAGAGGTAATGCCCGGATCCCGGCGGCTCGGCCGGCGCTCAAAGGACCGGGTCGCGCCGGGCTGGCCATAGGCGGTCCCGAAGGCGTCGGCGGGCGGGGTCGGGGCCGCCTCGGGGCGGGGGCTCAGGGTCTCGACCTCGGCCAGGACGGGGGCCTCGGGCTCGGCCAGGACGGGGGCCTCGGGCTCGGCCAGGCCCACGGGACTCGGTCCTTCTGGCTCGGGTGTTTCCATCCTGGCCTCCCTCATCGGATCGGGGGAGTCTAGCTCAGGCTGCATGACTGGCGGCTGAACCACCTGCGGCTGTTGCCCGGGCGGTTCGTCGGCCGATTCGAAGATGTCGTCGGCCGGGGCCTCGGGCGCAGGTTCGACCGTCCGGTCCGGTTCAGGCTCCAGCTGGGCCTCGATCACCGCCGCGTCCGGCTGCGGGTGCGGCTCTGGCGCGGGATCGAGTTCCACAAGCGGCCCGGAAGCCACGCTCGAGATCAACGCGGCCGGTTCCGCGTCTGCTGTCACCTCCGGCTGCGGCGCAAGCTCCGGCGGGTCGGGTACCCTCGCAGGTTCGGGCGGCACCAACGGGCGCACCGGGCTGGCCAACAGGGCCTGCGACGAGGCAAAGCCGACGAGATCGTCGTCGAAATCGTCGTGCGGATGCGCGGCATCGAAACGGGGTTGGGGGTCTTCAGGCTCGGCCATACGTCCTCGTCACGGCCCTATCCCTAACCGGCACGAGGCGGGGCGGCAATGCGACAGTCGATCATCGGCTGAGTGTCACCGAACAGCCCGCCGCCTCGGCCCCGGCAAGGGCCTCGGGCTTGGCGACCTTGACCCGAACCGAGCGAACGCGGTCATCCGTCATCAGCGACCGGGCCAGGCGCTCGGCAAAGGTCTCGACCAGGCCGATATGCCCCTCCTGCACCAGCGCGGCAGCGGCCGCCCGAACGGCCTCATAGTTGTAGGTATCGGCCAGGCGATCGACATGATGCGGGGTCAGGTCCAGCTCGACATCAAGGATCAGAGGTTGGGTCCGACCGTGCTCATGATCGTGGATGCCGATGGCGGCCTGGACGGTCAGGCCACGCACAAAGACGGTCAGGTGGTCGAGGATAGGCTCGGAACTCAAGGCTCAGGTCTCCAGCACATCGGGTGTCCGCCAGCCCAGATGCTGGCCGGCATCGACGGCGATCATCTGGCCCGTCACCGACGGTGCGCCCACGAGGTACAGCACCGCCTGGGCGATCTCTTCCGGGTTCACCGGGCGTCCCATGAGGGTGCCGGCGGCCTCGGCGGCAAAGGTCTCGGCGTCCTGATGGGTGGAGGCCAGGGTCGGCCCCGGCCCGACACCATTGACCCGGATGCGTGGGGCCCAGGCCTGCGCCAGCATTCGAGTCGCGACCCACAGCGCCGATTTCGACAGGCCGTAGGAGAAGAACCGGGGCGTCGGCTTCCAGACCCGCTGATCCAGGATGTTGACGATGGACGCCCCCTGCCCGGCCTGGTCGGCAAAGGCCTCGGCCAGCACCAGCGGTGCGCGCAGATTGGTCTCGAAGTGGCGATCCCAGGTGGCGCGATCCGGTGCCCCAGCCTCGTCAGGCTCAAAGGTCGAGGCCGAGTTGACCAGGACTGTGAGGGGGCCAAGCCAGCGGGCGGACTCAGCCACCAGGTTTCGCGCGGCGGTCTCGTCGGTCAGGTCGGCCTGAAGCGCGATCGCTCGGCGTCCAACGGCCTCGATCTGGTCGACGACCTGGGCGGCGGCGTGCGGGTCCGAGCGATAGTGGACGGCGACGTCGAAACCGGCACGGGCCAGGTCAAGGGTGATGACGCGGCCGATTCGGTGGCTGGCCCCAGTAACCAGCGCCGCGCCACGCGCGGCGACCATCAGTCGAGCCGACCGAACTCGGCGACGTTGAACAAGCCGATCACGGCGATGAAGCCGAAAATGATGCCGATCGCCAGCATGGGAGCGCTCCGAGAAATCCGTATGCCCCCGGATAGGCCCGCTCGCCCTTACGATCAAGCCGCCTTGCCGCTATCAGAGGTCATGAGCTGGCGTAATACCCTGGAGCCCTTCGCGAGGCCGATGTTCTTTTTCTGGTCGCGCTTGACCCGCGCCAAGACATTGGGCGTGCGTGTTCTGGTTCAGGACGAGCAAGGGCGCGTGCTGCTGGTACGACATACCTATCTCGACGGATGGTATCTGCCAGGCGGCGGCGTAGATGCGCGCGAAACACTGGAATCTGCTGCCATACGGGAGTTAGCTGAGGAAACAGGCCTCGTCGCGCAATCCCGCCCGGTCCTGATCTCAGTGCACGCCAATGAGCGGTTCATGCCGGGCGATCACGTCGCCGTCATGAGGGTCGAATCCTTTGATCCGGGCGTACTGACTTCGCGACACGAGATCGCCGAGGTCGGCTTCTTTGCCCTGGACGCCCTGCCCGACGATCTGAACCGGGGCACGCGGGCGCGGCTGGCGGAAATCTTCGACGGGGCGGAGGTTTCTCCCGACTGGTGAGGCGACAGTCCGGTTTGGCCTTGCTAAGTCAGGTCACCCACCGCTGCCGGAGAGTCGGATGACGTTCCCCGAGATTGATCCCATCCTGGTCCAGGTCGGTCCTTTGGCCATCCGCTGGTACGCCCTGGCCTATATCGCGGGCATCCTGCTGGGGTGGCGCTATGCGGTCATGCTGGCGCGGCGCGACCACCTGTGGGCCCCCGGAAAGCCGCCGGCCAGCCCGGCCCAGATCGACGATCTGATCCTGTGGATCACGTTGGGCATCATCGTCGGCGGACGGCTCGGCTATGTGCTGTTCTACGGCTCCCTGATGGATCCGCCGATTTGGTCGAATCCGCTGGATATCCTCAAGATCTGGGAAGGCGGCATGGCCTTCCACGGCGGGGCGATCGGCGTGATCCTGGCGGTCTATTTCTACGCCCGCTCCCAGAAAATCGACATTCTCCGGCTCGGCGACCTGGTCGCCCCGGCTGTGCCGTTCGGCCTATTCTTCGGGCGGATCGCCAACTTCATCAACGGCGAGCTGTGGGGTCGGGTGACCGATGGGCCGTTCGGGATGGTTTTCTGCAATCCCAAGATCCTGACCACCTACAACGGTATCTGTCCGGCTGGAGATCTGCCCCGTCACCCGAGCCAGCTCTATGAAGCGGGCCTGGAGGGGATCGGCCTGTTCCTGCTCCTGTGGGTCGCGGTGTGGAAGCTGAAGCTGCTGGCCAAGCCCGGCTATGTGACGGGGCTGTTCCTGCTCGGTTACGGCCTCATCCGCGCCTGTCTTGAGACGGTGCGCGAACCGGATTCCTTCATGCCCCAGGCCCTGCAAGGCGGCCTGACCATGGGGATGCTGCTGTCGATCCCGATGATCGTGGTGGGGGTCTGGCTGATGTGGCGGGCGCGCAAGAACCCGCCTTACGCCGGCGCATGAGCCTGAAGGACCGGCTGGTCCGCGACATCCGCGAATCCGGCCCGATCACCGTCGCCGACTATGTGACGCGCTGTCTGCACGATCCGCAGGACGGCTACTATGCGACGCGACCGCGCCTGGGGGCAGGCGGCGACTTCATCACGGCTCCGCTGGTCAGCCAGATGTTCGGTGAACTGATCGGCCTGTGGGCGCTGGAGACCTGGCGGCGGCTGGGGGCACCGGACCGCATCCATCTGATCGAGGTCGGGCCCGGCGACGGCACCCTGATCAGTGATGCGCTGAGAGCCGCCCACATTGATCCGGCCTTTGTTCAGGCGCTGGATCTGGTGCTGATCGAGCCGTCGGGGCCCCTGCGTGAAGCCCAGGCGCGGATGCTGGCCCGCAGCGACGTCGAGCCGCGCTGGGTGCGGGCGCTGGAGGCCTTCGAGCCGGACGCGCCGGTCATCCTGATCGCCAATGAGGTGCTGGATTGCCTGCCGGCCCGCCAGTACGTCCGCACCGAGGACGGCTGGGCCGAGCGGCGCGTGGGCGTCGATGAGGCCGGCGAGCTGATGTTCGGCCATGCCCGGATTGTGGATCGCTTCGCCCGGCCCGAGTTCGAGGTGGCGGTCAACCAGGTGTTCGAGATCGCCGGCCAGCAGGCGACGTTCGGGACGGTCTGTGCCGAACTGGTCAAGGCCCACGGCGGCGCGGCCCTGTTGATCGACTATGGCCGCGACCGGCCCGAGGCGGGCGACACGCTCCAGGCCCTGATCCGTCACGAGAAGGTCGATCCGCTGAGCCGGCCCGGAGAGGCCGATGTGACGATGTGGGCGGACTTTCCCGCCGTGATGGCCGCCGCCGTCAAGGCCGGGGCTGACGTCACGGGGTGTCGGGGCCAGGGCGATTTTTTGCGATCGCTGGGGATCGAGGCGCGAGCGGCGCGGCTGTCCGAAGGTCGGCCCGAAGCGGAACCGGTCATCGCGCGGCAGCTGGCGCGGCTGACGGCACCGGACCAGATGGGGACGCTGTTCAAGGTGGCGTGCGTGTTCTGGCCAAGGAGCCTCGAAGTTCCGGGCTTCTGACTTGGTTTCCTTCTCCCGTTGGGAGAAGGTGCCCCGACGGGGCGGATGAGGGTCGGTATTGTCAGAACCCGGCGCGATCCGACCCTCACCCGTCGGGAGACGGGATAGACGAGGCGAGTTGTTGAGCCAGCTAGAACCCATCACCCACCCTCTCCTCACCGTCGCCGGCGTGAAACACGGCTTCTTTACGCGCCAGGGCGGCGTCTCAGGCGGCATCTATGCCGGGCTGAACACCGGGGTCGGGTCAAAGGACGATCCCGCCGCCGTGGCCGAGAACCGACGCCGGATTGCGACCCACCTGGGCGGAACGGCTGACGACTTCGCCGCCTGCTATCAGGTGCATTCAGCCATCGCCCATGTGGCCGAGGCCGGCTGGCGTGGGGAGCGGCCCGAAGGTGACGCGGCGGTGACGCAGGCTCCGGGGGTGATCTGTGCGGTGCTGACTGCGGATTGTGCGCCGATCCTGCTGGCGGATCCGGTCGCCGGCGTGGTGGGCGCGGCCCATGCCGGCTGGAAGGGGGCGTTGGGCGGCATCGTCGCCGCGACGATCCAGGCCATGCAGGGGCTGGGGGCCGAGCCGACGCGGATGGTGGCGGTGGTCGGCCCCTGCATCGCCCAGGAAAGCTATGAGGTCGGGGCCGACTATCAGGACCGGTTCGCAGCCGAGGCCCCCGGCTCGGAGCGGTTCTTCATCGCCGCACACTCCCCCGACAAGCGGATGTTCGACCTGCCGGGCTTCGTCCTGTGGCGGCTGGAGCTAGCCGGCGTCGGCGACGCCGCCTGGACCGGCCACGACACGCGTGCGGATGCGGCGCTGTTCTTTTCGAACCGACGGGCGTTCCTGGCCGGAGAGCCGGACTTCGGGCGATTGATGAGCGCGATCGCGCTTTAGGCGCTCTGCGCCAGTTTCGGCACCCGCGTCACGACGCGCCACTTGCTCGGATTGGCCAGGAGCTCACGCACCAGCTTGTTGTTCAGGGCATGGCCGCCCTTGACGCCTTCGTAGCGAGCCAGCAGCGGGGCCCCCAGGACGAACAGGTCGCCGATGGCGTCCAGGGCCTTGTGGCGCACGAACTCGCGCTCCATGCGTAGGCCGCCGTCATTGAGGATACGGTCACCGTCGATGACCACGGCGTTTTCCAGCGAACCGCCACGGGCCAGGCCCATCTGGCGCAGGGCCTCGACCTCATGGGCGAAGCCAAAGGTGCGCGCCGCCATGATCTCGTCGCGGAACGTCTGCTCGTCGACCACGAAATCCACGACCTGATTGCCGATCACGGCCGAGGCGAAGTCGATCTCGAAGCGCATCTCATAGCGATCGCAGGGCACCAGACGCGCCGACTTGTCGCCCTCGATGACCTCGATCGGCTCGATCACCTCGATATAGCTCTGGGGCGTTTCCTGACGGCGGAAGCCGGCCCGGTCCAGCAGCTGCACGAACGGCAGGGCCGAGCCGTCCATGATCGGCACTTCCTCGCCGTCCAGCTCGATGACGGCATTGGAGACGCCCAGCGCCACCAACGCGGCCATCAGATGCTCGATGGTCGCGACCCGGACCCCGTCGGCATTGGCGATGACGGTGTTCAGGCGGCTGTCGACCACGGTGTCGCCGGCCACGGGAATGCGATTGTCGCGGTCGGTCACATCGGCGCGCACGAAGACGATGCCCGTCCCCGCCGGTGCCGGCCGGATCGACAGCCGCGTGCGCCGCCCGGAATGCACCCCGACGCCGGCGCAGATGGCCGGGCCCGCCAGGGTGTGTTCGTGCTGATCCTTGATGGCAGACGCCACGACGAAACCTCTGAAACGCAACTCGCGCTCCCCACACAGGGAACCGCAGTACGCCCTTAACCGTGTCGGGTGTCAGGCAAAAGCCAAGTCAGGTTTCGCTTTGTTTCGAAAGCCGCCATCAGGCGAAACGACCGCCCGCGATGTCTCGCGAGCGGCGCGTCTCGGGCGATGAAACGGTCTAGTTGGCCAGACGGCGCAGGAAGGCCGGGATGTTGAGATCGTCTTCCTCAGGCACCGCGGCGGTCGTCGGCGTCGGCTCGACCTGCTGGGTCGGCTTCAACTGCGGCGTGGCACGCTGATGCTCCGTCTCGCGCGGCGGAGCCGGTTCGGACTTGCGACGGCCGAACAGGGTGAAACGGTCCTTCTTGGGCGGCTCGCGACGATCCATATAGAGATCGGCATCGCGCGTCCGGGCGGGCTCAGGCTCAGGAGCCGGGCGGCGCGGCTCAGGAGCCCCTTCGGACAGATAGAGGTCGCCCTGGGCTTCCAGCTCCTCGACCATCGGGTCGACGATGCGGGCGACGACGCGCGGCTCAGAGGTCGTGGAGAGCGTGTCCTCCACAAGGATCTGGCGAGGATCGAGGGTGCGGGCGGCAACTTCCAGGTCGGCCTGGGCGCGACGCACGGCCGGCTCGGGCTGGAAGCCGGTCAGGTCGGCGGTCGCGGCGATCGGCTCGACCGGGGTCGGCTCGGTGACCGCCGGGGTCTGAGTGATCGGGCGAGCCACCGCCTCGGTGCGCCGCATCGGGGCCGGCTCGATCTTCTGAATGGCGACCTCGTCCATGCCGGTGGCAACCACCGACACGCGCAGCTTGCCTTCCAGATCGGGATCGAAAGCGGCCCCGAAGATGAAGTTGGCCTCAGGATCGACTTCACCCCAGATGATGTTGGCGGCCTCATCGACCTCCATCAGGGTCATGTCCTTGCCGCCGGTGATGTTGACCAGCACGGCCTTGGCCCCGCGCAGCGAGGTGTCGTCCAGAAGCGGGTTCTGGATGGCGGCCTGGGCGGCGGTCGTGGCACGATCTTCGCCAGTCGCCTCGCCGGTGCCCATCATCGCCTTGCCCATTTCGGACATGACGGCGCGGACGTCGGCGAAATCGAGATTGATCAGGCCCGGCAGCACCATCAGGTCGGTGATGGACCGAACGCCAGCCAGCAGCACCTCATCGGCCAGGCCGAAGGCTTCGGTGAAGCCCGTCTTCTCGTTGGCGATGCGGAACAGGTTCTGGTTCGGAATGACGATCAGGGTGTCGACGTAGCGCTGAAGCTCGGCGATGCCGGCGTCCGCCAGGCGGGCGCGATGGCGACCTTCAAAGCTGAAGGGCTTGGTCACGACGCCGACCGTCAGGATGCCGCGATCACGGGCGCAGCGCGCAATGACCGGAGCCGCACCCGTACCGGTGCCACCGCCCATGCCGGCGGTGATGAAGACCATGTGTGCGCCGTCGAGGTGGGCGTTGATCTCTTCCTCGGACTCCTCGGCGGCATTCATCCCGACCTCGGGATGCGCCCCGGCCCCGAGGCCCTGGGTGATGGTCGCGCCGAGCTGAATGCGGGCATCCGACTTGGAATAGGTCAGGTGCTGGGCATCCGTATTGGCCACGACGAAGTCGCAGCCCTCGAGGCTGGCCGTAATCATGTTGTTGACGGCATTGCCGCCTGCGCCGCCCACACCGAACACCACGATGCGGGGCTTCAGTTCCGTCGCCTTGGGCGCCGAAAGACCCAGATCACGCATTTTTCTATCGACCTCCGACCCGATCCGCTCGATTCGCTTTGCTTCGCCGCCTGCGAAGCACCGTCCACGGACAGGGTTAATGAAAAGCCACCAGTCTTAAGGACCGGTTACCGCGATAGCGTGAGTCGCGATTCCTTCTAGGGTTTTGTTAACCATAAAGCTCGGTTACACCTCTGAACGAACACGGATAGGTAGGATCGACATGCCGAAACTGCTGCTTGCCTGCACCCTCGCAACGATGGCCGCCGCGGCAAACGCCGCCGCCCAGCCGATCCTGGGGGTTCCCGACCTGGCGCGCCTGCCCGAGGGCCTCAGTGACCTCAGGGCGATCGACGGCCTCAGCTGGGTATCATGCGACGTCGTCGAGATCGCAGCTTTTGAAGATCGCTCCCATGTCCGCTGTGCTAATGGCCGGGGTGAAGGAACCGCGAGCCAGCCGCCGGACTATATCGCCGTCGACATCCGGGCCAACGCCGGGCTGGCGGCGGCCCTGGTGACGGCGGGAACGCGGGCGCGGACGGGTCGGACACCGCTGTATGCCCTGATCCACAACAATCCGCGCAACAATCCGCCCGGCTGTGATGCGGGCAACTGTCGCGGCGCGATGGGTTTCGTCGTCGAATAGGTCAGAAGTTCTCGGCGACCCAGCGGATCATGCGCGGCACGAGGCCATCCTGCCCCTGGGCCGTGGCCCCCGGACCGATCCGCGCGGACAGCATCTTCTTGGCTGACACGGCCTCACGCGGGCCATAGGCGGCGCGAACGAGTACGCCGGAGGCCGCGCAGAAGCCCGGCCCCGAGGCGGCATCAGCCAGGTGCGGGCTACGCATCGGCCGGGCCAGACGCACCGGACGACCATCGAACACACGCACGGCCATTTCGCGCACACCGACCAGCTGGCTGGCCCCGCCGGTCAGGACGATGCTGGCCCCCGGCTCGAACGGCGCGCCGGACTGCTTCAATCGGTCGCGGACCAGTTCGAGGGTTTCTTCGACGCGCGGCGCGATGATGTTGGTGACGATGCCGCGGTCGACGCGGATCGGCGGGGCATTCGGATCATCGCCCCGGGCCGGGGCCTCGATCTGTTCGCCGTCTTCGTGGGCAGAGGCCATGCACGAGCCATGCATGGTCTTGAGCCGCTCAGCCCCGTTCATGGAGGTGGACAGGCCGCGAGCAATGTCCTGGGTGACATGGACGCCCCCGACCGGCACCCCATCGACATGCACCAGCGAACCGCCGGCAAAGACCGCCGCCGTGGTCGAGCCGCCGCCCATGTCGATACAGGCGCAGCCCAGTTCCTTCTCGTCCTCTTCCAGCACCGACAGGGCCGACATAAAGGGGGCCGACACCACACCTTCCAGATCAAGATGGGCCAGGGCCAGGCAATGGGACAGCGAGGTGAAGGCTGTTTCGGCCATGGTGACGATCAGGAGTTCCAGCCCCAGCTGGTCACCGGTCAGGCCGCGCGGATCGCGCACCGGGGGGCCGGCATCCACCGTCCAGCGCAGCGGCAGGATGTGGATCGGACGACGGCCCGGCAGATTGGCGCGGCCCAGGGCGCTGGCGATGGCGCGAAACAGATCTGAATCGCGAATGGCGCGCGCGCCCAGCGACACCGAGGTGGTGATCCGATGGCCGTACTGCTGGCCGATGGCGGTGGTGACGACGGCCCCCGACACGGCGTCGGCGTGGTCGCGCTCGGCGCGTTGCACCGCGTGGGACACCGCGTCGGCGGCCTGTTCCAGATCGACCAGCGCCCCGCCGCGCAGGCCGCGTGACTGGACATGGCCCATATAGGCCACCCGCACCGTCTGGTCGGCCCGGCGCACCCCGTCCGGCGTCATGATGAAGCAGGCGACCTTGGACGCGCCCAGGTCGAGCGCCGTCACCGCGCCGGACTTGCCGACCCCGAGGCTCCCGAGGCCTTCACCAGTTTTTTCCCGACCGCCAAGCCGCGTCATTCGTTCACCAGACCCCGATCACCCCCACAGAGGGGGTTCGCCCCATTCCTCACGCCGCGCCCCGCGGCTCGATCGCCACATTGCCCGCCACTCTCATGTCCACGCGCGCAAATCCCAGGTCGAGCAAGCGCTCGGCCTGATCCATGGCCTCCAGTTGAACGAAGGCCTGGTCCAGGCCTTCGGCCGGAAGCTGGATGACGCTGCCGTCGCGCAGAAGCAGGTTCCAGCGCCGGCCATCGACCCAGACCGCCGCATCCAGCCGGTCCCGCAGACGCGGCCACCGCTGAACGAGCGGGATCAACTCTGAAGCCGCCTGGTTCGCGCCCGCCCCGACCAGCAAGGGAAGCTCGGCAAAGCGTCCGGGCTCGGCCCCCGGGATCACCGTGCCATTGGCATCGACGACGCGGGTCTCGCCCTCCAGCTGCCAGACAGCGGTGGGGCGACGTTCGCTCACCTCGATCACCAGGGTGTTCGGCAACAGGCGCACGACGCGGGCCTCGCTGACCCAGCCCACGCCCTCGACCTGATCGCGCAGGGCGTCGAGGTTCATGAAGACCAGGGGCTGGCCTCGTTCCAGACGAAGCTCATCCAGAATAGCGCGCTGGCCTGCGGCGCTGGCACCCTGGACATGGACCTGCTCCAGACGGAAGCCCAGGGCCGCGATCTGGTTGTCGATGGCCCGGCCGGTCGCGCGCGAGAGATCCGCCCCCCAGCCGAACAGGGCGATGGCCACGGCGATGAAGGCGAAGCCCCCAAGGCCCATCCAGGCCATGCCCGGGGTCAGGCCCTGATCGAAGAAGGTTGCCGGGGCCTGTTGGGCACGCGCCGGTCCACGCGGCTGGGCCGCCGCCCGCCGGCGCGGAGCCGGCGTCGCCTGTCGGCGTCCGCCTCGGATCACCGCCGGCATGAGGCGTCCTCCACCATCCACCGCACCAGAGCTTCGAAATCCATGCCGGAGTAGGCCGCCTGCTCGGGCGCGAGCGAGGTCGGGGTCATGCCCGGCTGGGTGTTGACCTCCAGAAGAACGAGAACGTCCTTAACGCCGTCATAACGGAAGTCCGACCGGCTGACGCCGCGACACCCCATGGCGCGGTGGGCGGCCTCGGCCTCCCGCAGGCAGCGTTCGAAGATCGCGGGCGGCAGAACGGCGGGTAGCTTGTGGGTCGAGCCGCCCGGCGCATATTTGGCCTCGTAGTCGTAGAAGCCCTGGGTCGGGGTAATGTCCGTGACGGTCAGGGCGCGCGGGCCGCCGGCCTCGCCCAGCACGGTGACGCACAGTTCCTGCCCGGCGACATAGGGCTCGACCATGACCTCATCGCCGTAGGCCCAGCCGGCGGTCCCGACCTCGACGGCGAAATCGTTGGAGCCTTCGCGGATCAGATAGACCCCGACCGACGATCCCTCAGCATTGGGTTTGACGACATAGGGCGGCTCGATGACATGGCGGCGCGCCACCTCATGCCGGTCGAACAGGCCGCCACCGGGCACGGCCACCCCGGCCGCCTTCAAAACGGCCTTGGACTTGTCCTTGTCCATGGCCAGGGCCGAGGCCAGGACGCCGGAATGGGTATAGGGAATACCGAGCGTTTCCAGCACGCCCTGGACGCAGCCGTCCTCGCCCCAGACGCCGTGCAGGGCATTGAAGGCGACGTCGGGTTTCAGCGCGCTCAGGGTCGCCGCCAGATCCCGGCCCGCATCCACCTCGCTGACCCGGAAGCCTCCGGCGCGCAACGCCTTGGCACATTCTCGACCCGACACGAGCGAAACCTCGCGCTCGGACGACAATCCGCCCATCAGGACGGCGACGTGGGTTTCGGACGGGTTGCGGGACATGGACCACTCGGCAGGGCGCGAGCGACCTTGATGGGTCAACCTTGGTTTACGTCTGGTTTACCAGACGGCGGATGTGGCGAATTATCCCGTTCGCCCGATCCGCTTGATCTCCCAGTCGAGCTGGATGCCCGACTTCTGTTTCACATCGGCGCGGACGGCCTCGCCCAGACCTTCGATGTCGGCGGCGGTGGCCTCACCGGGGTTGATCATGAAGTTGGAATGCAGGTCACTGAACATGGCCCCGCCGCCCGTGACGGCGAACAGCTTGCCGCGCCAGCCGGCCTCATCGACCAGCTTCCAGCTCGAATGGCCCGGCGGGTTCTTGAAGGTCGAACCGCCGGTCTTTTCGCGAATCGGCTGGGTCAGTTCGCGGCGGGAGGTGATCTCGTCGATCTTGGCCTGAACCTCGGTCGGGTCGGCGGGCGTGCCGCGATAGGTGGCCTCGACCCAGATGATCTCGTTTTCAGGGACGACCGAGTGCCGGTAGGTGTAGCCGAAATCAGCCAGGGCATAGTCGACCCGCTCACCCCGCCGCGTCAGGCCCCAGGCCGAAACCAGGATGTCCTTCGTCTCTGACCCGTAACAGCCGGCGTTCATGGTCAGGGCCCCGCCGACGGTGCCGGGGATGCCGGCATAGAATTCCAGCCCGGCAAGACCAGCCTTGGCCGATGCCTTGGCAACCATGGAATCCAGCGCGCCGGCGCCAGCCTTGATGGTGTCGCCGTCCGTGGTGATCTGGGCCCAGGGCCGCCCCACCAGCCGGATGACCACCCCCTCGACGCCGCCATCGCGCACGATGACGTTGGAGCCGACGCCCAAAACCGTCACCGGGACGGATGGGTCCAGCCCCTTCAGAAAATCCGCCAGGTCATCGGCATCGGCCGGAATGAACAGGGCGTCCGCCGCACCGCCGACCCGGAACCAGGTGTAGGGGCCCAGAGGCTCATTGAGCAGCAGCTTGCCGCGAACGGGCGGGAGGTGTTCGAGAGAGGCCAACTGAAACTCCGCTCGGTTCCGGCGAGGGCCGGGACCCAGATGAAAGGGCGCTGATCTGTGCGGATAGATCGACTGGCGGCGCGCGTCCACCCGGCTCTGGCCGCGCGGCCTCAGCGCTGGGACCGAAGCCAGCTCGTCGCCGCGCGGACCGCGGCGTCACCATCGCCGGCGACCTGGTCCGGCGTTACGCCGACGCCCTCGACATCGAGGCCGCCCGGCGTGCGGAAATCGGCATAGGCGATCCGCAGGGTATAGCCGTCCATCACCGTCAGGCGCCGTGAGGACAGCATCCGTCCGGCGGTGGCCGCCCCGAACAGGCGCGCGCGGCCGCTTTCCTTGATGACGGCGGCCATGGCTTCGGTCGTGCTGGCGCAGCCGTTATCCACCAGCAGGGCGACGGCCGCCTCATAGGTGGGGGCACGACCGCCGGTGACGATCCTGACAGCGCCGGCGTGGGTCAGGGCCTGCTGGAAGGCGTCGACCTCATAGCCGCCGAAGGTCTCAAACGCGTCGTCCGACAGGGCGTCCATGGCGACGACCCCCGCGGCATCGAGCGCCCGCCGCGTGGCGAAGGACCCGACGCTGGTCTGGGCCGCAAACAGCCGGTCGCCCAACCGCATGGCCAGGCCCAGATTGCCGCCGGAGTTTCCACGCAGATCGACGACGAGGCCGCGCGTATCGGCCAGCTCGCCAAACGCTTCGTCCAGCCTTTGCCGTTCCGCAGGGTCTTCGACAAAGCTGGCGATGCGGATCAACCCCAGGCCACCACCCAGCCGCCGCCAGGTCACCGCCGACTCAACGCGACCCGCCTCTGTCGCGGGCTGGGGCGTGGGTTCCAGCAGATAGTCATTGTGTGACAGACCGGTCGAAGCGATCAGGGTCCGCACGACCCGAACCAGATCGCGCTCGGTCGCCCCTTCCAGCGTCACCCTGAGCTCGGCCTTGCGCGCGTGCCAGGCAGAGTCGAAGGGCGTGGATGTGAACAGCATCTCCTCGAAGGTGCCGATGGTCTGGTCGAAGATCTCGATCAGCGTATGGGAGCGGACATCCGGGCGTTTGGTCGCGACAAAGGTTCCGCGCAAATTGCCCGCCGTGAACCGGCCCTGGAGCCGGCTGGAGTCCAGCGGGGCCTCCAATACGGCGTCTCCGGCACGGGTCGGACCGGACAGGCGCACCCTCGATCCGTCACGGCGCACCTCGCGTAGGGACAGGGCCATGGGATTGGGGCCGACTGTCGCCACGCTGGTCACGCCTGACGGTGTCTGTTCAACGACCCAGACGGTCGTCAGATCACCCAGCGGAATGGTAAAGGTCACATCCCAGCGACCGGCCAGTTCGGGGATCCAGTCGCCCGCAATTTGCCGGGCCCACGCCAATGTGGAGTGCGCCATTACCGTCATCAGGGCCCCACCGACGACAAGTCGGCGGCTCATTCGGACGCTGCGGTCACCTGTGGTCATAGCCTGAAGCCTCATCGCTGGCTCAGATGAGGCTAAAGCAACGCAACGGTCGTTGAAACCTCGGCAGCGCGGGGCGCGGCCTACCCCATCGCCTCCAGCTGGCCCGGCAGGGCGTAGGCCCAGGCGGTGATGTCCCCGGCCCCCAAGAGCACGACCACATCGCCGGCCCTCGCCTCTTCCTTGATGACGCGCGGCAGCACCGCGGCGTTTTCCAGCGGCTGGACGTCGCGATGGCCGAAGCGCCGGATGCCATCAACCAGGGCATGCTTGTCGACGCCCTCGATCGGCTCCTCGCCCGCCGGATAGACGTCGGCCACATGGACGATGTCGGCATCGGCGAAACAGGTCGAGAATTCTTCCATCAGGTCGCGCAGGCGCGTGTAGCGGTGCGGCTGAACGACCGCGATGACCCGACCTTCGGCGACCTGGCGGGCGGCCTTGAGCACGGCGGCGATCTCGACCGGGTGGTGGCCGTAGTCGTCGACGATCCGAACCCCCTCGACGATACCGGTGGTGGTGAAGCGCCGTTTGACCCCGCCGAAGCCGGCCAGACCCTCGCGGATGGCCTCATCGGAGACGTCCAGCTCACGCGCTACGGCGATGGCGGCCAGCGCGTTGGAGACATTGTGCCAGCCGGCCATCGGCAGGTGCAGGCCGTCGATCCGGGTCGTCTCACCGTTCTGGATGACGACGTCGAACCGGGCCCCATCCGGCCCCAGGTCGCAGTTTTCGGCCCGGACCATGGCCTGGGGGTTGGTGCCATAGGTCACCAGCCGGCGGTTATCGATCTGGGCGACCAGGCGCTGAACCTCGGGGTGATCCAGACACACGGCGGCAAAGCCGTAGAACGGAATGTTCTCGACAAAATCGACGAAGGCACGGCGCACGCCGTCGAAATCGCCGTAGTGATCCAGGTGCTCCGGGTCGATGTTGGTGACGATGGCGACCGTCGATTTCAGACGCAGGAAGCTGCCGTCGCTCTCGTCGGCCTCGACGACGATCCAGTCGCCGTCGCCGACCTTGGCGTTGGTGCCATAGGCGTTGATGATGCCGCCGTTGACGATGGTGGGGTCCAGCCCGCCGGCGTCCAGCAGAGCCGCAATCATCGAGGTGGTCGTGGTCTTGCCATGGGTGCCCGCCACCCCGATGGAGAACTGAAGCCGCATCAGCTCGGCCAGCATCTCGGCCCGGCGCACCACCGGAATACGGCACCGGCGCGCCTCGCGGATCTCGGGGTTGTCGGCCCTGACCGCAGTGGAATGGACGACCGCCGACACGCCCTCCGAGACATTGGCCGCGTCGTGGCCGATCAGAATGCGCGCGCCCAGCTTTTCCAGCCGTTCGGTATTGGCGCTGGCCTTGGCGTCGGAACCCTGCACCTGATAGCCGATCTTGAGCATGATCTCGGCGATACCGCTCATGCCGATGCCGCCGATGCCGACGAAGTGGACGGGGCCGAGGGCGAAGGGAACGGGGCGCAGGCGCTGGATCATCAGGGCGTCATAGACGCAGCCGAGCGCGATTGCACCAGCCCTCGCGTTTGAGGTTTGCGACTCCATCGCTAGGGTAGAGCGAATCTCGCATTCAGGGAGGAATCGATGGTCCGATCAGGATGGATCCCGCTGCTCTGCGGCCTGACCGCTACCGGCGTGATGGCGTGCGGTCGAGCGGACGCGCCCGCCACAGGCGAGGCCGTCGACCCGGCCCTGGCTTCGCGCGCCAGCGCCCCTGGGCCATCTGTCGCCGGCGAGCCGCTTTGGCAGGTGATGTTGGAGTACGGAACCCTGGTGGCGATCAATCGGCCTCCGGCTCCCGAGACGCCGTCGGCACCGATCGAGGCCGACCTCTGGATCATTTCAGACCCGATGGGCGGCTATGACACGATGCAGATCGCCGTCACGGTTGATTGCCAAGCCCGCACCTATGCCATGCGGCAGATCACGACCTATTCCGGCCCGACTCTTATTGAGGCCGCGCCGGCGCAGGATACCGCGTTCCAGTCGGCCAATCCCGAAACCCCGTATTCGGCGATGCTCAGCCATGTCTGTGATGCCGGTCCGACGGGATCGCCGGCAGCAGACTATGGCGATTTCACCGAGGCCCAGGCGGCACAGCAGGCATCTCTGGCCTGAATTCGGCACGACCCGCTCGCGTGTGCAGCGTGTTCAATTGGCACGCGATCAAGCTCTCCTCACTGTCATCGCGTTCTTCCGGAGCCAGCCCCATGATCTTCTCCCTTGTTCTGATCTCGGCCCTTAGCTTGATGCAGATCCAGCCTGGCAGTATCGCTGACCAGGCCTCGCGTCCCCTGTGGATCCTGGCTGAGGACGCCGCGACGCTGGCGATGATCGACCGGGCACCCTCTGCAGTTGTTCCGGCCGCGCCGGTGGATCTCACCTTCTGGCTCTTTCTGGAGAACAGCGCCGGCTACGACACCATGGCCGCCGCCATCACGGTCGACTGTGCGGCCCGCACCTTCGTCCATCGCAGTTTTGCTGCCTTCAACGGGCCGGCATTCGTGGGGGCCACGGCGGCGCAGGATACGTCCAGCCAGACTGCTGAGCCGGGCACCTACTATGGGGCGATGGTGGCGCACGTCTGTGATCCGTCGCCGGAGAGCGGGCGCGGACATGATTTCGTGAATTTCCAGGCCGCCGGAGCGGCACGCCCGGCTTTCTATGCGGATTGATCAGCCGCCGGCCTGGGCCTCGACCAGATCAGCCAGACGCTCGGCCGCATCGGGGATCCCGACGGCACGCGCGGCGGCGGCGCGGCGCTCAAGGGCATTTGCGTCATCCAGCATGGCCTGAACGGCCTCGGCCAGCCTGTCGACCGTCAGATCATCCTCCAGAATGACCATAGCCGCCCCGGCGTCGGCCAGGGATTTGGCGTTCAGGCGCTGGTGGTCGTCGGTCGCGATCTTCAGCGGAACCAGGACCGAGGGCACCCCGGCCACCGCCAGTTCCGAACAGGTCGAGGCCCCGGCGCGGCCGATCACCAGATGGGCCTGGCCCAGTCGCAGGGCCATGTCGCGAAAGAAGGGCGCGACCTCGGCCTGGATGGCGGCATCGGCATAGATGTCGCGGGCGGTGTCGAGCAATTCGGGCCGGGTCTGCTGGTGGACATGGAGCCGGTCGCGCAGGCGCTCGGCAATCTGGGCCAGGGCACGCGGGGCGGTCTCGGACAGGATCCGGGCCCCCTGGCTGCCGCCGGTAATCAGAACGTGCAGCCGGGGCCCGCCGGCATCGAAGGCCCGGTCGTTCAGGGCACGGATATCGGCCCGGACCGGATTGCCGACGATCTCGACCCGATCTCTGAGGGCCGGTGGCACCCGCTCCAGAGTCGGGAAGGCCGCCGCGATCTTGCGCGCGAACCGCGCCAGGGCCCGGTTGGAGCGACCCAGCACCGCGTTCTGCTCATGGATGACGATGGGCCGGCCCGTGATCGCCGCCGCCAGCAGGGCGGGCACTGACGGATAGCCGCCGAAACCGATGACGACGCTCGGCTTGAGCCGGGCAAAGGCCGAGCGCGCCTGGGCCACGCCGGCCATGATCGTGAACACGGCCCCGACCATGGCGATGGGATTGCTGGCGGTGGCGGCATCCAGGGCCAGCCGCTCTTCAGCCGGGAAATCGTGGGCGTACTGGTCGCCACGCCGGTCGGTGGCCAGCACCACGCGCCAGCCGCGCGCCGTCAAGGCCTCGGCCAGGGCCTGGGCCGGAAACAGATGGCCACCGGTGCCCCCCGCAGCCAGAACGGCGACCTTGCTCATCCGAGAATGCCCTTGGGGGTCGACCCCGGCTGATAGGCCCCGGGACGCTTACGCGTCAGGGCCAGGGCCAGGCCGAGCGTCAGGCACATGCCCAGCATCGACGAGCCGCCATAGCTGATGAAGGGCAGGGTCATGCCCTTGGTCGGAACCAGCCCCAGATTGACCGCGATATTGATGGCGGCCTGCAGACCCAGCAGCACGAACAGCCCCCCGGCGGCGGTCTGTTCAAACGGGTCGGCCAGCTCGCGCGCGCGCCGCAAGCCCCGGATAGCGACCAGGCCGAAGACGCCGATCAGGATGATCGAAAAGACCAGACCGAACTCTTCGGCCGCAACCGAATAGATGAAGTCGGTGTGCAGGTCGGGAACGTGGCGCTTCATCACGCCCTCGCCGACGCCGCGACCAACCAGGCCGCCGGCGGCGATGGCTTCGTGGGCCCGGGCCAGCTGGAAATTGTCGTTGGCCTCGCCGCCGCCCAGGAACATGGCGAAGCGATCGCGCACATGGCCGACGGTCAGATAGATCGCCCCGAAACCGACCGCCGCCATGCCCATCAGGGCCGCCATCCAGCGCAGCGGCACCCCGGCCATGAAGAAGACGGCCATGAAGGTGGTGGTGATCAGGACGGTCTGGCCGATGTCGGGCTGGATGATCAGAAGCCCGGCGGTGATCCCGTAAAGGCCGAAGGCCAGCGACATGCCCGGCACGCCCTCGCCCTTCTGGCCCTCGGCGAACATCCAGGCCGCCAGCACGATCAGGGCCGGCTTGATAAACTCCGACGGCTGGAAACCGAACGGCCCGATGGCCAGCCAGCGGGTCGCGCCCTTGGCCTCGTTGCCGAAGAAGGGCAGCAGACACATCACCCCGATGCAGAACAGGAAGGTCAGGGCCGATACCCGCCGGACATGGCGCGGCGACAGCATCGAGGTCGAGATCAGGATGCCCAGGCCCAGGGTCGCAAACGCGATCATGCGCCAGGCATAGTAAAAATCACCGCTGATGGAATCGTCACGCAGGGCCGCCGCCGGGCTGGAGGCGAAGCTGAGCGCCACGCCCGTCAGTATCAGGGCGAGTACCGCCATCAGGATCGGCTTGTCGACCTGCCAGAACCAGTTGCCGACCAGGGAGCGGTCGCCCCGGGCCAGGGGCGGAACATAGGCGGTCATGGCGCGCCCTCCTCATCGATGATGCGACGCACGGCGGCCCGGAAGGCCTCGCCGCGCGCCTCGAAGTCTGGATACTGGTCAAAGCTCGCACAGGCCGGGGACAGGAGCACGACCTCATCCCGCCCCGTGACGGCAGCGTCGCGGGCGGCCAGCTCGACGGCCCGGTCCATCTCCACACAGACCGCGTGCGGCACATCGGTCAGGCGGTGAGCAAAGTCCTCGGTCGCCTCGCCGATCAGATAGGCCCGCGCAATGCGGGGAAAGAGATCCACCAGGCTGTCGATGCCCCCGTCCTTGGCTCGCCCGCCCGCGATCCAGAAGACGCGGTCGTAGCTGGACAGGGCCTGGCGCGCGGCATCGGCGTTGGTGGCCTTGGAATCGTTGACGAAGCGGACCCGGCCGGCCTGGGCCACCGTCTCCATGCGGTGAGCGAGGCCCGGGAAGCTCATTAGTCCGGCGACGACCTTGTCATGATCGACGCCCAGCGTCGTTGCAGCAGCGTAGGCGAAGGCGGCGTTCTCGGCGTTATGGCGACCGGGAAGCGAGCGAGCGGCCGTCAGGTCGATCAATCGGTCGTCGACCTCGATCCAGCCGGCCCCCCCCATGATCGCCGCTTCGCCGAGGGGAGACGGGCGCGTGCTGACCGAGATGACCGGCCACTGCCCGACCAGCGACGCCGCCGTCTCCAGGCCCCAGCCGTCGTCGGTTCCGATCACGGCCACCGCGCCCCCACGCGGGTTGGCAAACAGCCGCGCCTTGGCCGCGACATAGCCCTCCATGCCGCCGTGGCGATCCAGGTGGTCGGGGCTGAGGTTGGTCAGGATGGCGACGTCCGGCGCAAAGCTGGAGGTCAGGTCCAACTGGTAGGACGACACTTCGATGACATAGACCGCACCGGGCGTCGGCTCGGGCAGGGCCAGAACGCCGATGCCGATATTGCCGCCAACGTGAGTGTCGATCCCGGCCTGTTTCAAAACCCAGCCGATCAGGGCGGTGGTGGTCGACTTGCCGTTGGTGCCGGTGATGGCGACGACCCGGGGCCGCTGGCCCGTCGGTAGGCGGTCGAGGGTGCGCTGAAACAGTTCGATGTCGCCGAGCACCTCAACCCCGGCCTCGCGGGCCTTCACGACCGTCCAGTGCGGACGCGGATGGGTCAGGGGCACGCCCGGAGCCAGCATCAGGGCGGCAAAACGGCTCCAGTCCGCCTGGCTCAGATCCTCGACGCGGAAACCCTCGGCCTCAGACTGCATCCGGCCCGAGACACTGTCGTCCCAGAGGACCGGAAAGGCCCCGCCGGCCTTGAGCGCGCGCGCCGCCGTCAGGCCGGACCGGCCGAGGCCGAAGACGGCGACCTCCCTGCCCTCAAAGCCGCGCGCCGGGATCATCTCAGCTTCAACGTCGCCAGGCCGACGAGCGCCAGCATGGCCGCCACGATCCAGAAGCGGATCACGACCGTCGATTCCGGCCAGCCCAGCTTTTCGAAATGGTGGTGGATCGGGGCCATCAGGAAGATGCGTTTGCCCGTCGCCTTGAAGTAGGCGACCTGGATCATGACGCTGAGCGCCTCGATGACGAACAGGCCGCCGACGATGCCCAGCACCAGCTCGTGCTTGGTCGACACGGCCACCGAGCCGAGCGCACCGCCCAAGGCGAGCGAGCCGGTGTCGCCCATGAAGATCTTGGCCGGCGGAGCGTTGTACCAGAGGAAGCCCGTGCCCCCGCCGATGATGGCCGCGCAGAAGATCGCCAGCTCGCCGGTGCCCGGCGCATGGTGGACCTGCAGATATTCCGAGAAGACGAAATTGCCGACCAGGTAGCTGATCACGCCGAACGCCGACGCCGCCATCATCACCGGCACGATCGCTAGACCGTCCAGCCCATCCGTCAGGTTCACGGCATTGGAAAAGCCGACGATGGTGAAGGCCGCAAAGGCCACATAGAACCAGCCCAGGTTCAGCAGGACAGCCTTGAAGAACGGGAAGGCAAGCGACGTCTGCAGGTTCGGCGAGGTCGGCGATACGGGTGCAAAGGCCACCAGGATTCCGGCGGCCACGATGGCGACAGCGAACTGGGCCGCCAGCTTCTGCTTGCCGGTCAGGCCGGCGTGATGCTGTTTGGTGACCTTGTCGTAGTCATCGAGAAATCCGAGCAGGCCATAGGCACCGGTGACGAACAGCACGACCCAGACATAGATGTTGGTCAGGTCGGCCCACAGCAGGGTGCCGGCGAAGACCCCGGCCAGGATCATCAGACCGCCCATGGTCGGGGTGCCCTGCTTGGTCTGGAGATGACTGGCCGGGCCGTCCTTGCGGATGGGCTGGCCCCGCCCCTGTTTGGACCGCATCCATTCGATGAAGCGGCTGCCCATGGCGATGGCCACGAACAGGCCGGTGAACAGCGCCAGGCCGACCCGCACCGTCTGATACTGCAGCAGGTTCAGCAGCGGATATTCCTGAGCGAAATCCGCGAAATAGAGATATAGCAGATAGAACATCAGACTTCCCGAGCGGCCCCCATCTCGGCCAGGGCCTTCGCGATCAGCGACGCCCTGGAACCGTTGGAACCCTTGACCATGACCACATCGCCGGGCCGAACCGCCGCAGTGACGACGGGCGCCAGCGCGGCCGCATCCTCGGCCCAGCCGCCCCGCTTTTCTGCGGGCAGGGCCTGATCCAGAAACTGCATCGCTTTCCCAGCGGTAAACACCAGGTCGATTTCTGCCTGAATGATCGGTTCGGCCAGGCCGGCGTGCAGGGCCTGGGACTGATCGCCCAGTTCCAGCATATCGGTCAGGACCACAATGCGGCGGCCCGCCACATCGCGGCGCGCACCGAGATTTCGAAATCCCGCCACCATGGAGATCGGATTGGCGTTGTAGCTCTCGTCGATCAGCAGGAACGATCCGCCGGGAACCGCCACCTGCCGCGCGGCCCCACGCCCGGCCAGCGGGCGAAAGCTCGCCAGGGCCTCCAGCGCCGTCGGCATCGGCACATCCAGTGCCTCCAGCATCAGCAAGGTCGCCAGGCTGTTGGGGCCCCAGTGGAAACCGGGCTGGGCCAGGCGGTAGGTGATCTCCTCCCCCCAGATGCGGGCCGTGACATCGGCCCCCTCGGGATCGGGCCGGAAATCGACCAGCACGGCGTCGCCGCCCGGGTCGGAGCCGAACACCGCGACCCGGGCCCCACGCTCCAGGGCCGCCTGTTTCAACAGGTCGAACCAGCGGTCGTCGCCGTTCAGCACCGCCACCCCGCCCGGACCCAGGCCCTCGAAAATTTCGGCTTTGGCGCGCGCCACCCCTGCCTCGCCATCCGGGAAGTTTTCGATGTGAACCGGCCCAACGGTCGTGACGCACACGGCGTGCGGCTGAACCATCCGCGACAGCGGACCAATCTCGCCGGCGTGGTTCATGCCGATCTCGAAGATGGCGCGTTCGACGGCGCGCGGCATCCGGGCCAGGGTCAGGGGCACGCCGATGTGGTTGTTGAACGACTTGACCGAGCCGTGGGCCGGCCCGGCCAGATCCAGGCCTGCGCGGATCGCCTGGGTCACACTGGTCTTGCCGACCGAGCCGGTGACGGCCCCGCGCCGGACCTGGGGCGCACGATCGCGGGCGTCGCGACCCAGGGCCTCCAGCGCCTGCAGGGTATCTGCAACCAGGACGAAGGGTCCACCGGGTACCGGGCTGGACACAAGAGCCCCCGCCGCCCCGGCGGCAAAAGCCCCGGCCACGAACTCATGGCCGTCGCGGACGCCTTGCAGGGCGACGAACAGATCGCCCGGCTGGACCTCACGACTGTCGAAGGTGATCCCTTGGGCCGAAAACTCACCATCGGCCAGACCGCCGGTCGCAGCGGCGACCTCGCGGGCGGTCCACAGGGGGTCAGACATTACTCAGCGTCCTTGATGGCCTTTGCGATCTCCGTCGCATCGTCGAACGGATAGACGGTTTCGCCGACGATTTGACCCTGCTCATGTCCTTTTCCGGCGACGACCAGCACATCACCAGCCTCGAGGTCGGCGATGGCCGCCGCAATGGCCAGGCGTCGGTCCCCGATCTCGCGGGCGTCGGGACAGCCGCGACGGATCTCGGCCCGGATGGCAGAGGGATCTTCGGAGCGGGGGTTGTCGTCGGTGATGATGGCGACGTCGGCGAGTTTCGCCGCCACCTGACCCATCTGGATGCGCTTGCCGCGATCCCGGTCGCCGCCGGCCCCAAAGACCACGATCAGCCGCCCCCTGGCATGGGGGCGCAGGGCCATCAGCACCGTCTTCAACCCGTCGGGGGTATGGGCATAGTCGACATAGGCCTCGCCGCCGCTGGCCGTGGTGCCGACCCGTTGCAGGCGACCGGCGGCCCCTTTGATCAAGGCCAGGGCCGCGATCACGGCCTCAGGGCTGTCTCCAGCGGCCACGCACAGACCTGCGGCGACCAGGGCGTTCTCGACCTGGAAGGCCCCCGCCAACGGCAGCAGCACCTCGTGGCGCTCACCTCGGCTTTCGATGACCAGACGCTGGCCGTCCGGCGTCGCCCGCCGCGATACCAGGCTGAGGTCACGCCCGCGTTCGCCCACCGCCATCACGCCCAGACCGGCCATGATTCCGGCCCCGGCAAAGGCGTTGTAGGCGTCGGAATCCGCGTTCAGGACGGCGGTGCGTCCGCGCGGCAGCAGGGTGTCGAACAGCCTGAGCTTGGCGTCACGGTAGCTGCCCATGTCGGCGTGATAATCCAGGTGATCCTGGCTCAGGTTTGTGAAACCGGCCGCCACCAGATTGACCCCGTCGATCCGGCGCTGATCCAGGCCGTGCGACGACGCCTCCAGCGCCAGATGGGTGACGCCCCGCCCGGCCAGTTCGGCCAGCATCCGGGCCGCGTCACCGGCATCCGGGCTGGTCAGACCCGGCCCCGTCAGGACCTGGTCGCCGGCCGTGACGCCGAGCGTGCCCATGCTGGCGGCGTGGTAGCCGAGCGTCGTCCAGATCTGACGGCAAAAGGTCGCCACCGAGGTCTTGCCGTTGGTGCCGGTCACCGCCACGCAGGTTCGAGGTTGGTCGCCATAGAAGGCCCGCGCGGCCAGGGCATAGGCCCGGCGCACATCACCCGACCTGACCAGCAGGGGCGCGATGTCCTCGGGCGTGTCGCTGGGAGCCAGGACGGCGGCGGCCCCCTGGGACAGGGCCTGTGGAATGAAGGCGCGGCCGTCGGCGGTCGCCCCCGGCAGCGCCGCGAACAGGGTCCCGTCGGTGACCCGGCGGCTGTCGGAAGTGACCCCGGTTATGACCGGGTCGGACGCCACATCGCGGCGAACGATGTCGGACAGGCGCAGGGCGGTCATCGCGTGGCCTCCGTCATACCTTCGACCTCGGACAGGGGCTGCAGATGTTCGGCGGTCGGCTCACCGGTACGCTGCCGGCGCACCCCCAGGAAGGGGCCGATGCGTCGGATAACCCGGCCCACGGCCGGGGCGGCGGTCAGTCCGGCGGTACGCCCTCCACCGGACTGGGCCGAACCGCGCGGCTCGTCGAGCAGGATGAAGACGAGGTACCGATCCTGGTCGGCCGGGCCTTCGGTCGGAAAGACCGAGACGAACGAAGAGACCACGCGGGTCCGGTCAGGGCGGCCGTTGGCGTACTTCTCGGCGGTACCCGTCTTCCCGCCCACCGAGAAGCCGTCGACGTCGGCGCGACGACCGGAGCCGGCGGTCACGTTCAGGCGCATCAGCCGCAGCATTTCCTGCGAGGTTCGGGCCGACACCACGCGGCGGCCCTGGATGCGGCTGCGGTCGCTGACCGGGCGCAGCGTCAGCGGCACATAGACGCCACCATTCATGATGGCTCCGACGCCGGCCGCCATCTGCAGCGGCGTGACGCCGATGGCGTGACCGAACGAGGCCGAGGCGATGGTATTGGCGTCCCATCGGGACGGCACCAGAGGAGCCGTGGATTCCGCCAGGCCGATCTGGAGCCGATCAAGCAGGCCGAGCTCGTTGTAGTAGGACCGCAAGGCATCCCCGCCCATCATGGCGGCGATCCGGCTGGTGCCGATGTTGGACGAATGGGTGAAGACCTCTTCGACCGTCATGGCCCGGTTGGCGGCGTGGAAGTCGTTGATGACCCGCGAGCCGAGCCTCAGGCCGCCGGCGGCATCGACCACCGTGTCGGGCCGCACGGCCCCGGAATCCAGACCTGCGGCGATCGAGAAGATCTTGAAGGTCGATCCCATCTCCCAGACCGATCCGGCGGCGCGGTTGATGAAGTTGGTCTGGGGGGTGCCGGCCCGCTGGTTCGGGTCGAAGTCCGGGTAGGACGCCATGGCCAGGACCTCGCCGGTGCGGATGTTCGTCACCAGCCCGACCGCACCAATCACCTGTTGATCGGCGGCGACGGCCTCCAGTTCGCTCTCCAGAGCCCCCTGCACCCGCAGGTCAATGGACAGCGGCACATCCTGGCCGCGACGGCCGGCCTGGCGGATCTCGTCGTTGAACGCAGCCTCGACGCCGGTGATCCCCTGCCCGTCCTGATCGGCGAAGCCGATGACATGGACCCCGAGGTCCTCAAGGGGATACTGCCGAGCATCCTCCTCCTCGAAATACAGGCCGCCCAGCGCCAGGTCGTGGACCCGCCGGCGCTGTTCGTCGGTCAGGCCGCCGACGATGAAACCCCGCTCCTCACCGGTCAGCACCAGATCCAGACGGCGACGACCGGCGCGCGACAGCTCCGGCAGGGCCGAGAGAACCGCCTGATGCACGAACTGACGATCCACCGTCTCATTCGGCGCGATCACCAGCCGATAGTGCGGCAGATTGGTCGCCAGCAGCAGGCCGTTGCGGTCGGTCAAGTCCCCGCGCTGGAGCGTCAGGACCGCCGGGCCGGAACGCTCGTGAACCTGGCCCGAGAAGAGCGCCGCCTTGCCGGCTCCGATCATCAAGATCGCGAACAGAAGCGTGAAGGCCCCGGCCACGATGGTCATGCGGAAGCGGGTGTCGTTCTCGACCCGCTCATCGGCCCCGGCCTTTTCAAAGGCATGTTCCAGTCCCTGCCACCAGTCTGCCAGCCAGCGGGCATTGGCGCGCGGCAGGACGCGGCGACCCAGATCGATCAGGCTCATTCAGGGGCCTCCGGCTGGGGTTCGACCTCGCCGACCAGGGCGTCAAGATTTTCAGGACGGGTCTCGTTGATCGGCTCGACCGGCGCCAGGTCCGTATGTTCGCGAACCAGGGCCTCCAGCCGCACCGGCTGCTCCAGGGTGGCGGCTTCGGCGCGCAGCCGGCGAATATCGCGCTGTTCAGTGCGGATGTCGGATTCGATGCTGCGGATCGTGGCGCGTTCATCGGCCCCGGTCGCCTTGGCGACATAGACCCAGGCCACCAGCGCCACGAGACAGAGAAAGGCCGACAGTTCGAGCATCCGAAGCCGGCTGCGGCGGGCACGCATGTGGGACTCGGTCATGCTGCCGCCCTCCAGATCGGGGCCTCGGTACGGATTGCTGCCCGAAGCTTGGCCGAACGGGCGCGGGGATTGGCCTGGGCCTCGGCGGCACCGGCCTCAACCAGTCCCTTGCCGACCAGTTCGAAGCTGGGGCGCGCCACAACGGCCTGGGGCGGCAGGTGCCGCGAGCCGCCCCCGCCCTTGCCGGCACGGGTGTTGAGGAAACGCTTGACCATGCGGTCTTCCAGCGAATGGAAGGTGACCACCACCAGCCGCCCACCGGGCTTGAGCACCTGTTCGGCGGCCTCCAGGCCGGCGGCAAGCTCGCCCAGTTCATCGTTGACGGCGATCCGCAGGGCCTGGAAGGTCCGGGTCGCCGGATGGATCGGGGCCCCGCGCCGACCCCCGACCGCCTTTTCGACAACCTCGGCCAGGTCCAGGGTGCGGCTGAAGGGCTGTTCGACGCGACGGCGCAGGATGGCCGAGGCGATGCGACCGGACTCACGCTCCTCGCCATATTCCTTGATCAGGTGAGCCAGCGGTCCGTGGTCGAGTGTATTGACCAGGTCCGCCGCCGTCGGCCCCTCATCGGACATACGCATATCCAGCGGCCCGTCCTTCTGGAACGAGAAGCCGCGCTCGGCCTGATCCAGCTGCATCGACGAGACGCCGATATCCAGCACGACAATATCGCAGGAGCCCGATCCGACCTCGGCCAGGGCGTCGGCCATCTCCGAGAACCGGCACCGGACCAATCGGAAGGCCCCCGGGAACTCGGTCGTCAGCCGGTCGGCATGGATCTGGACGGACGGATCGCGATCCAGGCCGATCACTTCACATCCGCGCTGAAGAAAGGCCCGCGAATAGCCGCCCGCCCCAAAGGTTCCGTCGATGACCAGGTCGCCCGCCTGCGGGGCTGCCGCGGCCAGCACCTCCTCCAGCAGGACCGACAGGTGCGGGCGGCTCATGACTCGCCTCCGGTTAGGCGGGCATATTCGACATTGGCCAGGGCCGCGATGCTCTCATCGGCCAGCCGCTCCATCTTCTCGGCCCAGGGCTGATAGGCCTCGGGCTCCCAGATCAGGAACCGGTCCATCATCCCGACCAGGATCACCTCATTCCTCAGCCCAAAGCGCGCGCACATGGCATCGGGCAGGGTGATGCGGCCCGCGGTGTCATAGGCCAGAGTCCTGGACTGGGCGAAGACCTTCAGGGTCAGGGATTTGCGGGAGTCATGGCCGAACGGCAGCTTCGCCACCATGGCCTCATATTCCTTCTTGAGGGCGACGCCGCCGGCCTCAAGGCAGGGCTCGGACAGACACGGGAAGACGAAAAGTTCGTCCTGGGAGCCGTCCTCAACATTTCGGTAGTCGGCAGGGACGACAAAGCGCCTCTTGGAATCCAGCGGCTTCTCGAAGGTTGAGAGAAACACCCGCGCGCGCCCGGACCCCTTGGCCCGCCTCTGATCCCCGAAACCGGCCCCACCAGACAACCCGGTGGCCCCTCCCGCTTCTTAATATCTGGGTTACCATGTTCCAATCTGGGATGCAATGACACTGATTGCCTCCAAAAGATCAGCTTCAAGTATACGTACAATCGTGCTCCGCAATGAGAACAAAAATAGAACCCAATATTCAATAATCGAGCACCACCATCCTTCTCTCGGCGGGAGAGGCGTGGTGGGAAGTGGGAGAAAATGTCAGACGGCCTGTAAGCCGGGTTCTGTCCCGCCCGAAGGCGGCGACGGTCATTCCTCTGGACCGCTCATTGCTGAACGGTTCTCGCGACCTACCCGGACGCCTCGGGCCGGCGAGCCCTGCACCCGAAGGCGCGCGACGTCCCTATTCGGTCTTGCTCCAGGCGGGGCTTGCCATGCCGTCCCTGTCGCCAGGTCCGCGGTGGGCCCTTACCCCACCCTTTCACCCTTACCTCTGCCGAAGCGGAGGCGGTTTGCTTTCTGTGGCGCTATCCCTGGGATCGCTCCCGGCGGGCGTTACCCGCCGCCTTGTTTCCGTGGAGCCCGGACTTTCCTCGACGCCGAAACGCCGCGACCGCCCGACCGTCTGACAGGACGTCAATTGCCTGACGACCTACGCCTAGTCCAGCACCCCGGTCACGCTCTCGGCGCTGGCCAGTTGCAACAGCCCCACCAGCCGCGCCCGTGTCTCACCGTCGGCGACGCCGTCGATATTGTCCTGTCGCCAGTGGCGCTGGAAGGCGGTGACGGTCAGCCGGGTGGCCTCGTCGTAAACGCCCGTCTGTTCCAGCCCATAGCCCAGCCGCTTCAGCCCGGCCTGGATCACGACGACGCCCAGCCCTTCTTCGTCCGGGCCGATGGGCGGGCCGAGCGCGGCGATCCGCTCGATGGCCGGTTCGAACCACAGGCCGTGGCCGGCCTCGGCCAGGCGCTTCCAGGGAAACAGCTCGCCGGGGTCTTCCTTGCGATCGGGGGCCACATCGGAGTGGCCAATGATGCGGTCGTTCGGGATGGTCCAGCGCGTGCGAATATCGGCCACCAGCGCGACCACAGCCGCAACCTGGGCGTCCGGAAAGGCGCGATAGCCCCACTCATGACCCGGATTGACGATCTCGATGCCGATGGAAGCGTGGTTCAGCTGATCCTCGCCGCGCCAGTGCGAAATGCCAGCGTGCCAGCAGCGGCGCTCTTCTGGGGCCAGACGGAAGATCCGACCGTCTTCCTCGACCACATAATGGGCCGAGACCCTGGAGGCCGGATCGCACAGGCGCTCGATGGCGGCCTCGCCGCTCTTCATGCCGGTGTAATGCAGGATGATCATGTCCGGCACGGTGCGCCGGGCATCGACGTTGGGCGTAGGCCGGTCGATGAAGGTCAGGGCCATGTCGCGCTCAGCGCGACGGCTGGTCGTAGCCGTAGGCCACCCACTGATCGCCGACCTTGCGGGCGTCGATCAGATCGCCGTCTCCGGCCCCGACCGGACTGGCGGTCGGCTGCGGACGACGGGGCCGCCCACCGGTCAGACGCGCCAACTTGACCGCGACCCAGGCAAAGGCTGCGACAATCGCCACGGCGAGGCCTGCGAACAGGGCAAACAGCGCCCCGATCAGCACGGCGAAACCGCCCACGACCACGGCCATCAGCCAGCCGAGCATGGCCCCGAGCCCCTGATCGGCGGGCGGCGGTCCCAGTCGGAAAGTGTGAATGCGGTTCATCAGAATCCTCAAACCGGTAACGTCCTGAACGCCGACCGGTTGCCTAATGTCGGTCCGGCGGCCTCCGACGTCAATGCACCTGCCCCCATCGTCAGGTGTGGTGAGGTGGCGCAGGCCTTGCTGCGCGACTAGAAAACGCCACAACACCGGCCCAGGATGGGTCGATCCTGTATCGAAGAAAGACGCGCCCCATGTCGCTCTCCCTCGCCCTTGCTACCGTCCTTGCGCTCGCCGTTCAGGACGGCCCGATGATTACCGCGCGGGCGGCCCCGACCGAATCCGCCGACTCGGTGCGTCAGCGTGAGGCCATGGCCTATGCCTATCCAATTCCGGCCGGTGTACCCGCCGACGACTTCGGCTTCCTGGGCTATTGCGACGGACTGATTTCGGGCCATGTCCAGCTGGGTGAAACCCTCGGCGACGGTGCCGATGCCGAACTGATGCGGCTGGGCCGACTGGAGCGCCAGGACTTCCAGGGGGCCCGTGCGGTCGGGGCGTCGCGCGCCACCCCGGCCCAGGCGGCGGTCGCCCAAGGTGCCTATGACCGGGCAATGACGCGCTGGCAGCCCTATCTGAGCAACACCAACCTTGATGAACGCCAGACGGCGTTTGACCTGTTCTTCGGCCTGCCGGGACGTTGCGAACACGCCGCCCGGCGCATCCGCGCCAATATCACGACGCCGCCGGCCACCCTGGAAGAGGTCGGACTGACGCGCGAAGAGGTGCTGCCGCCCAGCCTGCTGGAAGCCGAGGCCGAAGAGGCCGCGGTCGTTGCGGCCGAGGCCGCCGGCGACGACACACCGGCCGCCCCACCGACGGGCGACTGATCTCTGCCCTCGCAATCCGCCGCCTTGGCCCCTACATTCAGGGCCAATGACAAAAAACAGAGACCGCAGGCCACAGGGCCTGCCGACACGAGACGAACTCGTCCGCTTCCTCCGCGATGCCGGAGAGACTGAGAAATCCGACATTGCCCACGCCTTTGGCCTGAAAGGGGCCGAACGCAGGGCGCTGCGCGACATGATTCGCGACCTCGAGGGTGAGGGCCGCATCGGCAAGCGGGGCCGCAAGGGCTTCGCCGAGGCCGGCTCCCTGCCTCCCACCGGTGTCGCCGATGTCGTCGAGCGTGATGCCGACGGCGACCTCTATGTCCGCCTGGTCAAGGCCGGAACCGATGCGCCGCTGGCGCGCCTGGCCCCGGACCGCAACGAAAAAGCCGCCGGCGCGCCCGGCCTCGGTGATCGCCTGCTGGTCCGCTTCGAGCGCGTCGGCGACCAGACCGAGGCTCGACTGATCAAGAAACTGGGACAGAGCGCCCACCGCATTCTCGGCGTCATCCGCAAGTCCCGCCGCGAAATCCGCGTCGAGCCGGTGGACCGCAAGGCCAAGGACGTCCTGACCATCTCCGAACACGAGGCGCGCGAACGCGATCTCAAGGACGGTGACCTGGTTTTGGCCGAACTTTCCGGCCGGCCAAGCCGCTATGGGCCCAAGCCCGGCCGGGTGCTGGAGGTCGTGGGCCGAGAGGACCAGCCGCGCGCCGCCTCGCTGATCGCGGTGCATTCTCACGGCCTGCCGACCGGCTTTTCCGAGGCCGCCGAGGCTGCGGCCGCTGCGGCCCAGGCCCCGACCCTGAAGGGCCGCGAGGACCTCAGGAAGATTCCGCTGATCACCATCGACCCGGCAGATGCGCGCGACCACGACGACGCCGTCTTTGCCGAGCCGGATCAGGACCCGAAGAACAAGGGCGGCTGGATCGTCTGGGTCGCCATCGCCGATGTCGCGGCCTATGTCGGCCTCGGCTCGGCCCTGGACCGGGAGGCTCGCGACAAGGGCAACTCCACCTACTTCCCCGACCGGGTCGAGCCGATGCTGCCCCACGCCCTGTCGTCGAACCTGTGTTCCCTGCGCGAGGGCGAGGACCGCGCCTGCCTGGCTGTGCGGATGGTCTTCGACAAGACCGGAAAAAAAATCAGCCATCAGTTCATGCGCGGCCTCATGCGGTCGGCGGCCAAGGTCTCCTATGAACAGGCGCAAGCCGCCATCGACGGCCAGCCCGATGACGTTACCGGCCCTATCCTCGACCCGATCCTGAAACCCCTGTGGGCCGCCTACCGGACGATGCTGATCGGCCGTGAGCGCCGCTCGCCCCTCGCGATCGAGACGCTCGAGCGCAAGATCAAACTCAACGAGGCCGGCGAGGTCGTCTCCATCGAGCCGCGCCGCTCGCTGGAGGCCCATCGCCTGATCGAAGAGATGATGATCCAGGCCAATGTCGCCGCCGCCGAGACCCTGGAACAGAAGAAGACGCCCCTGATCTATCGGGTCCATGATGCCCCCAGCCAGGAGAAGATCTTCAACCTGGCGGACTTCCTGGGCACCCTGGGTCTGCGCTGGAACAAGGGCGAGCCGCCCAGCACCCGGCGCTTCAACGACCTGCTGAATGAGACCCGCGACGGCCCCCATGGCGAGATCGTCAATGAGGTCGTCCTGCGCACCCAGATGCAGGCGGTCTATTCGCCTGAGAACGTGGGCCACTTCGGACTGCATCTGGATCGCTATGCCCACTTCACCTCGCCGATCCGCCGCTATGCCGACCTGATCGTCCATCGCGGACTGATCCGGGCGCTGGGCCTGGGCTCGGACGGCCTGACCGACAAGGAAATCAGCCAGCTCGAAGCCATTGCCGACCACATCGTGATGACCGAGCGCCGGGCCATGGCCGCCGAGCGCGACGCCAACGACCGCTATGTCGCCGCCTTCCTGCAGGATCGCACCGGCGCGATCTTCTCCGGTCGCATTACCGGGGTGACCAAATTCGGCCTGTTCGTGCGGCTGGAAGAGACCGGAGCCGACGGCCTCGTTCCGGTTCGTGATCTCGGCGACGAATATTTCATTCACGACGACCGCGCCCATGCCCTGGTTGGTCAGCGCACCGGCAAGCGCTGGACCCTCGGTCGGACGGTCGATGTTCGCCTGTTGGAAGCCACACCGATCACCGGCGGCCTGATCTTCGAAATGCTGTCCGAACCCGCCGCGGCCGACCCCAATGCCCCGCGCCCGCGACTGGGTGTGCGTGATCGCGGCGGGCCGCCCTCCGGCAAGCCGCGCGGAAAGGGTCGCCCTGGCGGTCCGAAGCCGGGTAAGTCGGGCACGAAGAAGGGCAAGCGCAAATGACCCCTTCTCCTTTGGGGAGAAGGAGGGGCCCGCGCCGTCAGGCACGGGAGGTTGAGGGGTTACGCCCTCTCCGGCTCACGCCCTACCCCCTCACCCTCCCAACCGCTTCGCGGTCGGGCCCCTCCCTCTCCCTCAGGGAGAGGCGTTTCTGATGACCACCCCCTTCGATCCCCGCCAGGATCTGGCGGACGCCCCCGTCACCGGCGTGCGCCTTCGCCCCAAAGACGCCGCAACCCTGATCGTCGTGCGCGACGGCAAGGTGCTGATGGGCAGGCGTGCCCAGGGCCATGTTTTCATGGCCGCCAAATGGGTCTTTCCCGGCGGGCGCATTGAGCGGGGCGACTTCCGCGCGGCCTCGACCGGCGATTTCGACGCCAGGACCGCGGCCCGCCTGGCCCAGGGCTGTCCGCCGCAGCGGGCGCGGGCGCTGGCGCTCGCTGCCATCCGCGAAACCTTTGAGGAAACCGGCCTGATTGTTGGCCGCAAGGCCCCGCCCGCCTCGGTCGCCGGCGGCTGGCGCGAATATCGGGCCGCCGGGGCCCTGCCGGACCTGTCGGCCCTGACCTATGTGGCGCGTGCCATCACCCCGCCGGGCCGCGCCCGTCGCTTCGATGCTCG